>JBDKUG010000184.1:0-9070 GCA_039679815.1 Smithella sp.
CGCGGCGTTGCTGCGTCAGGGTTTCCCCCATTGCGCAATATTCCTCACTGCTGCCTCCCGTAGGAGTCTGGACCGTGTCTCAGTTCCAGTGTGGCTGATCATCCTCTCAGACCAGCTAACCATCGTAGCCTTGGTAGGCCATTACCCAACCAACTAGCTAATGGTACGCGGACTCATCTTTCAGCAAAAGCATGTAAACAGAAGCCTTCTTTGACTAAATAACAGTAGTCATTCAGTATTATCCGGTATTAGCGCACCTTTCGGTACGTTATTCCAAACTTAAGGGCAGATTATCCACGCGTTACTCACCCGTGCGCCACTTTACTCATCGGCCGAAGCCAACTTTCTCGTTCGACTTGCATGTGTTAGGCACGCCGCCAGCGTTAGTTCTGAGCCAGGATCAAACTCTCCAGTTTTAATCCTGTAAAAGGAAGATTGCTCTTCCTTTATAAACTCGCTTGACATTTCAATAAATTAATAGGACCCACAAATTCATTTTCCCACTATTCAATTTCCAAAGAGCCTTCTTGAAACGAGCATTGACATATAAATCATTGAGATTTTATTGTCAAGCTTAATTTTCAATTTTTTGTTCTGTCAGCAACCAGAAATCATCTGACAATCGAGAGTAATACCATCGGTGAACATGATGAAAACATCAACTACCTTCAAGCACATCTCTGACGAACAGAAGTGAGCTTCTACTCCCTATGCCCAAAACTGTCAAGAAGAAAATTTCAATATTTTACAATTATTTATTATTTTATTATTTATTAAGTTATAATAAAGGCTTAGAAGTCTTCATAAAACAATATTTTAATATTTCCAATGAAAAGGTCCGCCATCTAAACTGTTAATCTATCCATTTATCGTCATAACGGATTTACATCAGAGACAGTCAAAGCTGAAACGACGTGTATGTGCAGGAACTGGTCTGTTATGAGTACCGCATTAATCACGATATAGTCAAATGATACAATAGGAAACTTCCCCGCCTTTTTTTACCCGGCAAACTGACTAACCGGGTCATATCGGCCTATTTCTGAAAATACTACTTTACTACTCTAATCTTGACAAACAAATATGACTATGATTTATGCATTGCCTTATTACTTTTAGGGGTTTAAATATGAAAAAGACTTTGACCAACAAATCCAATACCAAAAGGAAAAGATCCCATGGATTTCTTGTCCGCATGGCAACTAAAAACGGAAGGCAGGTTTTGAGCCGACGCAGAGCCAAGGGCAGAAAACGCTTAACCGTATAAACAGATGTTATCATGTCTCACGGATGGCGGGTTTTTTATGCATGAAAGCACAATGTTTCCGAAGAGCGGAAAAAGTCACAAATAAAAGCAGCTATCAGATTATATACAAGCAGGGGGGCAGAAGAAGTTCTCAATTCTTTACCATGATAATATGCGGCAACCCGAATGGAGCCAGGCGCATCGGAATCACCGTCACAAAAAAAACGGGCAACGCCGTTTTTCGCAATCGGATAAAAAGACTGATTCGGGAATTCTTCCGCCGCAACAAAGACTTGTTTCCCGCGGGGCATGATGTCGTCATCATGGCCAAAAAAACCATACCATCTCTTAATTATCAGGAAACATGCAACGAATTGACCGAACTCTTCATACGGAAAGCCGGCAGATAAAAAATGTTCAAAAAAGCTTTGGTTAAATTCCTCGTTTTGATGATTCGTTTATACCAGACCTGTATTTCACCATTTTTTTTCACGCCATGTTGCCGTTTTCACCCATCCTGTTCGCAATATGCAATTGATGCAATTCAATTGCACGGACCAGTGAAGGGGGGCTGCATGGGGATAAAAAGAATCCTTCGATGCAATCCCTTTCATCCAGGCGGTTACGATCCCGTCAAGTAAACATTGAAATTGGAGGTATCCTGAATGGATAAAAGGACTATTCTGGCCGTCGTCCTGTCGTTGGCTGTTCTCTTCCTGTATCAGACATTTTTTGTTAAACCGCAACAGCCTCAGAAAACCGCGGCACCGCAGCAGTCCATCGACTCGATTAAAAAGGACAACGCATTAAAATCTGCATCCTCCCAGGAAAAAGTAACTGTTCTGGAAAAACCCGCGACGCTGGAGGAATCTGCAAAGCCGGAAGCGCCATCGCGTGACATCCTTGTAGAAACCCCTCATTACACGGCTGTGTTCTCTACCCGCGGCGGCGCCCTTAAATCCATGAAGCTTAAAGATTATTATCAGGATTGCTATGAGTGCACCGACGACCTCTGGCCGAAGATACAAAGATTGTTTACGGGCAGTAAAGATCCGGTTAAACCCAAAACAAAGGAATTTGTTGAACTGGTTGATGTTCAAAACGGCATGCCCTACCCGCTCACCGTGACATTCCCCGAATCCAGCACCGATATTTCCCCGAACGCGGCATTTGAAACCGCAGCCGGTAAGCTGGATTTAATCAATGCCAAAGAAAAGCAGCAACTCGTTTTTTCCAGGTTCCACGGCACCGTTAAAATTGAAAAGATTTTTACCTTTGATCCGGCAGGATACACCGTCGCTCTGGAAGTGAAAGTGCATAATCTGACCTCGTCACCCATCACGCAGGTCCCCGTGATCAACTGGTACCAGTACGTTGATCCCCAAAAAGTTGATGACAGTTACGGACACGACGGCCCGGCTGTTTCAGCTGGAGGCAGCATTGAACGCCCGGAAGTCAAAAAAATGAACGGCGAAAGCATTCTAGGCCCAAACGTGCTGTGGAGCGCATATGAAAGCAAATATTTTATCGCATCACTCATCCCTGAAAATCCTTCTTTAACGAACGTTGTCATGACACGCGACGCAAATAACATGGTCCGTGTAGGAACGAAAGGACGCAAGGAAGTTATTCCCGGCGGGCAAAACAGTGTTTTCTCATATTCTCTGTATCTCGGTCCCAAACAATATGATCTCCTCAGCACACTCGGTGTCGGCCTGGAAAACGCCATCGATTTCGGCTGGTTTAAATGGCTGGCTATTCCCGCTTTGTATATTCTCAACTTCCTGTTCGGGTTTGTTCAGAATTACGGCATCGCGATTATTATCCTGACCACCATTATCAAGATCATTTTCTGGCCGCTGGGCAACATGAGCTACAAGTCGATGAACGAAATGAAGAAACTTCAACCGAAAATCGAGGCGTTGAAGGAAAAATACAAAAATGATCAGACCAAAATCGGGCAGGAAACCATGGCACTGTACCGCGAGCATAAAGTCAATCCCTTTTCCGGCTGCCTGCCGATGCTGATCCAGATTCCCGTGTTTTTCGGGTTGTATAAGGCATTAATGTATTCCATCGAGTTGCGCCATTCGCCATTTTTCTTCTGGATTCAGGACCTGTCGGCCAAAGATCCCTATTACATTACCCCGATAATTATGGGCGCCACGCAATTCATATCACAGAAAATGACCCCCGCCATGGGCGATCCGATGCAGCAGAAAGTCATGCTGCTCATGCCGGTCATTTTTACTTTCTTCTTTTTAAACTTCCCGTCGGGACTGGTCATCTACTGGATGTTCAATAATATATTACAGATAGGCCAGCAATACTATATCAACAAAAAGCTGGCGTGAGGATCCCCTGCATACGGAGTTCAAAATGAGTTCAAAAATACTGGAAATAGAAGAAAAAACCATTGACGGTGCAATCGAAAAAGCCTGCCGTGATTTCGGCGTACCCAGAGAAAAGTTAAACATTGAAATCATCTCCGAAGGCTCCAGCGGCTTTTTAGGTCTCATGGCGAAAAAAGCCAGAATCCGCGCTTCCCTGCTTTCCTTCGATATGAATTTTTCATTGAACAGCACCACTTCCGAGCCTGTCCGGAACGAAAGTAAACCCCGGGAGAAATTCATTTCAAAACCGGAAAGCCGCCCGGATACAGAGACGGATATCAAGCCCGAAAAGAAACCGTTTAGAAAACAGGAGACAAAATCGGAAACCAGGCGCAAGTCTGAACATCGTACCACTCCGGTTCCCCCGGCCATTTCATCGGCAACTTCCGGGGAAACCACAGCAGGCAAGACTCCCCCCCCTGCAGCACCGGTTGCCGCAACCTCGCCATCCGCTCTGAAAGCCAGAGAGTTGCTGTCCGGCATTTTGAGTAAAATGACTTTTGAATGCCAGGTGACCGCAGCTGAAACAGACGACATGATCATTCTCAGCATTACGGGCAATGAAAGCGGCCTTTTAATCGGGCGGCGCGGGCAGAATCTGGACGCACTTCAGTACATACTGAACAAGTCCGTCAACAAAGCCGATTCTGAACGTAAAATGATTGTTGTGGACTCGGAAGAGTACCGCAAAAGAAGAGAAGAATCTCTGCTCGGCATGGCCCAGCGGATTCGCGAAAAAGTCAAAAAAACGCAAAAACCCTTATCACTCAGTCACATGAACGCTCATGATCGACGCATCATTCACCTGGCATTACAGGAGGATGAGGATTTGATTACCAAGAGCCGTGGTGAAGGCGAGTATCGGAAAGTCATTGTCCTGCCAGCCAAAAGAAGCAACGCAGGGGGACACCCGAAAGCGAAAAACAGGCCATAGCCTTAGGTGAATGGTGGATAGTAATAGCTCGTAGGATTTTATCGTGTTGCCCCTTGCCCATCACCTTTAGCCTTTGGCCTTGAACCTTCTTCCTTGTTCCTTTAAGGGAATGTGTAAAACATGACCCAAACAGACACCATCGCAGCCATCGCCACACCTTTGGGGGCGGCGGGACTCGGCATCATCCGCGTCAGCGGTCCTATGGCCCATGAACTGGGACAGCTTCTTTTCCGTCCCGCACACAAAAACTGCACCTGGCAAACCCATCATTTATATCACGGCGATATCGTCACAGCCAGCGGTACAACGATCCTGGATGAAGTGCTCGTAACCCTGATGAGGAAACCGCACTCTTTCACCGGTGAAGACGTACTCGAAATTTCCTGCCACGGCAATCCTTTGATCCTTCAGACCGTTTTGGAACAATTGATTACCCTGGGCTGCCGTCCCGCCCGTCCAGGCGAATTTTCCGAACGGGCTTTTCTCAATGGCCGCATGGATCTTTCGCAGGCCGAGGCGCTCGCCACCATGATTTCCGCCCAATCGTCAAAAGCCTTGCAAATAGGATTGGCCCAGCTGAAGGGATTCCTTGGCCGCAAAATCAGCAGCATCCGCGCCCTGGTGATTGACGCTCTGGCCGGGATCGAAGCGGCCATCGATTTTACGGAAGACGTTTCCGGACACGAAACACCAGCCTGTTCCCCGCAGATTTGCGAAGCCATGACCAGCATTAACCGTCTCTTATCAACCTACCGGCAGGCACGATTAGTCACTGATGGCATCCAGATTGTCATCACCGGTAAACCCAATGTTGGCAAATCAAGTCTGCTCAACAGCCTTGCCGGCAGAAAAAAAGCTATTGTCACCAATATTCCAGGCACAACCCGGGACCTGATCACGGAAACTATCCAGCTGGACGGACTTAGCGTTCACCTGACGGATACAGCCGGAATCCGCGCACCAATGGATGCCATTGAAAAAGAAGGAATTGATCTGGTCCGGGAACGACTGGAACAGGCCGATGTCATTGTCATTTTGCTTGACGGCAGTGTGCCGCTCACAAACGAAGACCGGCAGATTCTGGAAGAGAATCAAAAACGCGCATGCAGGATCATTATTGCCGTCAACAAATCTGATCTGCCTCCTGCCTGGGAAACGGGACAACTTCTTCATCAACCTGAGGCAGCCTGTCCCCTGTCCAGCGTCCATACGCTTAGAATTTCGGCAAAATTCGGTGACGGACTCGATGCTCTGAAAAAGGCCCTGACGGATTTGACTGGCTGCGGCGAAGCCATAGGCGATGACGTCATGATCACCCACCTGCGCCATAAACTATCTCTGGAAAAAGCACTTGCCCGCCTCGCGGCGGCGGACAATTGCATCAGCACCGGCCAATCATCGGAATTTGCAGCCTTTGAACTGCATGAAGCGCTGGACGCTCTCGATGAAATCACCGGCAAGAAAATTCAGGACGATATCCTTCACAAAATTTTCTCCAGTTTCTGCATCGGCAAATAAAGCAGGATTACATTGATAACATCGTATTTGAAACACAGAAAGATCAGCGGGCAACGGCAGGCTCTGCAAACCGTCCCAGCACAAATTCCGTGTTCCATATATATTGAAACTGGAAAATTGAAAATCAAACCGCTTTATGCTAAAATTCATTTAATGCAGAAAATCCATGCGGCGGCGTTTTTAGTGATCATGGTTCACTTTTCCGGCACAGCATCATGAAAACATTTTTATAAATATCTTCTGAATAAACGTTGCATTGGTTTATGCATGAGGGAAGCCTCTGATAGGATAATCGGATAACAAACTGTAAATGCAGTAACAACCGACCATCCACCCGTAAGGATACAATGCTGAATTTTTTTTCATCATTCTCAAAACTGCCGACGCTAAAAAACCTGCCTCTCAAGCCGTATCTTGTCGATTATTCTTTGGACAAGCTTTCTTTCGGCGTGGACAACATCCATTTCGATGTCCACATCAGTCCTCAACTCCGCAATGCTCTGAAAAAGACAACCCTGCTGGTCATTATCAAACACAGCCATGCGGAGCAATTTTACAGGGATTATAAAAAAGAGTCCTGCAAAAATGAGAAGGACATTCTAAAAAATCTCTGCACAGATGTTTTGCTGGATGGAATCAACCTGGCAAAATCCGAAGGCGAATATCAAATTGATTACCTGGGGCAGGCCGCGCTGGCAAAATTGTTTCTGGAAGAAGTCAAGAACCAGTACAAAAATGTGGTGGATCATTTTGAACAGCAGGTCAGGGCCTATCAATTATCGGCCAAACATTCAGATTATGAAGAATTTAAAACGAGAGAAAAACTGGCCGATATCAAACTGAACCAGAGTCGCATTATCCGGTTTGCAGGAGAAGAAATGTTTCTTTTGCTGACGGATGTTCAAAATCGAAGCCTTCGCAACATGCGCGAAACGCATTTTGATGAAGAGAAAATTCTCCCGGGCGTTTTTTTCAATAACCCGGTACTCCATACCGATGATCCCTGTGATGATTTTTTTCTCATCGAAGAATACGTCCTTCTGGGCAAACGATCCCAGGATCCTGACACCTACGGCAATGTGCAATCGATGATCTATGACCTGCTGGCTAAAACGGATCTGCAACAAAACGAAATAAAGCAGGAAGACCTGCCGCAAACAGAACACAATAATGACCTTAAAGATCCATCCCCTTTGAATGAAGGTAATAATAATTTTGACAAATGGATCATGGAAACCGGCAACATCCATCAGATGTTCAATTGTTTTGACGCACAGGAACACCTGGAAAGAGCCAGAGACGCGGGAGCATCCGGCGAAAGGCTCAAAGAACTCCGGGACAGGAAAGAAAAACGGCAGATTCTTCTGGATTTTTTTTACAGAGAATTTAAAAAAACCGGCATGCTCAAGCAGATTGTGGCCGCCTATGAAATGAAATCGATATACGGCATTTACTGCCCGCCCATGGCTCCGCGGTATATCCGGGAATACCTGGTCGATTTCTGGTCAAGAAGATCCATCGTCCGGGAATTGAAACGAAAGAACTCTCTGCACGGCGGGACTCTCCCTCTTGCCCCGCTCAAGCAAACCGTCAAACGGATCAAATCCGCCACCCAGGCTGAAAAAAAAGTCCAATTTTTTAATTTCCTGATCGAGTTTTTCCGGTATCATCGGGATATCTACAATGCTCTTACACTGAAAAACGCGATGGAAGCCATCAGTATTGTGACTGAAGAAAAAATCCTGCAATTATCAAAAGGAAACCAGACGCTCTTTGAGTTTCTGCTGCCCGCGGAACGTATTAAAGAAGAAAAGCCCGTTATCAATCATGTCATCCTGAAAGCGGACATTCGCGGCTCGATCAACATCAGTCACACGATGAGACTCAGAGGGCTTAATCCCGCATCACACTTCAGCCTGAATTTTTTTGACCCGATTTCCGAGATTCTCTGGAATTATCGCGCGGAAAAGGTCTTTATTGAAGGAGACGCAATTATCCTGTCGATCTTTGAAAACAAAGACACGCCGCAAGGCTGGTACAGCGTTGCACGCGCGTGTGGACTGGCAATCAGAATGCTGCAGATCGTTCAGCGCTATAACATCAAAAACCAGGAAAACAATCTCCCGATCCTCGAACTGGGGATCGGGATATGTTACTGTTCCGGACCACCGTCGTATCTTTACGACGGCGATTCCAAAATCATGATTTCACCGGCCATCAACATGGCGGACCGCCTGTCGGGCTGCAGTAAATATATTCGTAAACACATAAGAAATCAAAATCCTTTTTATAATCTTTATGTGTTTAAAAATGCAGAAGAAGAAAACGAAAACACAAACGATGACTATTCCCTGCGCTATAATGTCAACGGAATCGAATTAAGCGCGGAAGGGTTTCTAAAGCTCTCCACCGAGATTAACCTGACAAAAGTGACCTTCAAAGAAGGGCAGGCAAAAGATATCCAGTTCTACACCGGCAAGGTGCCCACATTAAATGGCAATTACCAGCAGTTGATCATCCGGGAAGCTGCTGTTTTCGAAATCGACCCGAACACTCTTCGCAAGACAAAAGAAACGGCAAGAAAATACTATGAAGTATGCTCCAATCAGGAAATATACGATTTTATCAATAACTTCGGGACCGATCAGAATACAATGTAATCAAGAGCATGAATCCCAAAGGTTGATTGGGAAACCGTAACGCTGTAAACTTCGGGGGCGTTATTCCCTTCGCCCGGCGGGTATTTTCAACTTACAAATTCCTATACACTACGCTTCCGGAACTTGTGACTCACAAATAAAATCAAAGCATGATGATAACGTGCCGGATAAACGGCGGAATTCAATTTCAACCGGTAAATTTCTAATAATGGTCGTCCGCATTCGCTTTCCCTTTAAATACACGATAAACAAAGATTGTATAGCCGATTACTATCGGCATACCAACAAGCGCGATAACGGCCATGACCTGCAGCGTGTA
>JBDKUG010000246.1:0-9504 GCA_039679815.1 Smithella sp.
ACCCCGGATCGGTCGATGCGATGGTTACGGGCTGGATGGACAAAAAGGTATTGACCATGCTTCATCCAAAATGGGTCAAGGAGATGGAGCATGAAGGCAAGCTGGTGGCCTGGGGTGAAGAAAAGAAAGATGACTCCCACGGACATCACGCGTAATTGAATGTTTTGGTTACAGAAACATTAATGTTGGCAAAAGCGGCGTGCATCCAAACGGTGTGCGCCGCTTTCTGCTGAATACAATGATTGAGGAAATTATAAAATAATGCCAAATAATCCGGAAACATCCGTCATGGATCAAATTATCGACCGTGCTATTGAACAGAATCCTCACTCCAGTGAACTGTTAAAAGCTTTCGGGCCGATTATTGCCCGACAAAGACAACTGTCTGACTCCATTGCGCTACCAAAGTTGGATTATTCATCCATTGACAAAGAAAAACTTAAGGCTGGTGTTTCCGTGATTCAGCAGATGAACTTGTTTTCGCCGGATGATCCCTTCAATAAAATTGCATTGTCCCTGACATCGGCTGTGAAAGAAGGCATGCCGAAACTTGCGGCAGAGATGGACCGTCTGTCCGAACTGATTCAAAAAGGCAAACTGCGTCTTGCAGAATACTTTAAAGAGAAGTCAGGCGGTGAAAATAAAGTGAAAGAGCATTGGGGAAATGACCTGAAAGTATCTCCTTCCAATGCAACTTTTTTGTTGAGCCTGGTAGCGCGTGTTCTGCTTGAGCGGCGGAGGAAAGAATCGACAGAGGCGCTGGGGGTGTTTGAATGGGAAAAAGGATATTGCCCGGTCTGCGGAGAGTTCCCGTCGATTGCCCTGATCGAAGAAGAGGGCGGCAAGCGGTTTTTGCATTGCAGCTCATGCGGTCAGGACTGGCGGTTTACGCGCGTGGTCTGTCCTTATTGTGAAAAAGAAGCCCAGCGGGAAATGGACTATTTTTACGTCGAGAACAAAACACAGGAATCCGCTTTTGTTTGCGACCAGTGTAATAAATATCTCGTGACACTTTATCGCGCGGGTCGCCTTCATGCACGGGACATGGATATTTCCGCGATCTCTCTGGTGCATCTGGACATGATCATGCAGGGAAAAGGCTACGAACCCATGGTGGCCTGCGCTTGGAATGTCTTGAAATGACGATTGGGGAAAATGAGTATTTTTAATATCTTTTGGCCGATATTTTGCTCATGTGGTTTTGCGCGTTGACAGGATGGAAATAGTTTTGTATGAAAGCATTTGTTAAATATGTCATATTTGGCATATGTCATTAATGTCATTGATGATTTACAGGAGAAGCAAGTATGAGCGACACATTTTTTTTAAACGGAAAAGAGACGCCCTTTAAACCAGGTCAAATGATTCTGGATGCGGCGCGAAACGGCGGTATTGAGATTCCCACATTATGTTATCTGAAAGGTGCGGCGCCCACCGGCGCGTGCCGCGTATGCTGTGTTGAAGTCAAGGGGGCACGATCACTCATGGCTTCCTGTTCGACGCCGGTGACAGCCGGGATGGAGGTCTTTACCGAAACGGAATTGGTCCATCGTTCCCGGAAAATGATCGTTGAATTTATGCTGGCTTCCGGTCGTCACAACTGCTTGATGTGCGAAGCAAATGGCAACTGTCGTCTGCAGGATCTGGCCTATTATTATAAAATTACCAAACTGCAGTTTCCCGAAAAAGAAATCAGTGATATTTATCCGACGGAAGATGAAAACCCCTTCATCGTCCGCGATTTCAGCCGCTGTATTCTTTGCGGACGTTGCGTACAGGCCTGTAATGAACTGGTTGTAAACCGGGCCATTTCGCAGGGCTATCGCGGTGCGGAAAGCAAGATCGTCACCGGCGGCGACCTGCCCTATCATGAAAGTGAGTGCGTTTTCTGCGGCCAGTGCGTGGAAGTTTGTCCGGTTGGGGCTTTAACGGAAAAGAAGGCCAAAGGTCTGGGGCGCCCATGGGAAATAAAAAAAATTCGGACCACCTGCCCCTATTGCGGTGTCGGCTGCCAGCAGTGGCTGCATGTCAAAGACGGCAAAATCGTCAAGGTAACGGCTGTTGAAGATGCCGAGCCGAACAAAGGCCGGCTGTGCGTGAAGGGTCGTTTTGCCTATGACTTCATTTACTCCGAAGACAGGCTCAAAACGCCGTTGATTCGTAAGGAGGATGGCGAGTTTCGCGAGGCTTCCTGGAATGAGGCACTTGATCTGGTGGCTTCCAAATTCAAGGAGATTATCAAGAAAGACGGGCCGGATGCCATTGCCGGCGTCAGCTGTGCCCGCAGTATCAATGAAGATTCCTATCAAATGCAAAAACTTTTCCGCGCGGTGATCGGCACCAATAATATCGATCACTGCGCGCGTACCTGACACGCTCCGACGGTCGCCGGTCTGGCGACTTCATTCGGTTCAGGTGCAATGACAAATTCTTTTGGTGATTTTATAAAGGCCAGGATGATTTTGATGGTCGGTACAAATATGAGTGAGGCGCATCCGGTTGCCTCGACCTTTGTCAAAGATGCTGTGCTTGGCGGTGCACAGCTTATTATCATCGATCCTCGCCGGACGGACATGGTGGATTTCGCGCAGCTTCACGTTCCGATCAAGGTCGGTTCGGATGTCGCATTTATCAACGGTGTTATGAATGTGCTCATCACTGAAAATCTATATGATAAAAAATACGTGGAGTCCTGTACGGTTGGTTTTGAAGAGCTTAAAAAGAAAGTTATGGAGTATCCACCCGAACGGGCCGCCGAAATCAGCGGTGTCTCAGCGGAAACGATCAGGGACGTCGCGCGCCGTCTGGCTTCCGTGAAGCCGGCGATGCTGATGTACACCCTGGGAATAACGGAGCATACATGCGGTGTAAACAACGTGATGAGCTGTGCCAATCTCCAGATGCTTCTGGGCAACGTCGGATTTGAATGCGGCGGCGTTAATCCACTCAGAGGCCAGAACAACGTTCAGGGTGCCTGCGACATGGGCGCGTTGCCCAATGTTTTTCCCGGCTATCAGCGTGTGGACAACGCGCAGGCGCGGGAGAAATTCATGAAAGCGTGGAATGTCCAATCGCTGCCTGACAAACCCGGTATGATGATGCCCACGATGATGAAAAATCTGACCACCGGAAAAGTCAAAGCCTTTTATGTCTTCGGTGAGAACCTGGCCAACACCGAGCCGGACATTCATCATGTTGAACGGGAACTGCAATCGGCAGAGTTCCTGGTCTGTCAGGATATCTTCCCGACGGAAACGACACGCTTTGCTCATGTGATCCTGCCTGCCGCGGCCTGGAGTGAAAATGACGGCACATTCAGCAGTTCTGAACGGCGTGTCAACCGCGTACGCTCGGCCAGTGTGCCGCCGGGTGATGCAAAACCCAACTGGTGGATCTTCAAAGAGATTGCGAAAAGGATGGGGCACGAGTGGGCATCAAACAGTGCTCAGGAAATCTGGGACAACGAAGTTTCCGCTCTGGCGCCGTCTATGGCCGGCATTCAATATGCCCGACTGGAAAGTGACGGCATCCAGTGGCCTGCTCCCAGTAAAGACCATCCCGGGACCCCGACGCTGCACAAGGACGGAAAATTCACCTGCGGTCTGGGTGTGCTCAAAGCCATTGACTGGACGCCGCCCGCTGAAGTTCCCGACAAGGAATATCCGATGGTGCTTTCCACAGGACGACGTTTGTACCATTACCATACAAGAACACAAACGGGTCGTTCGCAAGGCATCAATGACTTGCTTGGCGAAGAAACGGCGGACATTTCACCTGCCGATGCGCAGGCGCACGGAATTTCCGACGGAGAAATAATTGCTGTGAAGTCGCGCCGAGGTGAGGTGAAAGTCAAAGCACGCGTAACAAATCAGGTCCCGGAAGGCCTGGTCTGGATGGCTTTTCACTTCCGCGAAGCCTGCGCCAACTGGCTGACCAATCCGGTCTATGATCCGGTGACGCAGACAGCGGAGTATAAAGCATGCGCTGTAAGGATTGACAGGCTTACATAGGGGGTAAAACATCCCGCTGCAATTGCGGGATGTTTTTTGTAAGATTATATGTTATTTATAACACAGAAAATATCTTCAAGGAAATTTCAATGAAAAATAAGCAACTTGTCCTTGCTTTCATTCTGATAACATTGATGAATCCCTTTTCCGTCGCTGCACAGGAAAAAATTTCCGTTGCCGTGGCGGCAAACTTTATTTCAGCATTCAGGGAAATCGCGGCGGACTTCGAAAAGAAAACGGGCGTAAAAGTAGAGGCGACTTTTTCTTCCACAGGCAACCTCTACAGCCAGATCCAAAACGGCGCTCCCTATGATGTGTTTTTATCCGCCGATGAACAACGTCCGGATCTGCTGCACAAAGAAGGATTCACGGATGGGACCTTCATTTACGCGCGAGGGCAGGCCATCCTCTGGTCGGCCAATAAAGATTTCTGCAATGCTTCAAACTGGCAGGACGCTTTAAAAAACGACAAGATCAAAAAGATCGCCATCGCCAATCCTCTGACGGCGCCTTACGGTGCTTCGGCCAAAGCAGCATTGCAAAAAGCCGGGTTGTGGGAGGTATTGCAGAGCAAACTGGTTAACAGCCAGGACATTGCCCAGGCTTTTCAATACGCGAGCACGCAGGCGGTGGAAGCCGGTTTCTGTGCGCTTTCGGCCACATCCGGTCCCCAAGGCAAGGTCGGATGTTTCTATCATATTCCCGAAGCGCCGGCGATTGTGCAGGCAGGTTGTATTTTGAAAAGAACAAAAAATAAGGTTGGCGCTGAACTTTTTATGACCTACATAATGTCTGATCAGACTACGCTAATTAAAAAGAAATATGGTTATCGTTAAATGGACTATCTTGCGCTTTATGTCACAATAAAATTGGCCCTGGTTACTACAGCCGTTCTGATGGTCATTGCCGCGCCGATTGCTTATCTTCTGGCGTATAAACATTTTCCGGGGAAATCGTTTGTGGAAGCTTTAATCTATCTGCCGATGGCGCTGCCGCCGACGGTTATCGGCTTTTATCTGATCATCCTCATGGGACCGAGGGGCTGGATCGGTGGCATATGGGAGTCTTTGACAGGCGGATCACTTTTATTTACCTTTCTGGGTATCACCCTTGCATCCATCATTTATTCCATACCTTTTGCCGTCCAGCCGATGAAGGCTGCATTTCAAAAAATTGACCGGCGTCTGCTGGATGCCGCATATATTCTCGGCTTGTCGAAGCGGGCGGCTTTTCTGCGGGTGATCATTCCCAACTCAGTGAGCGGCATCGCCGCCTCCGCCGTCCTGGTTTTTCTGCACTCGATCGGCGCATTCGGCGTATTACTGATGGTTGGCGGAAGCATTCCGGGCCAAACCAAAGTGGCGTCGATTGCCATTTATGAGGCGGTGGAAATGATGGACTATTCCGCCGCGGGCTTTCTTGCTCTGAGTTTTATCCCGATCAGTTATGCTTTTTTACTGCTGGTGAACAGGTTGAACGAGGATTCCCGCATATGACCCTTTCCGCTACGCTCAAAAAGAGATTGAAGTATTTTGATCTGGAATTGTCATTTACCTGCCCGACGGGACGCATGATGGTGATGATCGGTCCCTCCGGTGGCGGAAAAACAACAGTCATCCGGATGCTGGCGGGGCTTGCAAAACCGGATGACGGCAGAATTATTTTTGGTGATGAGGTCTGGTTTGATGCCGGACAATGTATACATATCCCGCCGCAGAAGCGCCGCCTGGGGTATGTGTTTCAGGATTACACGCTTTTCCCGAACCTCAATCTTTACGACAATGCCGCGTTTGCAGCGGTTGATAAAAAAGAGGTCGACGTACTCTTTGAATTGTTCAAGATTGAGCATTTAAAGAAACGCAGGCCGCACATGGTTTCCGGCGGCGAACGTCAGCGTTGCGCCATTTGTCAGGCGCTGGCCCGCCATCCGCGGCTGCTGCTGCTTGATGAACCGTTTTCCGCGCTGGATGTGATCACGCGCAGGGGTCTGCGGGAAGAACTTAAAAATTTGAAAGGGAAACTGTCGTGTCCGGTGATTTATGTGACACATGATATTAATGAGGCCCTGTTTCTGGCCGATGAGATTCTGCCGGTTGTCGACGGGAAAAACGATGATGGCTGGCTGCAGCGTACGATTACGCGTGAACCGGGGTCGCAGGCAGTATCCAGGGGAGCGCGGGAGCCGCGTTTGTCATTGGTGTATTAATGATAACGTTTAAGAAAACGCATCGAGATAAAATTTGGAGTTAAAATTTATGAACATCTGTACCTATTCCTATGAAGAGTATCTCCATCTGGTTAAATCGTTTCATGGTGCGCTCGCACCGGGACTACTCATCGGCGGCTTCATGGTTGACCTGGCGATGAAGCATCTGCCCGATGGGGAATTTTTCGACGCCGTCTGCGAGACGCCGGTTTGTCTCCCCGACGCTGTCCAGATTCTGACGCCCTGCACCATCGGAAACGGATGGCTGAGTGTTGTTCCTTTCGGCAAATTTGCTGTAACGTTGTATGAAAAATACGCTGGGGCCGGTGTGCGCGTTTATCTGGACACAAAAAAGCTTGATGCCTGGCCGGCAATCCGTGACTGGTATCTCAAAAAGAAGAAAAAGAGCGAACAGGATCCAGAGTTACTTCTTGCTCAAATCAGGGAAGCGGGACATGGCCTGTTCGGCATCCAGCGCGTGCAGGTGGAACCCGAAAAAGTTCGCCGTAAGAAAATGGGGCCGGTGAGTGTCTGCCCGGTCTGCGATGAGGCCTATCCGGCCAGGGACGGCGACAAGTGTCGGAGCTGCAAAGGAGAAACGCCTTATCGCAATTTGGTTCCCATCGATGCACGGAAATAATTAATATGCTTAAACCAGGTACGGTTCTGGCCCGTCTCTACGAAAAACTTGAAGAGACTGCAAAAAACAGACGAATTGCTGATCTGCGCATCGGCCTGAGCTATGCAGCTGTGAAGCTTGATAACGGCGCAGCAGCCTTGGCCGCTATCCTGCCGGCAACAACACCAACCGGCTGCACGGTTTTAAAAGAAGCGGGAACCTATGCAGGTTCAGTCGCTTCGGGTGCGCTTGCCGGTCTCATCAAAAGCCAGAACCACATTAAGCGGGCAATCGGTCTGGCCACGGCCAATGCTCTTATTGAACCATGTGTTGACCAGATGGAAGATCGTGAGGCAACCTCCTGTTTCGATTTGCAACCGGGAGAAAAAGTGGCGATGGTTGGCCTTTTTTCGCCGCTGGTTGAACGCATCCGCGCTACGGGCACCAACCTGACTGTGATTGAGAAAAACCCTGAACGTCTGGAAATCCTTTCGCCTGACGACAGGCAAAAGGCACTCAAAGAATGTGATGTCGCAATCATCACCGCCACAACGCTTTTGAATAATACATTTGAGGAGATGATAAACCTGCTTGGTTCGCCGCGCCTGATCGCAATGATGGGTCCATCCACTCCGCTTATGCCGGAGATTTTTCACGATACGCGCATTACGCATCTGGGCGGAGCCGTTGTTAAAGATACGGCGCGGGTTATGCAGATTGTTTCAGAAGGCGGCGGTACACCCGCTCTGCGGCCTTATCTTCGTTTTGTTAATCTGATATTCAATCTATAAATCGGAAAAATCCGGATATATTAAAGATGGAAGGGTGCAACGCATTGCGCGAAAAAAAGGCGGATCAGTTACGATCCGCCTTTTCTGAAAGGTTTTAATTTTAGTTGACCCCTGCAACCGTTACAAATGGCGTTCGAGATGCGATCAGTATGATTCACTTTCCTTCAGATCGCACCCGGGAAAGTTTTGCCATCGGTGACGGTCCCGTTCCGTTGCTGATGATACTTAGTGATTATAAGCAACCACCTTTTGGTGGTTCGTCAGACAACCGGTTCGTGTTTTTTCACTAGCATATAGTAAAAGAATAATCAAGAAATAAATCAACATATAGTGTTTTTTTATCAATTATAACACAATGGGTAGTATTTCGTAAAAGGATGTGATCAATAAGGAGGCACATACGGTTGTTTTTTGTACCTGACTTTCTGGAAGGTCAGTCACTGTCTCAGAAATCACTCACGCATGAATTGAATCATGGCGGGGTGATAATCTATAATTTACCCGATGTTAATCATAAATAAACAGCATAAGCATCAACTTCGGAATGTTATGTCATAAATGACATAACATTCCGAAAATACTCATAATTTTACATTGACAACGACTGCCATTGAATATATAAAGCAACGCGCATTAAGCGGTCATTAAGCGTTATTTTCTAGAAAATATCATGCTCCTTTGTCTTGGTTTTTCCAGAGAGCTTTTCCCTGAAAATGATGGCTGAATGGAAACAAATGCAGGTTTTAGATTGCGGAGCATGAAAAGAATATTTTGAAATTCTGAGAAAGGAGAAGGAATTCATGAACGTCAGCAGAAGAGGTTTCTTGAAGATTTCCGGCGCTGTCGCGGCTGTGAGCGGATTAGGCATCAGCCTGAAACCGGCATCCGCCCACGCCAAAGACCTGAAAATCAAGTACGCAAAAGAAACCACGACGATTTGTCCCTACTGTTCCGTAGGATGCAGTATCATCGTGTCCGTACGCGACGGGAGAGTCATCAACACGGAGGGGGATCCGGACAGCCCCATTAACAAGGGCTCTTTGTGCAGCAAGGGCGGCTCGATCTACCAGATGGCCGTCAATGAAAATCGTCTGGGCAAGCCGCTTTACCGCGCGCCTTTCGCCACGGAGTGGAAGGAAGTCGAGTGGGAATGGGCGTTTGAGAAAATCGCGGAAAATGTGAAGAAGAGTCGCGACGCCAGTTTCAAAAAAACAAATGCGAAGGGCGAAGTCGTCAACCGCACGGATGGCATTGCCTCCGTAGGTTCCGCGGCGATGGACCTGGAAGAATGCTTCACATACCAAAAATTCTTAAGGGGGTTGGGCCTGGTTTACATCGAACATCAGGCCCGTATCTGACACAGTCCAACTGTAGCGGCTCTGGCAGAGTCGTTCGGACGCGGCGCAATGACCAATCACTGGATCGATTTTAAAAACAGTGATGTACTTTTAATCATGGGAAGCAATCCTGCTTCTAACCATCCTGTTTCCTGGAAATGGATACAGGAAGCTGTTGATAAGCGGGGGGCCAAAGTCATCTGTGTGGATCCGCGCTTTACGCAATCGGCGGCCAAGGCCCATCTCTACGCGCCGCTTCGTTCAGGAACGGATATCGCTTTCCTGGGCGGCATGATTAAATACATACTGGACAACAAGTTGTATTTTGAAGAGTATGTCAAAAATTATACGAATGCCAGCTTCCTGGTCAATCCGGCCTTGAAAATGCCCGGAGAAAACAAGGGTGTGTTTTCCGGCTTGACAGACGGCAAGTATGATAAGGGCACCTGGTCTTATCAAACCGGTGCCGACGGCGTTATTCTGAAAGACAAAAATCTCAAAAACCCGAACTGTGTTTTCCAGCTTTTAAAGAAGCACTATT
>JBDKUG010000022.1:0-30207 GCA_039679815.1 Smithella sp.
CAAGTTTTCCATTTTGTTGAGCGACATAACTTTAAGAGTTTTGCCGATCATGTGGTCATGTCCTCCTGGCATGCTGCCGTGCATTCAATAAAAATTCACCTTATCACTGCTTGATTCCTATTGACGCACACGATGTGGGGAATAGTGTGGGGGAAAGATTTTTAAAAACTAGATATGATGATGAAAAATATTTCTAAGTATTTGATTATATTCTGGTAGTCCCACGGGGAGTTGAACCCCGGTTTCCGGCGTGAGAGGCCAGCGTCCTAACCACTAGACGATGGGACCATTTTGTTTGAAGACCAGGATTATAATTTATGGCACGGAAGCTGGAATCCTGGATTCTGTGACTTATCGATCCCATGAGGGCGGTGAAAGTCGAGGGGCAGTATCTATTCAATTCGACTTAAAAAGTCAAGATGAAATTGACGGACGGTTTGTATGACCTGCAACTCTCGGGACGCGCTTATTGATTCTGGCGATCAATATAGGCAACCGCGTCGTTGATTCTTTGCAGCACCCGTTCCCTGCCCAGGGTGACCATGATTTCATCAATGCCCGGACTGACCGTTTTACCGGTCAGTGCCACCCGCAGCGGCTGGGCTATGGCCTTGAATTTGATTTTATGCTCTTCAATAAAGTTTTTCAGGAATTCTTCAATGCCTTCTTTGCTGAAGTTTTGCATTGCCGGAATCATGACAACTATCGCTTTAAGATGTCCAGCCACTTCAGGCACCAGGAACTTCCGGGCGGCCTGCTCTTCATACTGTATCTGAGTGGCAAAATAGAAATCCGCCATCTGGGCCAGTTCAACCAGTGTCTTGACGCGGGGCTGCAAATCCACAATTACTTTTTGTGTGAAATCTGCATCGTCAGTGCTGATTCCGGCGGCCCACAGGGGTTTCATCTCTTCCATCAACCGTTCGGGTTTTGCTTCCTTTATGTAGTGCGCATTGAGCCAGAGCAGTTTTTCGGGATTGAAAACCGCAGGCGATTTGCCGACGGCGGAAAAATCGAAGTGCTCAATCAGTTCTTTCAGCGAAAAAATTTCCTGATCACCATGCGACCAGCCAAGGCGCACCAGATAATTGACAAGCGCTTCCGGCAGGAATCCCATTTCTTTATAGGCCATGACGGAAGTCGCCCCATGACGTTTACTCAAACGGGCCTTGTCCGCTCCCAGAATCATCGGTACATGGGCAAATTGAGGGACGTCGAAACCCAGGGCCTGATACATTAAAATCTGGCGCGGGGTGTTGTTTACGTGGTCGTCGCCACGGATGACATGCGTGATGTTCATCAGGGCGTCATCGATGACGACAGCAAAATTATAAGTGGGGTAGCCGTCGCCGCGTTCGATGATCAAATCGTCCAACTCTTCATTATTGAAGCTGATATTACCTTTGATGAGGTCTTCTACAATTGTAATGCCGGTTTGCGCACCGCGAAACCGCACAACGCTGCCGGGAGTTTTCTTTAAATCCTTATCGCGGCATGTGCCGTCGTATTTTGGTTTTTTCCCTGTCGCCAGCGCTTCTTTTCTTTTTGCTTCAAGTTCATCCGGTGTACAGGTGCAGTAGTAGGCTTTGCCTTCATGGATGAGCTTTTGTACCATTTCTCTATGAAGATCAACCCGTTGAGCCTGAAAATGAGGCCCCTCGTCCCAGTTCAGGCCCATCCAGGTCATGGCATCGAGGATTGCTTTTGTGGATTCGTCAGTGGATCGCTGTTGGTCCGTGTCTTCAATTCTTAATACAAATTCCCCACCGTTATGACGGGAGAAAAGCCAATTAAAAAGAGCGGTTCTCGCTCCCCCGATGTGCAAGTAACCGGTGGGTGAGGGTGCAAATCGGGTACGAATTTTGTCAGGCATGTTGTTTCCCTTATTTTTTGCGCTTTTATAGGATTGCGGTTCGCTTTTTGTCAAGAATCTTTTGCCTTTTGTTGATGAAATTGTTCTTGACAACAAAACAAATTTATCATTAACTCACCAGCTTAATGCGATTGGCTAATTTTTAATAGAAGGCAGTTAGAGTAGTTCCATGTCTGATTCTTTGAAAATTAATCTGACGATTCTTCCCGAAGAAGGACTGCGGTTGGCTTTTTCAGAAGATGCCGCGTGGTTCAAAGAGTGCTTTTCTGCAGATGAACTGCCCGAGTTTTCACTTGTCAGAGCGGATATTAACTGCCTGGTTACCCGTTCAGGCGATACCATTTATATTCGGGGGGAACTGGCCGCGCAAATCAGCCAGGAGTGCAGCCGCTGCCTCGAATTGGCGATGATTCCGATAGGTGGGGATTTTACCTACACCCTGGTTCCGGCAAAAGAGGAAACTGAGGAAAACCTGGAACTCACAGTTCAGGAACTTGAAACATGCTATTATCGCGGTGATTTTATTGATCTGGCGCCAATTATCTGCGAACAGATCGTGCTGCAGGTGCCGATGAAGATTCTCTGCACCGAAGATTGTAAAGGATTGTGCCCGCGTTGCGGTAACAATTTAAATACAGGTTCATGCAATTGCCATTCGGATGCAGTAGATGACCGTCTGGCCGTACTGAAAAATCTTAAAGTTAAACGTTAAACAATAATGATAAAAAGAGGATAATTTGCCATGCCAAATCCAGTAAAAAGACATTCCAGAACGAGGCGCAATACAAGAAGAGCGCACGACTTCTTACAACAGCCCGCATTGGCGGTTTGTCCGCAATGCAATGAACCGAAAATGCCGCACCGTGTCTGCCCTAATTGCGGTACATATAAAGGTAGAGAAGTCATTCCGGCTGAAAAAATTTCCTAAATCAGCAAACCCGGTAGAGGTAACGGCCGAATTCTTTTAACCGCCTGTTTTTTATGACGGGTGGTTCAGAATAATCCGGACGGGTCAATTATAGATTGTCCTGTTAATGAAAGAGCGTGTATTTGCTGACAAAAACATGCTATTTTAACCCGAAAATGCTGAGCCGCCGAAATCTTACGGGGCCTGAAAAGGCGAATGATGTTTCCACTGAAAAAAATAAGGATTTTTTTTTGAAAAACAGGTAATAAGGTCACCACCTGGTGTATTTTTAGTCCAATCATTGACTGAGGGAGGGAATTCATGTCATCAGAATTAGAAGAAAAAGTCATTCAACTCGTTATGGAACAGCTGGATGTTACCCGGGAACAGTGCAAGCTGGAAGCATCTTTTATTGATGATCTTGGCGCTGATTCTCTGGATCTTGTTGAGCTGATTATGGAAATGGAAGAAAAGTTCGGTGTGGAAATTGCCGATGAAGAGCTGGAAAAAATCAGGACAATTCAGGATGTTGTCGATTTTATCCGGGCAAAAAACATTAAAATTGATTAATTACTCACATCAGGATCGTTGCTCATGAAAAGGCGTGTCGTCGTAACGGGCCTTGGTGCCGTGTCTCCCCTTGGAACATCCGTTTCGGAAACCTGGGAAAACGCCATTGCCGGAAAATCAGGCATCGGTCCTATCACCCGGTTTGACACCGCTTCTTTTGCGTCCCGCATTGCAGGGGAAATCAAGAACTTTGATCCTCTTCAATATGTCGATAAAAAAGAAGTCCGCCGATACGATAATTTTATCATTTACGCTCTTGCCGCAACTCAGATGGCAATGGAAGATGCAGCTCTGACGATCAACCCCGACATTGCCGAGCGGGTTGGCGTCATCATCGGCTCCGGTATGGGCGGCGCATTGACGATTGAGGAAGAAGTCGGGGTGCTCATCCAATCCGGTCCCCGCAAGATATCACCGTTTGCCATTCCTTCCATCATAGCGAATCTTGGTGCCGGTCATGTCTCCATGCGCTTCGGCGCCAAGGGACCCATCAATTGTTCTGTGACGGCTTGTGCTTCAGGTACAACAGCTATCGGCGACGCTTATAAAACCATAGCATACGGCGATGCAGAAGCCATGATTGCCGGGGGCGTAGAAGCGGCTGTGACAAGGCTCGGTGTTGGCGGATTTTGCGCTATGCGCGCGCTGTCCACCAGTAACGACGAGCCGCAAAAAGCCAGCCGCCCCTTTGATAAAGGGCGCAATGGTTTTGTTATTGCCGAAGGGTGCGGTGTGATCATTTTGGAAGAATTATCGTTTGCCCTGAAAAGAGGGGCGCGGATTTATGCCGAAATGATCGGTTACGGCTGTACATCTGACGCCTATCACCTTGCCGCTCCCCCGCCTGAACACGAAGGCGCTGGACGCAGCATGCGCGTTGCGATTAAAGATGCCGGTTTGAAAACGACCGATATCGACTATATCAACGCACATGGCACCTCGACACCGCTTAATGATCTTTACGAAGTACAGGCGATCAAGAATCTTTTTGGTGAACATGCCAAAAAGTTGATGGTCAGCTCGACAAAATCGATGACAGGCCACATGCTGGGAGGCACAGGCGCCGTAGAAGCGATTTTTTGCATCAAAGCGATTCAGGAGGGCATGATTCCGCCAACGATCAATCTGGAAAACCCGGATGATGGATGTGATCTGGATTTTGTGCCCAATGTCGCCCGTGAGAAAGAAATCAATACTGCGATGTCCAACAGTTTCGGGTTTGGCGGTGTTAACGCCGTAGTCGTATTTAAAAAATATTGCGCATAGATGTTTTTTGTGGGGAGGAATTGTTTTCGATGTCTTTTTTAGATAAAGTAGATCCGGAAGTTGCCCACGCCATTGATCTGGAAACCAGACGTCAGGCGGGAAAACTGGAGCTCATCGCTTCGGAAAATTTTGTCAGTGAAGCCGTTCTGGAAGCCCAGGGCTGCATAATGACCAACAAATATGCCGAAGGTTATCCTGGCAAACGCTATTATGGCGGCTGCGAATATGTGGATATTGCTGAAACGCTGGCGATCGAACGCTGCAAGAAACTCTTCGGCGCGGAGGCGGTCAATGTACAGCCGCACTCCGGCACACAGGCCAATATGGCCGTGTATTTCGCGGCCTGCGCTCCCGGTGATACGGTGTTAGGCATGAACCTGTCGCATGGAGGCCATCTGTCTCACGGCAGCCCGGCAAATTTTTCGGGTAAATTCTACAAAATCGTTCCCTACGGCGTCAACCGGGACACGGAAACTATCGACTATGACGAGCTGGCCGTGATTGCCAGGGAAAACAAACCGAAAATGATTGTGGTCGGCGCCAGCGCCTACCCGCGAACGATTGATTTCGACAAATTCCGCGCCGTGGCCGATGAAGTCGGGGCGGTGATCATGGCGGATATCGCGCACATTGCGGGCTTGGTAGCCGTGGGACTGCATCCGTCCCCGATTCCCATCTGCGAATATGTCACCACCACGACGCACAAAACCCTGCGAGGACCGCGCGGTGGTTTAATCATGTGCAAGGAACCCTACCTCAAAATCCTCAACAGCCGGGTGTTCCCCGGTATGCAGGGCGGCCCGCTGATGCACGTCATCGCCGCCAAAGCCGTAGCCCTGAAAGAGGCCCTGCTGCCCGAATTCAAGGAATATCAGCAGCAGATTGTGAAAAATGCCAAAGCCATGGCGGACGAATTGAAGAATTCCGGTTTCCGACTGGTATCGGGAGGTACGGACAATCATCTGATGCTTGTTGATCTGACTGCCAAAGGCGTGACGGGCAAGGACGCGCAGGAGGCTCTGGACCGCGCGGCCATTACTGTTAATAAAAACGGTATTCCTTTTGACACGCAGGGGCCGATGGTTACCAGTGGCATCCGAATCGGTACGCCGGCGCTCACGACCCGTGGCATGAAGGAAAATGAAATGCGCCTCATCGCTTCGCTGATTGCCGATGTGATCAATCATATCAATGATGAGCAAAAAATTCAGGCTGTGGCCGAACAAGTCAAAAAGCTTTGCTCCCGGTTCCCGCTGTATGCGGCAAGAATAAAAGGATAAAGCAGAACGCGGCGGAGCGCGGGCACGGACGGCTCATCGGAAAGCAGAAGACTATGGCGGAAAAACATGCGCCGTCGCAGGATGTTTCGGGCAAAATCAATTCCCGTCCCGACTGGGACACATATTTTCTGGATATTGTTCAACTGGTTTCAAGGCGCGCCACCTGTCTTCGCCGTGCGGTAGGCGCCGGCCTGGTGCGCGACCGGAGGATTCTGGCCACCGGATACAACGGCGCTCCTTCCAAACTGCAGCATTGTCTGGATATCGGATGCCTCCGCGAACAGCTCAACGTGCCGTCGGGAGAACGCCATGAATTATGCCGCGGTCTTCACGCAGAGCAAAACGCCATTATTCAGGCCGCTCTGCACGGAGTCAGCACGAAGGGTTCCACTTTATACTGCACCAATCATCCGTGTGTCATCTGCGCCAAGATGATCATTAACGCAGGCATTACACGCATCGTCATTCGCGATGGCTACAGTGACAGACTGGCCGCGGATATGTTAAGCGAAGCGGGAATCAGCGTTCTACAGCTGGATAAATGATAAAAGGATCAGGCAGGCAGACTCATGAAATGTCCTTTTTGCAGTAACGCGGAAAACAAGGTGATTGATTCCCGGATCAGCAAAGACGGCAAGGCCATCCGCCGCCGCCGGGAATGCCTGGGCTGCGCAAGACGATTCACCACGTATGAGTATGTGGAAGATATTCTACCGATGGTGGTGAAAAAGGACGGCAGGCGCGAACCGTTTGACCGGATAAAAATCCGCAACGGTGTGATGACGGCGTGTGAAAAACGGCCGATCAGCATGGAGGACATGGACAAAATCGTCGAGAACGTGGAAGCTGCCTGTCAGGAGTACCAGGGTGAGGAAATTCCTTCCTCGGTGATTGGCGAGAAAGTGATGGCTGAACTCAAGGTGCTCGACGGCGTTGCCTATGTCCGCTTTGCCTCGGTTTACCGGCAGTTCCGCGATGTCGGGGAGTTTATGTCCGAATTAAAGGATCTGTTAAGCAAGGGTAAGAAATAATTATGTTTACCGGCATTGTCGAAGGAATGGGGAAAGTTGTCCGCCTGACCATGAAAGGTGCGGATGCCTTGCTGGAAGTAGAAACCCCAATCGATCTGAGCGAGGTGTCCCTGGGCGACAGTATTGCGGTGAACGGCGCCTGCCTGACCGTGACATCCAAAACGGCCAGGACATTCACTGCCGACGTGTCTGCCGAATCCTTAAGCAGGACAACACTCAAATTTCTTCAGGTGGGGAATAGCGTCAATCTGGAAAAATCCCTGCGCATCGGCGGGTTTTTAGGCGGCCATTTTGTGCTGGGCCATGTGGACGGGATTGGCCGCATTCTGAGCAAAGCACAGAAGTCCGGATCAATTATTTATGCCGTTGAATCCCCGGACCCATTGTTGCGTTTCATCGTGGAAAAGGGATCTGTCGCAGTCGACGGCATTAGCCTGACGGTGAACAAGCTTGAAAAAGGCCGGTTTTATGTTAATATCATTCCTCACACCGCCGTCAGTACGACGCTGACCGGAAAAAAAGAAGGGGAATGGGTGAACATTGAAACGGATATACTGGGAAAGTATGTAGAAAAGTTATTGCAAACACCGCGGGGAATCGATAAAGATTTTCTCGCTGAACATGGTTTTATTAAATAAGAAGGAAGTCCAATGGCAGTCAGTAAAATTTCGGAAGCAATTGAAGACATTTGCAACGGGAAGATGGTTATTCTCGTAGATGATGAAGATCGGGAAAACGAAGGTGATCTGTGCATGGCCGCACAGTTTGTAACACCGGAAGCGATTAATTTCATGGCTCGTCTGGGTCGAGGGTTGATTTGCCTGACGATTAACGAGGAAATCGCCGAGAGGCTGAAACTCAATTTGATGGTGAAAGACAACCAGGCTCGTTTTGGCACCGCGTTTACGGTTTCCATCGAAGCGCGCAACGGTGTGACCACGGGCATTTCTGCGGCGGATCGCGCCACCACGATTTTGACCGCGGTGAATCCCGCGGCAAAATCGGATGATATTGTCAGCCCCGGCCATGTGTTCCCGATTCTGGCCCGCAAGGGAGGCGTTCTGGTACGAACAGGCCAGACAGAAGGTTCGGTGGATTTGTGCCGTCTGGCAGGGCTCACCCCGTCGGGCGTGATTTGCGAAATCATGAAGGACGACGGCACAATGGCGAGGATGCCGGATCTGGAAATATTTGCCCGTGAGCACAATCTGAAAATTGTTACTATTGCCGATCTGATTGATTACCGGATGCAGAATGAATCGATGATCCGGCGTATGGCCGAGGCGACCATGCCGACTCTCTATGGAGGCGATTTTAAAGTCATTGTGTATGAAAACGATGTTGACGACATGCAGCATATTGCGCTGGTCAAAGGCGAAATCAAAAAGAGTGATGAGGTGCTTGTACGCGTGCATTCGGAATGCTGCACCGGTGATATTTTTGCGTCTGCCCGCTGCGACTGCGGTGATCAGCTGCACCGGGCGATGGAAATGATCGAAGAGGAAGGCAAGGGGGTCATCGTTTATATGCGGCAGGAAGGCCGGGGGATCGGCCTGGTGAATAAAATTAAAGCCTACGCGCTTCAGGATGAAGGCCACGATACGGTTGAGGCGAACATTGCGCTGGGTTTCAAGGCGGACCTGCGGGATTATGGAATCGGTGCGCAGATCCTGGCCGATCTGGGCGTGCACAGGATGAAACTGATGACCAACAATCCCAAGAAGATTGTCGGACTCGAAGGATACGGTATAGAAGTGAGCAAGCGTGTGCCGATTGAGATACCGCCCAATGAGACCAATATCCGCTACATGACAACCAAGAAAAGAAAAATGGGTCATATACTGGAGCTTTAAGAAACGGGAGGCGCATTGCGTCCGGAATCAACCACCTTGCAGCAAGCTGTCAAGGTATGAAATGAACGTTATCATATCGCAGCAAGCTGCGGAGAATTAACGCTCGTCCCGCGCGAGCGGGATGAAGAATTTCAAATAAAAAGGATGGTGCTGAAATCATGCCGAAAATCATTGAAGGGAAAATCGTTGCCAAAGGAATGAAGTTTGCGATTGCCGCAAGCCGCTTCAACGATTTCATCAGCGGCCGGTTAATTGAAGGCGCGGTCGATACACTGGTCCGGGCCGGCGCAGATGAAAAAGATATTCTCATATACAAAGTACCGGGTGCGTTTGAACTGCCGCTCGCGGCAAAAAAACTAGCCAAAAGCGCTCGCTTTGACGCGGTCATTTGCCTTGGAGCGGTCATTCGAGGTGCGACCCCGCATTTTGAATATGTCAGCGCGGAGGTGTCCAAGGGAATCGCCAATGTGGGACTGGACGCGGATATTCCGGTGGTCTTCGGCGTCCTGACAACGGACACGATTGAACAGGCCATTGAACGGGCCGGTACAAAGTCAGGCAATAAAGGGGCGGATGCGGCGATGGCGGCGATCGAAATGGTTGATCTGTTCAAAAAGATGAACGCGTAGCCTGATGGATGCCTGTTTTTAGCGGTGAGCAGTCTGTCATTCCGAATGCGGAGAGAAATCTGGAGAATTCTTTATGGTGTTCCTGAATAAAGATTTCCCGGTTGCTTTGCTCTTCGAATTCATGAGCGGATACTAATGAATAAGTGCCGGGAGAAACCGGCGCTTCAGGGATTTGAGGATTAAATGCAGGGCAGGAGAAAGGCGCGCGAAGTTGCCATTCAGGTTCTTTACAGTCTGAATTTTGTCAATCTTGATGTGGAAAAGGCCATGGAGCTTTTCTGGGGGAATTTTATTGCACCCAGGTCAGCCAAGGAATTTGCTGCCACTCTGATCGAAGGCACCTGGCATCATCGGGAGGAATTGGACAGCCTGATTTCTGGTTGCTCGGACAACTGGTCGCTGGGGCGTATGTCCAAGGTCGATATCAGTATATTGCGGATGGCCGCGTTTGAATTTCTCTACTGCGACGACGTTCCGCCCAAAGTCAGTATCAACGAAGCGGTCGATCTGGGGAAAACTTTTGGATCGGAAAATTCCGGTTCTTTTATCAACGGGATCCTTGACGCCCTCAATTTGAAACTCAATAAAGATCATGCAGATAAACCTGTCCACTCATCCACCTGACCTGCAAAAGCATAAATGCCTGGTTCTGGGTTGCTTCAGCGATGAAAAACCGCCGCGGGGGGTATGCGGTTTGATAGACTGGCGCTTAAACAGCTTGATTTCACGGGAAATCAAACAGGGTCACATAAGCGGCGAGTTTCAGGAGAAAGTGATCATGCCCTATCCCGAGCGCATTAGTTCGGATTTCCTTTTTCTTTTCGGGCTGGGTTGCCTTCCCGATATCTCCTACGATCGAATGTACAACGCGGCCTATGAAATTGCCGGCGCGGTTGACGCGATGAAGCTTCAGGATTTTTCATTTGACCTGCCGGGCGACGGGCGTTCGAGACTGAATACCGCCGGCATTCTGGAAGCCATGATTACCGGTTTTTTTGATTGTCTGTCCCGGGATATTCGGAAGCTTGACGCCATGAATATCTGCCTGATTACATCATCTGACCGGCTGGATGAGGTCGCCCGCGGGATTGCTCAATTTAAAAAAAATGTGAAGCATTCAGAAACGGTTGACTGCAGCGCTCTGCAGCCGCATTTCACCTGATTGCAATGCCAAGGGGGGATGACTAAATATATTTTGCGCCGCCGCTGCTCTGATGACCGTTACAGTCATTCAGCAGCGGCTCCGAGAAATATCCGGCTCACGTTTCAATCTGCATGGAATTGCCTTTTTGACTTCTCGTTCAGTAAGCTCAATACGAAGGGTGCCTATTCGTTCTTCACGCAGAAGAGTGAATTCATCTGCGGAAAAAGATACATTACAAACAAGTCCGGTAAGTATTATAGAGATAAAAATTTTCTTGAGCATAATTTTTTTCTCGAGTCAACGATGAAAATCTTTCTTGTAAGCTGCGACCATGATTCTTTTGCCGCTTGCAGGCTTCTCAATCCATATGTTCAAGGGATAGCTTGGCAGGTTGTTTCCCCAGAAGAACCATGCCGAAATGCTCGTATTTCTCGCTGGTTCTGGTGTCAATGTCGTGCCAGCGCGCCAGAAACTCGCGTTCGCGCAGCCAGGTCCGGCGAATGGTTGCGGGATCTTCAAAAAGTAAAACGTCTTTATTAAGTCCGATGACAATTGCGTAGTGGCCATTGTCCCAGTCGCGGCGCCAGTCGTCGAGTGTCATGTAGCGTTCCGCCCAGGCCTGCAAAAGTACGATCACCGGCGTTCCGGTGTCCACATACTGCTTGACCTGATTGAGCGACCATTGTGTTCCGGATTTTACCTCGAAACCATAGCTTTGCGCAGCCGTGATCATAGCCTGGGGGGGCGTTCCCCCTTCTTCTGTTGTGCCAAGTGCCTGCACCAGTTCATCGCGATCCGCCTCCACGCCGTAATAGGTCATTACGGTCTGGAGCGCCTGCACGCCACAGTCGTAATCATAGATCTGTTTACCGATGTGCAGGTCAATCATCGACACTTTCTGCGACTCCTGAAGAGACTGAATGGTCTGGGAGATCGCTTCGGCAAATGCTCTTCTCAGGCGGTTGATCTGTCCGACATTGGGCGTCCCGTCTTCATTTTTGAAGAGGCGTTCGTTGGTTTCCTGAATGAACGCCGGAGCGCGAGCCCCGATTCTTTTGATCGCGTTGACGGAATGTGCGGCGCACACATGACCGTGCACCGTGACGTACTCCGAGGCATTCACCGTGACAAGTACATCGGGCAGGCTTTTACGCAACTCTGCGGCATAGGTTTCCACAATGACATCCGGACAATAGTAAAGCGGCTTTTCATCGCGGCTCGTGTGTTGAAAATTCATCAGATCGATCTGGTTGTCGGCAATGCCGCGGGCGGTTACCGTGGAATGCCCGTCAAAGATCAAGCCTGCGCCGGCGGAAATATTTTCTTCGATGCTGCGGTGGAAGGGTTTGAGATATTTGTCCGACCAGGCTGCCCGCATGGAAGCCGACGGTTCATAAGCGCTGCGGTAGATCGGACGGCCGAAGACATCCTTAACCGGCACGCACTCGTCGATGTCCGCGGGGTCCCGGTTCGCGTCCAGAAGGATGCTGCAGTACGGAAACACCAGTTGCCGGTTGGCGAGGATGTCGCGGAAATCATAAAGCCACTGTGTGAACCAATCGACGTTTTTCAAAAGCGAGGTAAAATCATCGGTCAGATCTTCCAGTGAGATCTCCGGCGGAATAACAACGCCACCGTGTGGTACAACAACTAAAACGTCCGATCCTGTCATATCTTTAATCCTTCCTGCGTAGAAGCTGTCTTAATGATGAAAATTATTTTATGATTCTATCTCTTTTCCCTGTCGTTTGAAACATAAAATAAATGAAATAATATCGGCATGTTTGATTTAATTTATTGACAGGAATAACCGTTCTTCTTATACTTTAAATTAATTTTAGCACCTTGTGTAGTGATTCATGAACAATTCATTCCCCTTCAAACAAAAAGAATTTTCGGGCTGGTCAACGCTTGCGGGAGCAATGCTGGCGTATGGCTGCATTTGCGGTGATGTAACTTACGCTTATGGTGTGTTTCTCCCGTCGATGAATGAAGCCTTCGGATGGCCCCGTTCGGCTTTATCCGGCCCCTACACGCTTTTTCTGATTACCGGCGGACTGCTTGGACCATTAGTTGGATGGACGATTGCCCGCTTTGGCGCTCGTAAAAATGTTATTTTTGGGAATATCTTTGCGGTGCTTGGTCTGCTTGGTATGTCTCAGGTCCGGGAAATCTGGCAAGTCTATCTATTTTTTGGTGTGATGGGAGGGCTTGGCCTGGCCTTTTCCGAATTTTTAACCATGACGACGGTAATCAATCACTGGTTCATCAGGAAAAGATCTTTGGCTTTGGGATTGCTTTTTGCTTCAGGCGGTGTTGGAGGATTTCTTCTGCCACCGCTGATTATTTCATTCATTTCCGGCCTGGGTTGGCGATGGGCATGGGTCTGCCTGTCTTTGGTGCATCTTTTGCTGGCGGTTGTTCTGGCTGGAATTCTGATTCGCGATACACCTGAGAGTGAAGGCCAGGTGCCGGACGGTCTGACGAGGAGCGGTACCTTCGAGAACCTTCGAAGCTCCGGGAAGGGTTTCGTATGTTCAACGTCTGCGGATTGGACCGTTCGCGACAGCATGCGAACGGTCGCTCTCTGGCTGCTCTTGATTTTGTTTTCCGCTGTTCTTTTTGTCCATAACATGATGACGACGCATCAGGTGGCCTACCTGCGGGATTTGCATTATTCCCCCATGGTGTCGGCCACGGCCCTGGGGTTGATGCTGGGAATGAGTATTTTGGGGAGGCTGATCAGTGGTATCCTGGGCATGCGGTTTGACGGTCGGAGTCTGGCGGCCGTTTTTTTGGGATGCATGGCTCTGGGGATTGTATCGCTCTTAAATGCTGGAACAATCTTTTTTGTTTATCTCTATTCTATTCTTACCGGCATCGGGTTTGGCGGTATGATTGTGCTTCTGCCCAATGTCATGGGAGCCTACTTCGGCCGTAAACACTTTTCCATGATTGTCGGCTGGACAACCCCGGTGGTGACCCTGGTGAGTGCCGCAAGTCCCATACTGGCGGGGTTTTTCTATGACTGGACGAGAAATTATACGGTTCCCTTTGCTGCTGCATCAGTGTTGCTTTTCGTCAGTATTGTTCTGGCGTTTCTGGCTCGTCCTCCCGGTTTACACGGGACGGCCAGGTGACGGGCGTTCCAATCGTGAAGGGTTCAATTTATATTTGTCTAAATCAGGGAATCGGTGTAAGAAAAGAACATGAAAACCAATGATGGAATGATGGTTGCGGTTCGGGTCAGTCTGATTTGTAATGTAATTCTTTTTGTTATTAAAGCGATTACTTTGTTGATCGTCAATTCCCTTGCCGTCGCCGCTGATCTGGGAATATCGGCCATTGCGTTGTGTGTATCCGGTATCCTTTATTATGCGATCAAAATGTCGAATAAACCGGCCGACCTTCTTCATAACTATGGTTACGGCAAGGTTGAAAATGTCACCGAAGCGATAGAAGGCGTTGTGCTGATAGGTTTGGCGCTGGCCATGTCTGTTCAGGCCATTCTTAGTCTTGTTCATCCCAGTGAGGGAATGCATTCACCTGTTATCGGCTTGAGCACCAGTTTAATGGGTGTCATCATCAATTTCTGGGGCTCCCGCTTTATCATGCAACTCGGAGAAAAACATGCGTCACCGGCCCTCAAAGCCGAGGGGCTGCATTTCCGCCTGGAAGGCTATATCTCTCTATCCATTACTCTGGCCTTTGCCCTGGTGATGATCCTCCATCATTATGGATTTTTGAAATTGGCACAATATGTTGATCCTATGGCGACATTGTTAGTCAGCATGTTGATTACAGTGCCGTCAGTGCGGCTTCTGAAGGAAGCCTATATGAAGCTTCTGGACGCGTCCATTGGCGAAACCAGCCAGATGGATGTCATCAAGGCTCTGGCCTTTCACCATGACCGCTACTGCGATTTTAAAAATATACGAACCAGATCAGCCGGTCGCAAACAGTTTGTGGACATACACCTGGTTATGCCCGAGCACATTTCCGTCAAGCAGGCCCATCAGATTGCCTCCGCCCTGAAGCAGGATATTTTCAAGGCTGTTTCGGACAGTGAGGTGACGGTGCATATAGAGCCTTGCAGCAGGGATTGCGCTTATATTAAGAATAACCGGAAATGCCCCTATGCCGATTATTAAAAGTACCCGCAATAAAGTTATGATGCTCTCCGTGTCATTTTTCAAAATACATATACCATGGATATTTTGTGAATTCCTTGAATCCCATGCGCTTATAAAGCGGTTCGCCGAACTTGCTGGCCTGGAGTACGACCAACGGCGCGCCTCGCCGGAAGGCCTCGTGAGTAACCTGGCAAACACAGGTATGGGCCAGGCCTCTTCCACGGTAATGCTCCAGCGTGCCTACCCAGTAGATGCCGGCGATGGAATGTGAAAACAGAATCATCGCAGCAGAAACGGGTTGTTCCTGATCATAGGCGACAACCAGATAGTTGTGGGGTTGCAGCAGTCTTTCCGGGGATGCGAATATCTGTTGGCCAGTCTGCACCGGCATTCCCAGACTCCGATAACTCTGTGTGGTGACCGACGCGAAATCGATCACGCCGCCCACATGAACAATGTGACGAATTTCAATACCTTCAAGTGCTGCGATATCTTTTAATGGATGATCCGTCATCATGCCCGGCGCGTCGGATATCCGGATCATCTTGTTCGAATATTTCTCCAGGTGCGTTCCAGCGGGTCATTTCGCGGATATATGCCGCCAGATTAAGGTCACTGAGTCGCAGGACATCTTCCGCGGTCATGGTCGCTCCTGATGGTTATCTGTTTTCTGCGATATATTTGATCGGCTTCACCATTTGCTCTTTGATAACTTTTAGAAATTTTTTCCGTACGGGCGGAATCTTCGTCATAACCATCATTAAGGCGTTCATACGTCTGACCTTGTAATTCTTCTGCGGAAAATCGTAAAATTTGTGCTTTTTATAGTAGCGGTGATCGGCCTGAAAAACAAAACGCAGCATGCCATAAACTTCATCCCGGAAAATTTTTCTGCCGGCGACACCAAAGAATGTCACTGGAGGAGTATAACCTTCGGCGGACCGCAAGGCTAGCGTGTCCGCCAGTTGGGCAAGTAATAGATCAAGCTGTTTCGAATCACCCGTCTCATCTGTAACAATTCCCGCCAGGCTGGTCTCTTGGCTTTCGGCATAAGCCTCCAGAATCTGGCGGAGGTTGGCAATCTGCCCCAGGGGGCCTGAGATCAGAAAAGCGATCTGCTTGCCGGTGAGTGTGGGCATATGAGTATTGAAGAAAGACCGGTCGAAAAACATTTTCCACCGGGCGGAGAGGTAACGGTCATGAATGGCGCCCGCAAAAACAACAATGTCCGCCTGTTTGACTTTTGAGTTGAAGAAATCGATGTAACCGTCTTTGCCCTGATAATCACAGATATTATTAATACCGCACTTGCAGCATCCCAGGCAACCGCCCTTGATATCGATATCCATGAGGTTGACGATCTCAACGTCGCCGCGGAAGTTGCCGGCGAGGGACTGCACGATGGCGTCAATATTGCCTGTTGGCTGCTGCCCGTCTTTCATGATCAGAATCTTTTTGCCTGCGACATCCACATGTGCCTCAACCGGACCCGGCGCGTAAATAAAGTTCGGTGCTGAAAGCGGCGGGTAAGCACGTCCCGTTGGTATATGGCGGGTTGCCGCGTCGAATATTTGTTCAACAAAGGATAGCCAGCGGGTGCGTTCCGGTTTTTTCATGAGATCATACATGGCAGCGGAATAAGCCCCCGTGTAATTCATCTGCAAATCATCACAGATCCCGTGAATGTAGTTGTGTGCCGTGTGATCGAAAAAATGAACCGAAGTGGAAATCGATGCAGTGTATTTTCCGGCAAAAACCGCCTCCATCTTTTTTTCAAAAATCAATTCAATAAAGCGTTTGTATTGCGCACACACCAGCAGGAAATAGAGCGGAAAGGCCCATAATACGATGCCGGCTTTTTGCACGGCGTTCATGACTTCGCCGAAGGCCGCCTCATCCTTTTCGAGTTTCCGGATATTTTGAGCCACCGGAAAATACTGAAACGTATGCTGCGGGTTTTTTTTTGCCGCGTAACGGATATACTGGAGTGTAATGCTCAGATCGCCTTTGGGGCTTCCGTTCAAGACAACGATGTTCATCAGTCTAAATTCCTTTCAGGAAACACTGTCAGATTATATTCTGATACGCATAAAAAGTATAGGATTCCGATGAATGCGTGTCAAGACAATTCGAAAGGGGTTTTATGATAAACCACTCTATAATAAACCAATTGACATCAAAGGAGGGTTTTTTTTATAATAAAAAAGGTGCGGTTCATAGACTGTACATTTAATCAACTTTAAGGGCTGAAAGCAGGAGAAAATGATGAAAATATTAGTCGCATATGTTGGTGGACTGGATGTTGACAAAGCGGTTCTGGACGTGGCCCGGAAGCACGCTAAAGCGTTTAATGCTACCTTGTATGTTACGAGCTCCATGGAGCGTGTATCAGAAAAAGAACGGCCGGATCTGGATAAGATAGAAAAACAGCTGGACTATGTCAAAACAACCATGAAGGCCGAGGGCATTGCTTGCGAAACGCATATTCTGGTCCGTGGGCTGACACCCGGAGAAGATATTGTGGACTTTGCGAAAGACAATAAAATGGATGAAATTATTATTGGTATTGAGAAAAAATCCAAAGTTGGCAAGCTCTTTTTCGGATCAAACGCCCAGTATATTATTCTGGAATCACTCTGCCCGGTGGTCTCCGTAAAATAGAATCCCTGCAATCTTCGAGCTCTTCGGATTTTCCTGCATGGATATAATAACATAAAGGCCGGTGCTTGTATCAACAAGATCACCGGCCTTTATTCTTACGCGCCTGTCAGGTTCTATTTTTTCCTTTTACCGAGTTCCTCCGCCCGCAGTTCCTTGCGCAGGATCTTGCCGACCGTCGATTTCGGCAATTCCTTACGGAATTCAACTTCCGACGGGAGTTTGTAGGCGGCCAGTTTTGTTTTGCCGTATTCAATGAGTTCTTCAGCCGTCGCGGTTTCGCCTTCCTTCAGAACAACAAACAGCTTGATATTTTCGCCGCGCTTTGCATCGGGAATGCCGATAGAGCAGGCTTCCATGACTTTGGGATGCTCGTAGTAAACTTCATCGACATCCCGTGGATAAACATTATATCCGCCCGTGATGATCATATCTTTCTTCCGGTCAACGATGTAGAAATAGCCGTCCTGATCCATCGTGGCGATGTCGCCCGTATAGCACCAGCCGTTACGCAGGAGACCGGCTGTTTCCCCGGGTTGATTCAGATAGCCCTGGGTGACCTGCGGGCCGCGGATAATCATTTCACCCGGTTCGCCGATGGGCATGTCGTCTTCACCTTTGTCCAGATCGACAATTCGGCATTCGGTATCCGAAATAGGCAGGCCGATGCTGCCGATTTTGCGAACGCCTTCGAAGGGGTTGGTATGGGTTACGGGAGTGGTCTCCGTCATGCCGAAGCCTTCGCAGATGACCGATCCTGCTGTTTTTTCAAAATCGTGGATCACTTCCACGGGCAGGGGAGCGCTGCCGGAGAAGAAACCCTTGAAGCACGTCATATCCGTGTTTTTCATATTCGGATGGTTCAGCATGCCGATAAACATAGTCGGAACCAGCGCTCCAAAATTTGGTTTAAATTTTTTAATGGCATCCAGAAGGGGTTCCGGTTGCGGTTTGGGGATCAAGATATCTCCCCAGCCCTGATAAACAGAAAAGTTCATTGCGCAGGACATGCCGAACACATGGAAGAAGGGCAGAGCGCCCAGATTGATGTTGTACGTACCGTGAAACTTCGGAAACCAGGCGCTGATCTGCTGCACTTGCTTGCTGATGTTGCCATGAGTCAGAATAACCCCCTTGGAAACGCCTGTTGTCCCGCCGGTGTACTGATACATGGCCACGTCGTCAAATGTCAGTTTTGCCTTGGGTGGATTGGGTTTTGATTTGGCAATACAATCCTTCCATTTAAAAACGTTGCTTGCCGGTTTCATGGGCTTTGACGGCAGCAGCCCCTTCTTCTTGCCGACAAGCGGGAACAGAAGATTGACTGGAAACGGCAGATAGTCTCCGATGGACGTGAGAATAATCTGCTTCACTTGTGTCTTGGGTCTTAAATCGATCATCCGGTTGGCCAGGAGGTCGACAGTAACAATGAGTTTTGATCCGGAATCGTTGAGCTGATGTTCGAGTTCGCGGTCGGAATAAAGCGGGTTATTCAATACTACGATGGCGCCCAGTCTATGGATGGCGTAATAGGCTGCAACGCAGGGAATTACGTTGGGTAGAATGATGGCCACGGCGTCGCCCTTTTTGATGCCTGCGCCGGCAAGGTAGGTTGCAAAGCGGTCCACCATGTCTTTCAATTCTTTGTAGGTCATGATGTAGCCCTGGAAATTCAGCGCCATGCGGTCGGGGGCTTTTGCCGCCGATCGGTCCAGAATATCCGGCATGCACATTTCCTCGTATTGGATTTTCTCGGGAACACCTTTGTCGTAAGACTTCAACCACGGTTTTGATGCATATACTTCTCCAGCCATTTTAACTTCCCTCCTAAGTTTGGTTAAGACGATGTGAATGAAGCAAACAATGTACCGCTGTCCTTTGTGTAATTAAAGTTGTCTGATTATTCCTCCTGTAATTTATTTAGTTATGACTTTATAATAAAAAAAACGAAATACTGCGGGACTTCTCAATAAGTATTCTAGCAATTTTTTTCGGCAAAATCCATAAAATATTCCCTTCCCTGATAAATACTTTTAATATCTGATGATATTTCGAATAGTTATGGTTGACGGTTTTTTAAAAATACCCGGAAAATGTTTATCCGGGTATGGGATGGCAAAGCACTTGACACATATATTTATTTGAGGATATTGCAGGATCAAAAGGAGGTATTTATGAAAAAAAAATCAAGAGATCTGGAAAAGACTTACCCGACTGTTGAATTTGTCGCCAAACTTCGTCGTCTGGCGGATGCGCTGGAGAACAGCAGGCGGTTTGCAATCATGATTGCCGGGCAGAGAATATCGGTGCCATCTTCTGCTGTGTTTAATGTGGAGCATGAACGTGAAGGGAAAAATGAAGAAATCGAGTTTCAGGTCAAATGGATCAACAAAAAATAGCAGCAGCGGCAAACTGTGACGCTGCCGTCTTTCTGGATCAGGGTCCCGGAAAAAGGGCAAGAGAGACGCCACAGGACAGTCGAAGGAGAAAAGGCGAAATAAGGCCGATTCACCGGCCGGTCAAAAAAGGCAGCGACCGACACCGGCGCTGCCTTTTCATTATTGAACAGGTATAGTCTATCACTCGCCTTTAAAGACCGGTGCGCGCTTTTCCAGGAAAGCCGTCATTCCTTCCATGGCATCTTTGCTGGAAATAATTTTAGGAGCCCACTCACTATCTTTACGCAGCCCCTCTTCAATTCCTTTTTCCAGACCCACGTTCATTCCGCTGAGTACCGCGGCAACAGCCAGGGGCGGACGTTTGGCGAGGGCTGTTGCAAATGCTTCGGCTTCTTTCATCAAATCAGCCGCCGGAACAACTTTATCCACGAGGCCTATTGCCAATGCTTCAGGCGCGGACAGCCTCTTGCTGAAAAGAATAATGTCAAGTGCTTTGGATTTTCCCACAACTCTGGGTAGCCGGTGAATACCACCCCAGCCCGGGGTGATTCCGAGATTGACTTCCGGAAGCCCGATGAGCGCCTTGGGATTGTCTGTCATCAACCGGAAATGGCAGGCCAGCGCCGTTTCACAACCGCCGCCGAGCGCGTGGCCGTTGATGGCCGCGATAAATGGCTTTGTCGAAGCGGCAATCGCGTTCATGATCTGGTTGCCGTCCGGTCCCTTGGTGATGTTGGCGATATCGGAAACATCCATGCCCGCGGAAAAACCCTTTTCACCTGCTCCCGTGATGATGACCACGCGGGTATCCCTGCTTGTTTCGATTTCGTTTACGGCGTTAAAAAGTTCCTCCCGGATTCCCAGATTCACGGAGTTCATCGGCGGACGATTCAAAACAATCGTTGTCACAAAGTCTTTCGTTGATACAGTAATGTTTTTGTATTCCATCTTTTTTTCTCCTTTCAATATTTTTGTCCTTTAACCTGATAGCTTACAACAATGAGCCATCAGCCTACATCCTGATTAATCCTCCCGAATATTATGGAATGAGGTGCTCCGTGTAACGTCTACGGGAATAAGTTTACTCATGGGATGCCACGGTTACTTTTTTGTCAAAGGTGACGCAGTGCAGCGGGATTCCGTGATGCAGCTCTTCGAGGCATTTATTGCAATAGACACAGCGCGGCTTTTTCTTCGGATCCTGTTCCCATTTTCGAATTAACCCGGGTTCTGTAATCAACGGGCGACACAGCGAAATAAAATCAGCTTCCCGGTTCTGGATCATATCCTCCATCATGGCAATGGTCTTCAGGCCGCCTACGGTAATCACCGGGACTTCTGTTCTTTTTTTAATTTCCCGTGCCCAGAGGCGGAAATAACCTTCCCGTGACGGTTTGTTGATTTTTGTTTTATACTCCGTTCCTTCATATTTTTCACCACGCATGCCGGAACTGATTTCAATTGCATCATAACCGGTTTCGGCCAGCAGTTGTGAGGCTTGCATTCCTTCGGCCAGGGTAAGACCCCCCGCAAATCCGTCTTCAGCACCCAGCTTGATCAAAACAGGGTAATCTGCTCCAACCGTGCTTCGGATTTTCCGGTATGTTTCCCGATGCAGGCGCAGCCGGTTTGAGAGGGATCCGCCCCACCGGTCGGACCTTCTGTTTGTGAAGGGTGAAAGAAATTGGCTGAACAGATACCCGTGGGCACCGTGGACCTGAACAGCGTCAAAACCGGCCTCCAGGGCCCTGCGGGCTGCCTGGCCAAACGCATCGAGAATTTCCTCGATTTCCCCTTCCGTTATTTCGCGATAACTTCCTTTATAGTAAGGATCATCAGCAATAACGGATGGAGCGATGGGCAGTTGCCTTCTGGTTTTAACAAAACGGGCTTCACGACCTCCGTGATAAAGCTGAACGGCAATTTTAGCGCCATGCTCATGGGCTTTTGCGCTGAGTTTTCGTAAACCGGGAATCAATTTGTCCTCTGCAATTGAATTCATAAAAGATGAGATCTGACCGGATGGATGAACGTACATGATGCCGGAAATAATCAGCCCGACGCCGCCTTCGGCAAGATCGGAAACCAGCTTCAGCTGGCTTTCGGTTACCTGACCGGTGAGATCCGACATACCGTCATAGGTGGCGGACCGGACAAACCGGTTGCGCAAGGTTAAATTTTTTATTTGTGCTGTTTCAAATAAAATACTCATGCGTTTGGCCTTATGCCGGACAATCATATTTGGGTGTGCAAACAGACGCGATCAGAGCCTTCAACTCCGTGTGGATAAGGACTTATCCCTCAATTCTATTGAGCAGAACGTCGTTATGGCTTCTTCGATAAACACCGGGGCAACAGGTGGTAGATTTATATTTGGATAGTTGTCTGGTGTCAAGCATATTCATTGCGAAAAATAGGGAGGGTTTTGCTGTGTACAGCAACCGTTGTATAATTATTGAGAAATTGATTTTTTTATGAGGATGTGTTTATGAATATGATTGACAACCAAACAGCTTTTTTTTATACTTCATCGGCTTTCTGAGCCAGGCTTCTCATGAAAAGGATGAATGGAAGGATTTGATATGATGGGACGATTGGTTACTTATATCTTCTTTATCATCGTGACATTGACGTCGATTCCGCTTTATTTAATCGCTTTGACGATTCGTCTGGTGACCTATCCTTTTGACCGCCGCCTGAGGTTCCTGCACCTGTTTACCTGCTTTTGGGCGTCGCTTTATTCCTGGATGTTGCCCGCCTGGAAGGTCCGCATTGAGGGCCGTGAGAATGTTCGCAAAGACGTTGCGTATATGGTGGTTTCGAATCATCAGTCTCAGCTTGATATCCTGATTGCCTTTCGCCTTTTTTTTCACTTCAAATGGGTGTCCAAAATCGAAATGTTCCGATTTCCGCTCATCGGCTGGAACATGGTTCTGAATCGTTATGTTAAACTGAAGCGTGGCGACAAGGAGAGCATCGCTCAAATGCTGAAGGCATGTGAAGTGCATCTGGATGAGGGAAGTTCCGTTTTTATGTTCCCGGAAGGGACCCGTTCTCCGGATGGCGAGATCAAGGCCTTTAAGCTCGGTGCCTTCCAGCTGGCGCACAAAAAGAAAGTGCCCATCCTGCCCATTGTGATCAGCGGAACGTGCAAGGCGCTACCCAAACACACCATCATTTTTACAGGTGTGCAAAAATTGTACATAAAAATATTTGAAGAAATTCCCTATTCGGCTTTTAAGGACTTGTCGGTGGAGGAAACCGCGGAAATGGCGCGGCAGTTCATGATCAAAAACCTGAACGTGATGAATCAATACACGCTCGGGACGTAGATGCTCCGGTCTTATGCTTTCAGGAGTGCACTGCCGATTTTTTTCTGCCGGATCTGCATCAGGCCTTTCTTAAGCGCCACCATTGATTCTATGTCCCTGTGAAGGTACGTGTATTCGTGAGATCCGGTGATTTCCCGGTGGTCGGTTATTTGTGTGATGCGTTCGTGAAATTCTGTTGCGGTTCTGAAAAAGGTGATCATGAGCGGGACGGGCGAGGCGTTGTTACGATCCAGCCTGCTGGCCGCCTCATAGGCGATGATCCTCATCGTCTGCAAAAGTGCGTGAAGGGCTCCCAGTTCGCTCTGAAGCGTGATGTCCGGTTCAGATGGATGCTCCCGGATGGCGGCGATCAGGAGGGACAGTTGCGCGGCTGCACCTCCCAGCACAGGCCCCATCATGACAATGTCTTCTATTTCTCCCATGGGGACGACCATGTCCCGCCAGGCGTTTCCTTCCTTTCCCAGGACAGATTTCTTCCCGATCCGGCAGTTCTCCAGCTTAATGCCGCCGTGCGGTGAAGGCTTTAGAAAATTCATCGCCATCGGCTGTGTGACAGTGACGCCTTCTGTCGTGCGAGGCACGATAAAGGCTGTAAAACGCTTTTGCGGTGTTTTGTCGTCCGTTATGGCAATGACGATAAAAATTCCCGCAATGGGGCCATTGGTCAGATAGGTTTTCTCTCCGTTTAAAATATAAAGGTTGCCTTGCTTTTGGGCCGTGGTCGCCAGCTGCTTCGGGTGGGACCCCCGACCCGGTTCGGATACTGCAAAAGACAGGGTGATTTTTCCCGCGGCCGCGGCAATCAGATACTGACTTTGCTGTTCGCGTGTTCCGAAAATCCTGATGATGTAATGGGCAATGATCTGCTGGTAGAGCCAGGATAAGGCCAGCCCGAGATTATAGCCGTTTCTGACGAACGACTCTCCCGCTTTCAAAAGATCGATATATCCGCCGCCATTGCCGCCGTACATTTGGGCAATGCCGATTTTAAAAAGGCCGGCCTTGCCCATCTTTTGCCAGATATCCATGGGAAATTCCTGCCCTGTCTGCAGATCCAGGCGACTCGCAACGTATTCGGCGGCAAACGCCCCCGCCGGGTTCTTTGGGGTTTTGAATATTTCTGCTGCGGTCCTGTCCATATTGCCTCGCGTTATTTGAAATGGCCTTCGACGGCCTGACTACAAGATTAGTTCCTCAATAAAGGTGATCAGCTGGTTGACGTTCCGGCAGGGACGGACTTCGTGGCAATGATGGGTGTAGGTCTTGATCTCACTGTCACCTGTGCCCCACAGGTTTTCCGGTTCCGGGTTGAGCCAGATGACGCGCCGGCAGCGGTCCCTCATTTCGCCCAGGATCGCATCTTCGGGATTCATGTAGTTGGAACGTCCGTCGCCGACGATGATGAGCGTTGTTTTCTTTGTCATCAGCTCCATATAGTTTCTTTTAAAATGGCGAAAGGTCTCTCCGTAATCCGTCGGTGCTTCATAATGAACATCCGCTTCTTCCATGACAATGCGGATTGCTTCGGTGATTTCCTGTTCCTCAAAGATGCCTGTGACATCCGTCAACTGGTCGATGAAGACAAAACTGTTCACCTTGTCAAAGCAATCCTGGAGGGAATAAAGGAGGTTGAGCATGAAGCGGGCTGCCGCCCAGACGGAACCGGATACATCGCACAGTGTCACAATCCGGCTTTTTCGCATGGTTTTCCTGCGGTATTTGATGTCCAGGGGGACGCCATTGTATTTGGCGGAAGCCCTGAGGGTTTTCTTGACATCCAGATTTCCCCGGTCCCGTACGGCATAGCGGCGGCTGACGATGTTTTTCAGCTTCCGTACCAGCTTGTCTATGGCTTCCCGCATTTCTTCGACTTCCTGGCGGGTGAAGGATGAGAATGCTTTTTCTCCCAGATCCTTCAGCCGCTGCTCGTAAGTCTTCACTTTCCGTGTACCGGTATCTCCGGGCCGAGGTTCGTACATCAGGATGGAACGGGCGGCATCCAGCCGTTCTTCAAAATGAGAGGACAGATTTTGCAGGGCGGCAGGGTCCATTTTCAGATAATTTTCTTCGATGAGCAGAGACGCAGCCGTTGCCGCCGTGTTGATCTGCATGAGGACGTTAAACCGGCTGGCCAGCGGCCCGAAATTAAAACGGGTGGGTGCTGTCTGGTCATCTGATTCCATGTGAATGCGGCGCATTTCCGCGAGCAGCGTCATGGGATTGCCGGCCAAGAAGTCTACCACTGCTTCGTAAACAGGGTTGTCGTGGGGCTGATCCATGAGAACGCCTGCTGCTTTCCGGATTTGCTCCGTCTGATCAGCTGCCAGCCGCATGTCGCCCGTATTGATGCGCATTTCGTGAAAGAACAGGTGATAGAGGCGGTCAAAGTGCTGCAGATCTCTCAGACTCTTGGCGAAATTGGCGCGAAGCAGCGACCGGAATTGCAGCTCGTCGGTCGGATCAATCAGCTGCAGCTGCCGGAGACTGTCGAGAACCTCCGAGGTTGAGACTCGAAGACCTGCCGCCCGGCAGCAGGAAACAAATTGAGAAATAAGATTGACCATAAATCACCACGACAAGATTTCCGCGGAATGCGGGACGCCGGTCGGCCCCGGTCCTTCAGATAACCACCCGATCTATGTTTTTGCGAACTTTTTCCAGGTCCGACTGGTATTTGCAAATGACGTTGAGTGTTTCGGAGACAACTTCAGGACTCAGCTCATGGATCTGCAGGGCAAGAAGCGATTGCGCCCAGTCGAGGGTTTCTGAAATGCTCGGGCTTTTTTTCAGATCGAGTGTGCGGATTTTGCGAATGGCGTCCACGAGCGTTGCGCAGAGTTTTTCTTCAATGTCCGGGATTTTCAGCCGGACAATGGCAATTTCCGTATCCCGCGCCGGATAATCAATATACAGATGAACGCAGCGGCGCTTGAGAGCGTCGCTCATATCCCGATAGTTGTTGGAGGTCAAAAGAACAAAGGGAATCCTGATGGCTTTGCGAGTTCCCAGTTCGGGAATGGAAACCTGAAAGTCGGAAAGCAGCTCCAGCAGAAAGGCTTCAAACTCTGGGTCGGATTTGTCCACTTCGTCCAGCAGCAGCACCACCGGCTTCTCGGAACTGATGGCCTGCAGAAGCGGGCGGGGCTGGATAAACCGGTCGGAAAAAAATGCGTCTTCCTGCGCCGCAATGTGATCCACCGCCTCGGTCAAGGTTGCCGTAGTTCCGATTATATCGTTGATTTTGTCCTTGACCATCTGGGTATAGAGCAGCTGCTTGGCATACTCCCATTCATAAAGCGCCTTGGCCTCGTCCAGACCTTCATAGCATTGCAGACGGATCAGCTCTCGCTCCAGACTGCGGGCGACCGCCTTGGCCAGTTCCGTCTTGCCGACGCCCGCCGGTCCTTCGATTAATACAGGTTTCTGCGTCGCCTGCGCGAGGAATACAACAGTGGCGATTTCCCGCGAAGGGATATATCCGGCCTTCGTCAGCCTCGTTTCAACATCTGCTACACTCTGATACGACATCAATCCATCAATCCTTTCTGATATTCAGCCAATTAATTACTTCACTCTTTGTTGCTTTATATTGGCAAGGGGTTTCTTTTGTCAACATAATAAGAAGTAGCGGAAACGTTTATCGTGTGAATCTGGTTATACGGAAAAAAGAACATTTGACTTCATAAAAAACAATATACTATCAGCAGTCGATTTTATCGAATCGGAAGTCCCACGTTATATTCTTACTATCATAAGGAGAATAATCAATGACATGGGATGCTGTTTCCAATATATTTCAGGGTGTTACAACTTTAGGGAATTCGTTTTCACATGATTCCAAAATGGCCATCGCCAGGGTCGGCCTTATCCTGTTGGGTCTCTTGCTTATCTACATGGGCAAGAAGGGGTATCTGGAGGCATTGCTCATGATCCCCACGGGATTGGGCATGGCCACGGTGAGTGCAGCTGTCATGTTGTTTGATCCCCTGAAACTCTATAGTGGAACGGGAACGCTTTTTGTGGAGGCGCAAGCCGGGGTAACGGCGGATGCCGTGAAGCCTCATTGACTTACGGATTGACGATCATCATAACTTTTTGTGTCGCCTGCATGATTCACTCGATTGTCGTGCTGCTGGAAAATCATTTTAAAAGAAAAGTTAGTTTTCTCGAGTGCGCCTTTGGGCTTCGCCAAACGTTTCGTCAGATATTACGGCCTTGAAATTCGGCGTAAATTCTGTTTAATCTCTCTGGAGAAGGATTGTTTTATATGGCAACAAAACCAAAACCCGTCGAGAAGACGAATCCATGGGTTTCGTCAGCACTGAAGGTCAATCTGGAAAGGACGGCCACGGATGTCCAGATTCCCGCGCAGTACGCGCCGCTTTTGCAGATTGTCCGGGACCACTACGGCCTGCAGAAAAAAACCCACGAGATGTTGAGGGAGCTCAATCATCCTTATGTAAACTGGGAGTATGTCCTGAAAGAACTCAAATCGATCTCTATTGGTGATTTTTATATTTATAATAATCATCCGGAGGGCCTGTCCGCTTTATCCATTCTGCTGACGATTTATTTTGATGTCCTGAAATCCTCCGCGTCCGATGATGTAAAAGACAGCGCCATCCATTATCTTTTCGATTACGCGGACGAGATTATCATGCATAGCAATGAATTTCTTGAAAGAAACTTGTCTTTGTTTCCGGGATTCATTAATTCTCTAATGGAAATTGCCGATGCGGAATCGGATCTGTTTAAAAAATGCTCCTCTTATCTGAAAAGAATCATCCGGGCCGTTACGGAAAAGAAAGTCAATCTCTCCACGCCGGTTTTCGATCTGCTGCTCTATAAGATGTTCAGGGCGACCTATTCATTCTGGCTGACCCAGCCCGATCCCGCCTTGTGGCTCATCGTGGAACGCGGTACCGGTGCAACATTCGGGGATAAGACCTATCTTGAGCTGGTGGAGCCGCTCAGCCATCAACGTTTTCGCAAACTGATTATGGAAGTTGAAGCGCTTCGTCCCCGCGACGGTGAGGAAGCGGGCGTGCATTTCGGCGACTTTCTGAACATGCCGGATTATTTTCAGATTATCGACGGCTACCTGCACGTGGCGGACCAGCTGGAGAAATCCAGGGCGTATCAGGGCCATCATCTGGTGAAGCTGGATTTTCTTTTCGGAGTCATGTCTGTCCCGGGGCTCAAGGATATCCATGTCAGCGCCATGCGGGAAATCAATTATTCCCTGAAAATGGTTTTTCAGGAGGAAAAGAAGGAAAAACTGGATGATTTTGTCCGCCGGATTTTCTCGTTTCTAAAAAAGAACACATCGCAAAATGAATTCCGCGGCGCAGGAATCGACTGCATTATTACCGCGGCCAGGGAGGTTTTCGCGCAGAATAATCACCCGCTGGTGGAGACGTTCATTGACGAGTTGATCGCCTATGGATTTGAATATCCGGAAATCCGGGGTTCGACAGCAGAATGGCAAGTACGGGTCAATCCCGAACATGTTCGAACCATCCGGGCATGGTTGGAGATTATTGCCATGAAACCTCGCTGGACGAAGAGGTTGATTTCCGCCCTGATCGTCAATCTGAAAATCGGCGGGATTTTTGTTCGCGACACGGATTTGATCCAGCGGGATATTTCGAGGCTTCTCAACACGGATATCGCGCCGGCCTATAACCTGATCAAACAGCTTTTACGCATCTTTCCCGTGTATTTCAGCGAAATCGGCGCGGAAGGTGAATTGCGGGACATTACAACCCGCGTAGATGAAATTTCCTTTCGCAACGACCGCCTGATTGATTTTTTCAGAAAACAATCCCATGTTGAAAGCAACAGCCTGCTGGTCGAGTTTACCGAGCATATCTTTCGCTACTGGTTTTCCGGTGACAAAGAATTTATCCGCAGGCATATTCCGGATGAAGTGTTTGACCGGGTGAATAATTCCGGCGAATATTTTGACGGCATGCATCGCGCCTTCGTGCAGCTTTTTCCGAAGGCGAACAATGACCCGAGAAATTTCCTGGAATGGGATGATGGGAAAATTGCCAGGGAGATTCAACAAATCCGCGATCTCTCAGAAGTGGATCGGGAGCGTGTGTCACTGATGATCCGCATCTATCAGTTGATATATAAAAAATATTATCCTCAGTATTTTGATTTGCTCAAGGACCTGGAAGCTGTTAATGTTTTTGCCGGGCCGGACATTCTGTCGCTCAGGCAGTCGCTGAAAACGAAAAATTATTACCGCAGCCTGACCACGATCTTGAAATTTCTGACCGCGCTGAAAACCAGAGTGCTTTCGGAAAAGAAAACCCAATCCTTCGAGAATATCTATCATAAACGGCATATTGCCGCGGGTATTCCGTCCATGTACGGGACCTATCACGAGGAAAAATTTGACGCGATGGGAATCATCCTGCGTTTGGAGAGTCTGGGCGGCATGCTGTTTGAAGAGCTGATTCAATCCCTGAATCTGAAGTTCATCACCAAGCGCACGATTGTCAGGATTCACACCTATCTCTGGCATTATCTCTCCGCGCTGGAGCTGGAGGGGATTTCCACCGAAGGGCTGGTGGCCAAGGTTAAATATGTCACAAGCGCGCTGCCCGTCAAACAATTTTCCGCTGAGCAGTACCTGGATATTTTCCGGTTCATTTCCAAGGGCATTCAGGATGTGATTCGCGATTACTATATCGACGCCCACAGCGTCAATCTGCCGGTAATCGTCCGTCAGATCAAGACGCCTGTGCAGGATGCCGGCGAAAAAAGCGAACAGCTCCGGAGCGATGAACTGGTTTATCAGGAATCAGAGAGTTTTATTCGCAGCATGATTTCGTCCGCATTCGGCCTGCAGGTGCTGGACAACTTTGTTCAAGCGGTCATTAAAACACTCAATGCGGAACTGGAAAAATTCAAGGATAACAAGAGAATTCTCAATCTGCTGATGGATTACAATCCTGAACTGGCAGTCTCCTCCATTTATGGTAAAAACGCAAAAATGGATAATCAGATTCTTCTGGGGAATAAAGGCTATTTTCTCAAAAAGCTGGTTTCGTTTGGCTTCCCTGTGCCGCCGGGGTTCATCATTACCACGGAAGTCTTCCGGGGATATGATGCCGTTTAC
>JBDKUG010000185.1:0-2103 GCA_039679815.1 Smithella sp.
GCATTGCTTGAGCCCAGACCGTTTTCCTGAACGGTCCAGTATGGCTTCTTGAATGATTCGGGTGTGGTGACCTTGCCGTTCTTATACACAGCATGAATGTTATCGCCATCCTCGTTGGTGGGCGCCACGACTTCTTTGGCGATTTTCATTGCATTTTCCAGGATGGAATCAATGTCATCTACGGTATATCCTCCTTGGAAGCGTCCACCTTCAAAGACCTTGGACATGTCGAGCCATTCTTTTAAAATAAACTTTTGATCGCGGGTTGAATAAAGAAAATTTGATGCCATAATATTATTTCTCCTTCCTTGTGCCTGTTGCATATAGATTTTTTAGTGCCGGCATTATATGGAAAGAATGACCATAAGTCAATATAATAGAAACATGAAAGATGTTGATAAGATAGGTGTTATCTGGTAATCAATTACAATGCAAACATCATTTCACTCCAATGATATAGTGCTCGTTTTTGTGGTTATTGCTTCCATGGCTGCCGCCATCACTTATCCTGACTTTGGTTCCCGGTTTCAGATGTTTCCCGTTTATTGCCTCATGATCAATTTTTTTCTGAGCTACCTGTCCATTGATCTGGATGATGTGTGGAAGGCTCTCAAAGGTCACAGCGGACAAATTCTGGCGTTCACGATAATGAAACTGACCATTCTGCCGGTTATCATGTACTTTGTATTCCATTTTATCGCACCCGACTATGCTCTTTCGGCCCTCCTTTTGACAGGAGTATCCGCAGGTGTTGTTTCGCCGATGATTTCGAACATGGTTCGCGGCAATAGTTCGCTGGTGCTGGTGGTGGTTGTGATCACTTCGGCGCTGGTTCCTTTCACGCTTCCAGCGCTCATCAAGGCTGTTGCCGCAAAAGAGGCGGTCATTTCTTTTCTGCCCATGCTCAAGATGCTGGCCACAGTTATTTTTATTCCGATTGTCATCGTTGAATTTATCCGCTACCTGATTCCGAAGCTTGTTGCGCCGATTTTAAAAGTTCAGTTTCCCGTTTCGCTTTTAATGTTTGCGCTGATCAATCTGGGTGTCTTCTATCGCTATGCGCCGTTTTTCAAAAAAGAACCCTCCGTGATTATTATGGCGACCGTTGTTGTTTTTGTGCTGGCTGCAGTTTACTGTGTGGTCGGGATTCTTTTCTTCCGAAATAGTTCACTGGCAAATCAATTGGCTGGTGCGGTCATGTTCGGTAATATCAATAATGTTCTGGTGATTGTTTTCTCATCCGAGTTTTTCGGTCCGGTCGAGCCGCTGGTGGCCGCCATGTATATGATTCCCTTCTTCGTTATAGTGATTCCGCTTCGATACTTCCGCCACCGGAAAACCAGAACAACATAGTTTGACTGAAGAAAAGACAACACTCTGTCCCTAATATAATAATTTTGTACAGTGATTCAATTAACTTGATTTTCAGGATAAATAAATATTAAATATTTTATATGATCAATTTTAAAATATTTTCCGATTATATCTGACCCTTCTGTTATATCGGCAAGGGCATTGTCGATCAGTTGAAAAAGAAATACCCCATTGAAGATACCTGGGTTAGCTACGAATTGCATCCCGAAACACCTCCTGCGGGCGTGCTGCTTTCCGAAAGGTTCAAGGGGCGTGACCTTTCATCCTTTTATGAACAGTTGCGGGCCCGCGGTAGAGAAGTGGGCGTAGTATTCAACAGCCATACACTTCTTTCCAATTCACGTTTGTCACTGATGGCCTCTGAATATGCGCGTGATATGGGCAAACATGATTCTTTTCATGAGAACATGTTTCATGCCTATTTTACAGAAGGTCTGGATATCGGCAATCCCGATGTGATAGCCTCTGTTGCCGTAAAAAGCGGACTTGATACCAAGGAGATGCTGACTGCGGTAAACGATGGACGGTATGCGTCACGACTGGATGACGCCAGGAGGGAAGGGCAGTTAATGGGCTTAACGGGCATCCCCTTGTTTGTTATCACCTGAATCTTGCACGCATTTGACATTTTAGTGATCGGAGAAAAATTTTTCACATGATTTTTCTCCTGTGACTTTTTAAAAATGTTTTCGTGCAAGAAATTTCTTGCATCAAAACGTCTAAAATATT
>JBDKUG010000353.1:0-29693 GCA_039679815.1 Smithella sp.
CCCTGTCACAGGACGGGTAGTGGGCCAGAAAATGATACGATCTATACCTGCTATCTCCGCAAGTTTAACAGCTTTTAAAATCATCTCCCTGCGATCATTCCAATTGAACAGGACGTACTTCCATTCGATGATCGGGCGAGCCAGCCCTCTTGCGTTGCGTAGAGCAACGAGATCTTTCATGTTACTGTATGCCTTTTTAAAACTACTCTTTGTCTGGTAACGCGTGACTGTTTCATCACTGCAGCCATGAATGGAGAACATCACTTCATCCAGAAGAAGAGCGGCCTCACGTTTATCGTCGGTGTCAATCATGGATCCGTTAGTCGATGTAACGATCCTCGCGGTCGGATTATAGCGTCGCAATAACTGAATCTGGTTTAAAACGTTTTTGGGATAAAATGGTTCGCCTTCCGCCAGAAAACTGATTTGCTCAATCCCGAACCGGTTGGCTTCCAGTGAGATCTTCTCCAGGTCCTCATCGCTGATAGTGCTTTTCGTCCGCAACTTTGCTGCAAGCAGACGAGGGCAGCCCTGACAATAAATGTTACACAGAACCGTATTCTCCAGCAAAAGATCGCGACGTGGTATACCGTGCTCATGCTCGTACAGGGGGGCTTCGCCTGACGGACAGCGACGGAGACTTCGGCAAACCACACAACTGAGCAGTGGAAGATGTCCATGGGCAAGGCTCTGTTTCAGGTGCTGTGCTCGCGGACCGTTGAGACATGCATCCAGTGTTTGATTAGACAAGTTTCCAATCCATGACCTGGTGTCGTAGGATTCAACACAGCAGGCTACCGTCATGTCGCAAAGAACAGAAAGGCTGTGCTCTGCCGTACCGGCCAGCGAGGCACACCAAAACCTCTGCGAACGAAGTCTTGCGCTGAATTCCATTTGCCGTCTTAGCAGCCTGCGCACCCCATTTTTCAGAGTCAGTTCGAATCCCATTTTTACCTGCACCAAACCAGAGTGTTAATCATTTTTAAAATATTTATATATACCATAAACGGACAATGGATTAATTTACGTTTAATCCCTCTGCTGCGTGACAAGCTTTAATTCTCCACAGCTTTCCGCGAGATGATTGATTTCTTTTTGATTACATTTAGCAGCAACATTTATTGAAGCCATTAGCAACCCTAACATAAACCATAATTGTTTACGATAAATTGGCATGTCAAAGCAATATACGAACAGCGCATGCAAAGAAGCCGCAACAAAAACTGCCTGCAAAATCCAGAGATTGTTTTTTACGTTCGGCATAACAAAAATAGATTTATGCGAACTCTCAGCAATCACAAGCAGAAAAATAATTATTAACGCCGCTCCCGGCAACCCGTATTCTGCTATTAATGTCAATAAAAAATTATGGCCATGAGGTATAGCAAATGCCATATCAACTCTCAAGCTGTCGGGTCCACTTCCCAAGCCATTATTATGAATGATTCTTTCTATCGTTTTTCGCCAAATAAGCTTTCGACCGGCAAGAGAACTTGGTTCATATTCACTCTCCGAAACTGAGGATTCAATCTTTTGCTGTGTTGATTCCATGTTTTTCATATGGGTTGTTTTAAGTAAAGACGAACCCAAAAAGCCAGCAATATTTAAGATAATAAAGATGGCCACGACCCAGACAGTAAGTTTTCGCCAGTCTGAAACTGCAAAACAAAGAAACATCGTGGCCAGAAACATTCCGGCAATAGAAATTTTGGAGAAGACCTGGTAGATGATCGTGATATAAAGCAGAACAAGAATAAGCAAAATAAATCTGACCTTGAGAGAATCCGATAGCTTCATCAACAATAAGGCAAAAAAGATACCACCAGTCAAAAGCATGGCCAAATCGTGTTTTGAAGCCAACCCAACACCCATAAGCATGCCTACATTAGATAGAAGCACACCGGAAGCCTGATTAAAAAGCCTAAAATGGATACCCATAAACGTATTTAACCTATAATCGAAATCGAATACAAAATTTGTTGCATAAACAGCAGACAAACCATAGATGAGTGCAACGAAACAATATATTTTCAAAACGTCAATGAATTTTTCATAAGTATCCAGATAAAGAACAAGAAATGTGATGATTATAAAGCAGCTAATAAATCGCCACAGCCCAATTAAAGAAATAAAAAAATATTGAGACCTGAAAACTGTATAGGTGCTCCAAATAATAAAAAGAGACAATAAAAAGAAGATCCATTTATAAGGGAATGCTGTGATAGATTCAGCATGCATCGGTTGTTGATGGCGATCACTCAGTTTCTTTAAAATCATTACTAATAAAAGCATAAATGAGAACATTTCTTCAAAATAAAGACTGCTTCGTATTTGGTCATACTCTATAAACAAACTAATACTGCCCAAAGGATACAGCAGTAACATAAGGTAAATACCGATGATCGGTTTAAGGAGAACAATAAAAAAAATAGTTAAACAGAGAAAACCGGCGAGCCACACATATGGATAAATCACCTGCGTCAAAGAGAGGCAGGCGATAAATGTCAGGCCCAGAAACATGAACTCAAGACGGTCCCTGTTGGAAAACCAGTGTGACCAGTATAATGTATTCACGTAATAACCCCGATCAACCGTATAACTACTTTTACCAAATGAATCTCTGTCGTCATAAAATGAGACTTAACTGTTGAATTTCAAAACATCATCAATGCATACTGTCGCGGATTGAAAATGGTGTCGAAGGATGGATCCCGTTCATGCAATGATCTTGTTAACAATAATCCCCTTGAGCGTGGATTTTTCCTTCATAAATTCATAGATCTCTGCAAAATTGTCAATTTCATAAATAGAATGTCTTCCGGATCCCACAACAAGGATGTCTCCGCGCTGCGCAATCATGTCACTGATCAGCAAATGATCACTACCGGTCGGTTCGTCAATGAAAATAATTTTATCAAAATCTTTGGCCAGTACCGTAAACAATTCTATTAACGGTTTGAGGTTCAATGGTTTTTGATCAGGATTGATCCGACTGCCTGCCGGTATAAACGGAATATGATACATCGGGTCGTCAACAATAATATCCTTTATTTCCTTGTTACCGGCAATATAATCCGTAAGCCCCGGACGGTCTTTGAACCCGAATCGGTTTGTGGACGAGCGGTTTGTCAAATCACCATCGACCAGCAGCACCGTTTTCCCCATTTTTTGATGGTACACTGCCAGGGCCCGCGCAATGGATGCTTTTCCCTCTCCTTTGACGCCGCTTGTGACCCTTAAAACTTGAGTATCATTGGTTGACAGACAGATCTTATGAATGTGTTTGCATACAGAAGCGTCAAACTCTCTCATCTGTTTGACTGGTGAAACAGCCAGCATCGGCATTTCAGCATAATGCACAGGATGTTTCAAGGCGGACAGTTGCCACCCGCGATAAAGCTTGTTGGCATATAATTCCCGTCCTATCACAAGGAATGAAAGGATGAAGAAAGATGCCAGAAAGGTCAGCGCCAGAATCTGTTTCCTCTTGGGAAAGTGCTTGTAATACTTTAGGTTAGTTTTATCGATACTTGCCGGTGCAACTACCCTGAAAAATGACAGAGGTTTTTTCATGACATTGCTGACATTGCTATGGCTTGTCAGAACAGTAGCTAAAAGCGTCGCTAATTGTTTCTTTTCATCCATTAACTTACCCAATTCTAACTGGGCGGCGGACAATTCTTCCTGCCTATTCTCCGCCGCTTTTAACAGGGCATTGTAATGTTCCACCTGACAGCGATAAACGGTGTGATTCAAATCATATTTCAACATGGCTGTAAGGACATCCGTATTGAGATAAAATGATGCTTTTGCTTCTTTTTCCAAAGATTCCTTTGTCGCGTTCAGAGATTTTTCAGTAGCCTTATATAGCGGGTGTTCTTTCGTCAATTCCACGGAATATCCAGCCAGCGTACGGATCAGTTCTTCCATTTTGGCCTTGAGAGTTGTGATTGTAGGGTTCGATTCCATAATCATTTTATACTTTTTAATCGTCTCCTTATCTGTAGATTTTTTGAATAACTGATCAACTCTCAACTTATAGGCTTTTTCATCAAGATTCGCGGAATCCAGGTCAGATTTTATGGTGTAAATCTTATTGATCAGTGACTGGATTTCGGCTTCCACACTACCGACACGGTAACGTTTTTTAACATTTTGAATTTGCGCATCAAGCGATTCTTCCTGTTTGCGGATCTCCGCAATCTGGCCATCCAGGCGCTCAACAATGATCCTTAAAGCATTTCCTGGATTATTTGCGTTTTCTTTCAGGAAAGATTCTGCATAGTTTCTCGAATAGGCAACAGCTTTATCCGGATCTTTTGAATACCCTGATATGCTGAACTGCTGTGTGTCTGAAATCCACTGAGCTTTTATCCCCTGTCCATCGTTTGAAAATATAAGTCGGAAAAGATTCGGTTTAATCAAATAATCAGCAAAGATCAGGTCACCCGACGAATCTTTTATGTTCATGTGTTTGACAAACTGATCAGCCAGTTGAGGCGAATGCATCAGCGTTACGCTATGATTGGCAAAAAATTCAAATCGGATATAATCCGCTGCTGTTACATAAGGATATGAAATCTCACTGCTCTTTATGATTTTGTTAAGATCTCCATCTAATACAATAATTGTTTTGGCCTCATAAACGGGATGAAACAAAAAAGTAATCAGCGTCACAATGATTGCTATTGCTCCTGCACCGACAAGCACCAGCGGCAGCTTCATCTGCGCAATGGTAAAAAGCCAGTTTTTGTGATGGTCTGAATAGGTTCCAGCTTTGCTGATTCGTCTTCTTAAATCTGATAATCGCATGTATCCCATTCTCTTCCCTTCCATTTTTATGTCACTGCTCAGGTTTTTAAATCAGAAACCTGACGATTGGTAACTTTATTTCTAAACATAATAAAAAGATCCCGATCATTATCATTGAGGCCGGCGAAAATGATGCTTAATAAAACAATACCGCTGCTGCCGGCTCCAATCAGTAAATTCAATGTAATGCTTGTCGGAAATGTTGATTGAACGATCAATCCCCCAATGGCCAGAATCAAGAATGCTGCAACAGGAATCACCAGATTCGAACTGAAAGGATGTATTTTAAAATACCGGTGAATCAACAGGATACGGGATAAAATAACAATCATGTTGCTTGTGATGGTTGAAAATGCGGCCCCGATAATTCCATATGGCGGGATCAACAGAAAATTTAGAAAGATAGTTAAAAGTACTAAAAAAATCAACATCCCCAGTTCGGCAAACTGATGTCCACCGAGGACAAACAGGAGTCCCCCCGTACCGCTTAGCGCAATGAAAATACTGCCAAAACCAAGGATCAGCAGGACAGTTGGTCCATCTTGAAGAAACTTTTCGCCAAAAATCAGCATCATCGGGTCTCTGGACAACATAAGAAAGAGCGCTATCGGAAGTGTCATGAAAAGCATCCAGCGGGTAGCTGCTGCGTTCAGGATCCTGACATCCTCCATCTTATTTACACCGAGTTTGCCGGCAATCAAGGGACCGAAAATATTGTTCAGAGAACCTACAATAAAGGAAAAAAATATAATCCATCGGGCAGCCGCTGCATACTCTCCCACACCTGCTGAATTCCCGAGTATGTTGAGCATCAGAATGTCCATGGAAGACCCGCATATAAACAACAGCCCGAATGGCGTCAGCGGCAGGGAATATGCCAGAATTGGTTTCCAGTTCATTGTTGAAATGGAATGCCCGGCGGTCAGCTGATGAAATTGTGATGGCCCTATGAAATTTCGTACCTGATTGCGCACGGTCATCAACATGGAAAACGAACAGACTATGACCGCAAAAAGAAATGCATACCCGGCAGAAAGATAATTATGCCCCAGGACCTGTAATGTAATAAACGCGGCTATCTGAGAAAAAGGAAAAAACAGATTTTCGATGATAACTGTATATTTTGTTGTCTTGAACCCGCGGCTTAATTCAGCCGTCACCTGAAACAGCGCAAAGAACGGCAAAGCAATGGAGAAAAGCTTCAGCATGGCCACCATTTCAGGATTATGAAAACAGGTAACGGATATAAATGAAGACGTGGCATAAAGCATAACGGCGATGATGATGCCGAATAGAAACGGAACATAGGAAACGGTTTTGAAAACATCCAGAATCATTTTATAACTGGACATTTCGTGACCGATGGATAGAAAACGCATACCGGCTTTATGCAGTCCCAGAGCTGAAATATTCTGCAACACATTGCAAACGATGAGGCATGTTACAAATATCCCGTAATACTTGGGGCCATAATAACGGGAGATAAGAACCTGTAAAATGATTGCAAGGAATGCCCCGGCAGTTGCGCCGATCAGACTCAGCCCTCCGCCCTTTGCCGCGGCCACCATGGGAGACACTTCACTCCCGTTCTTGGCATTGTCGGGAGATGACTGATCCAATGAATCTTTTGATTCATTTGCGCAACCGGTCAAACTGTTTTCCTTGAATGGGGAACCTTTCATCGAATCAAAGCCGGACGTTGATCAAGTTTTGCCAAATGAAACATTCACTATCACCAAACGAATTCATGTTGAGTGCTTTGTATAACTCCTTTTTAGTCAGCTTATTGAAGCGGAACGGCGAAGTTCGTAGTGCTTTTCACGCCCCTGATTACATCCTCTACCTGAGGCCACAATACGGTACCGCTTTCTATGGAAACGATCGGCTGAATGATCTGTGAGATGTACTGCATGAACCGGGCCACATCGGCTATAGCCTTGGTGGACACGTATACGATATCGCCGGACTGCAGCCTAACGTCACCCGTAAAATCCCCTTTTTTCCGAATATCCCCGAAGCTGAACGACAGAAGCTCAGCCTTCTCTTTTCCCCGACGGATCACGATGATTTTGTTCTCCTGCGAGTGATGCGTCATGCCGCCTGCTTTTGCAATGGCCTCGATGATGGTAAGATCGGCGTCCAGCGCATACAAGCCGGGGGTGGTTACCTCGCCGAGTACAATAAATTTCTTGCTTGAAATCGCCGTTACCGTGACAGTTACCTGAGGATTCACCAGATAAACCGAAAAGCGCTCTTTGAGTTCATCGCGCAGCTTGAAGGCACTCTTGCCCGCAACCTGCACATCGCCAATCAGAGGAAACATGACCTTGCCCGAGCTATCGATCTTAATGGTTCTTTTCAGGTCATCCTGCCGGTAGACGGCAAATTCCACCGTGTCCCCGACCCCGATAACAAATTCAGAGACGCGAAAATCCTCTTTTTTAAAATCATCCGGTTTCGCATTGTCCGGCAACGGTTCGGTCGATGCGCAACCGATCAATACGAATAGCACCAACAGCAGGTGCAGCATACTGCGGACAAATTTTCCATTCATGATATCACCTCAAAAAAATGATAATCCATCAGCCCCAAAAGCCATTAACTTTTATTATAGCGCGTAAATCAGAACATATCTATCCCGCAGCGTCAATTTTTTCAATGCTGCAGAGGAGCCCCCTTAACTGATAACTGCCGAAAGCCGGATCATATGGTGCAGCATTTGACGTGAGAAGATTGGCGTTTGATTCCCATACGCCAAAACAAGGTCCTTCTTTTTCGGGGAACCACCATCCGTGGTCAACATTGACAACCCCCCTTCGAATGTCATCTGTCACTTCCGCCTTCATCCGTATCCTTCCCCGGGGAGAACTTACGGTTATCCAGTCTCCGGCCTCAATGCCGTGCGCTTCGGCTATGGCCGGATGAATCTCGGCAATCGGATAGGGCCTTCTTCTTCTCAGTGATTCTATCTGACGGTGTTCACTGTGAAAAAATTCACTCCTCCTGCTTCCTGTGGTCAATACATAGGGGAACTTCCTGGCCAGTTCAGGTTGCGAGTCGGGACTTTCCGGCGGTTCCTTGAAGGTTGGCAAAGCATCATAGCCCAATCTCTCCAGGAATTTGCAGTATAGTTCAACCTTTCTCGACGGCGTTCGGAATCCCTTTTTTTCGAATTTGTAATATTGGTGTGGGGGGAAAATTATGTGCTTCCCCTTGAGTTCCTCAAAAGTGACGCCAAGCGGTTCCAACTGGTAATTCAACAGGCTTTCCAGATCTTCCTCAGCCCCGGGCAGATTTAATCTTTTCGCAAGATCGATCATGATTTCTTCACACTGCCGGCATTCTCCCACTTGAACCACTTTTTGCTGCGCAATAACTGCGTTTCCCGCAACCAGAGGGATTTCCAAAAGCTGATTGACTTCCGGCCAGAATGCGGCGGGAAGAACATAATCGGCCAGAGCCGCGGTTGGCGTCATAAACAGGTCTGTAACAACCAGCAGATCGAGTTTCAATAAAGATTCATAAACCTCGCGTGAATTGGCTACCGTCACCATGGGATTGCTTCCAAAGATCAGGAGCGCCCTTATCCGATAAGGATCACCGGTTCTCATGGCTTTGAAAAGACCGGGAATATGAGCGGAAGGCAGATACGCCCTCGGTCCGCTGAGCAGCTTGAACTGGTCGGAACCGATCCTTTTGGCATTCATTCCTTCCGGCAGCAGATTCCTCAACACCGGATAGGGACGTGTGATTTCCATCCCTAAAATGTCTCCTCCGGGGATGTCGATGTTTCCGGTCAGCCCGCGCAATAACGAAAGCGCTCTTACGGTTTGCAGGGAATTCGGGTTCTGCTCAATGGATACGCCCCATTCCAAAACAGACGGTTTTTCCATTGCGTATCTCTTTGCCGCGTCAACCGTATCCTTTGCCGGGACACCGGTTATCGCTTCAGCCCATTGAGGAGAACAATCCGCCACATGATCGCTCAGCTTGTCAAAGCCAACCGTCCATTTCTCAACAAATTCTTTGTCATAAATCCCCTCTTGAATGATCACATGAATCATAGCAAGCGCCAGTGCGCAATCCGTCCCGGGCCTTACGGGCAACCACATCCCGCAATGTTTTGCCGTTTCGGACCTTCTGGGATCTACGGCAATGCCGTAACTTCCCGCATCAAGCGCCCTTCTGACGGGAAATGCAAGTTCCCCGTCCGGACCGCTGACCAGTGGATTATGTCCCCAGAAAAGAATCGTTTTGGGTTTGATATCTCCATAGTAATCGGCGACAACAAATCCGCCATAAGTAAGACGGCTCACCGTAATGCGGGGGATGAAACAGTTGGCAAGTCCCGGTTCATACCAGTTGGGAGTACCCAGGGTATTGGCAAAACGTACGGTGTGCATGTAATGATGCCGCCCCGTTCCCTGACCGATGGCAATGGATTCCGGACCGGATTCTGAACGGATGCGATCCATTCTGCCGGCGATGTCACTTAAAGCCGCATCCCAGGAAACCTTCTCCCATTGATTGGACCCCCTGACGCCGACACGTTTTAAAGGTGTAAGGAGCCTGGAGGGATGATACATCATTTCAGGCGTGGCCGGTCCTTTTACACACATCCGGCCCCGGTTGAAGGGTGAATGAGGATCCGGCACAACTTTCACCAGTCTGCCTTCCCTTACCGTCAGCAAGGCTCCGCATCCCCCGTGACAGATACGGCAGACGCTTCGATAGATCTGCTCCTGGTCTCTCATCATCAACGATCAAGTCCGGCTTTCGTCAAAACTTACCAGAACCTTACAATTTTCCTCAAGGATTTTTTCCGGAGACTTCAAAAGTTCGCAAAGCTCCCCTGGACCCCTGAGCACTCGCGTTACAACATCATCCAGGGGGATGCGTGCATTTTGACAGAGGCTTAAAATATTGGCAAATGCGCCCCCCAGGTGCCCCCTCGAGCCGACGATGGATACTGCATTCGTGATCATGTGGTCCACTGCATCAAGCACCAGGGGCTCACCGCTCCTGCCCAGGAGAGCGACACGGGCGTTCGCGTTTAATCGCCTGAATACCCTGCGGACGTTATCCATGTACCCCGATGCCTCCATAACGACATCAATGGAAGAAGGGCCGTGGCCAAAGAACTCGTCAATATCGTAAACTTCATCACTCCATTTTTGGGCCAGGTTTCGTCGAAATGTCAAAGGTTCGACCACGTATACCCTGGAGGCTCCGAAAACCACTTTGCTCAGCATGGCAGAAAACAGACCAATAGGCCCCGCACCGAAGACAACAACCACATCCCCTGCGCCGAGGCGCGTATTCTGACAGGCTACATAAGCAACACCGGCCGGTTCAACGCATGCGGCCGCCTTGAGTCCCTTATCGTTTTTCATCAGGGCTGCAACATTATGAGTAAGCATCGAGGGAACATCGACAACCGTGCCGAACAGACCATCCTCTTCCAATCCGAGCAATAGGGCATTGCGGCATTGATTAAAATCTCCCCTTCTGCATTCATCACAGTAGTGGCATACGATAATGGACTCAAATGTCACGTAGTCGCCGGGTTTCACATGCTTCACCTGAGATCCGACCTCCAGTACCTTTCCCACGCCTTCATGACCGATGACCCGTCCTTCCTGAGGGATTTTAGCCGGGGCTGAACATCGAATGTAGCCCGTGTCAGGATTAGTGGCCACCAGATGGACATCCGTACCGCACACACCCGCATAAGTCATCTTGATCCGGACATCATCAGAACGAAGCGTCTGTAATTCCCGGGTCTCTACAGAAACCCTGGGATTTTTGTAGATCTGGTGGGGACCGGGATTCGCAATCCCTTTGACAGGCTCAACATCCGCATGAACTACAACCATCCTGGATTCCATCGCCAATTTGCTCCTTACTCTTAATTTATATCAGCCTTCCGCTTGCAGTTCCCGATACAGAATCTTTCCCCCGGGGGTCTTGGGAAGATTTGTTCTGAACTCGATGACACTCGGAACTTTGATTCTTGACATTTTTTCCTCACAGTACTTCTGGACATCATCTTTGCTTATTTCAAAACCCTGCTTTACGACAATAATTGCCTTGGGCACCTCACCGCGCAGACGATCCTGAATCTTAATAACCGCCGCCTCTTCAATGAGTGGATGGTTGAGCAGCACACCCTCAATCTCCAGAGGGAAAACCTTAACACCCGCTACTTTCATCATCCCGGACTTTCTGCTTGCAAAATAATAATAACCGTCCCTGTCCTTCTTCACCATGTCACCGGTACAATACCAGCCGTCTTTCATATATATTTTCGTTTCTTCAGGTTGATTATAGTATCTGCTGCATACGCCGGCGCCTTTGATCAACATCTCCCCCACTTCATCGTGAGCCAGTTCCTCTCCGTCATCTCCAACCACCTTGACCTCATAGTAGGGAGATGGCTTCCCCATCGAACCCGGCCTGCGTTCACCTGAAACAGGGCTGACGAGGGCGATCCCTGATGTCTCCGTGCTTCCCCACACAGGGATGATGGAAACGCCGAACCGCTCCCTGAATTTTTCTTCCAGGGTCGGATGCGTATACATTCCTCCGCTCTCCGGTATTCTTAAAGAACTCAGATCGAACGGCGCGGATAACGGCAATCGTGCCAGCGTATCGTATATGGAGGCAACGGCCATCATACACGTCACGCGATGCTCTGATATAGCCGCGGCAACTGTTTTCGGATAGATTCCATCAACCAAAACAGCCGTCCCTCCGAGATATAAAGATCGCGCAAACAGTTCATGCGGGTGACTGAAGACCGGGAACATGCACACGTGGATGTCTTCTTCCGTCAGGCCCAGACTTTCTATCGCCGAAAGAGTGTTCCAGTATATGTTGGCATGAGTTGTCACGGCCCCTTTCGGGAATCCGGTTGTGCCGGAGGTAAAATTCAAATAAACGATATCCTCATCACGGATCTGCACATCGGGCGGATCCAATAAAGGCCGTGCAAAAACATCGTCCCAGGACAGGTGTTGACCTGTCTCTTTTTGCCCGACCACAATGATATTTTTTTCTAAGCAGTGTTCTTTGAATTGGGAAATAAGATCCTGAAACTGTCCGTCAACAATCATCATTGTCGGGCCGGTCTGTTTTAAAAGATATTCGATATTTTCATGCGTCTGATGGTAATCCACGGGAAAAACAATCCCCCCCGCACAGGCAATGCCGAGGAAAGCAGTGATGACTTCCGGTGTCTTCTGCAGAGCAAGCCCTACCCTATCTCCCTTCCTGAGACCCGTGGATATCAGGAAGTTTGCCAGAGTCTTTGATCTTTCATGTAATTCCCTGTTGGAAATCTTCGAGTTCCCGAAGATGATTGCTGTTTTTTCAGGAAGGATCCCTGCATTTCGCTCCAGCATTTCAACGATGGTCATATCAATTTACCTGTATGCAACGTCCCGATCCGGGGAATCTACGACGCCCCTCTGCCGCTGAAAACAGCGGGGATTGTTTTTATGAGTATTTTCAGATCAAGGGATAAAGACCAGTGGTCTATATATTCCATGTCAAGCTCTATCCATTTATCAAACGACAATTCATTTCTCCCCTGGATCTGCCAAAGGCAGGTGAGTCCCGGTTTGACGCTGAAACGCCGTTTCTGCCAGTTTTTATCAAAAAGGTTATAGTCCCGAATGGGTAAGGGCCTTGGGCCAACAAGACTCATGTCTCCTTTCAAGACATTGATCAATTGAGGAAACTCGTCTATGCTTGTCTTTCTCAAAAATTTCCCGATTTTTGTTACCCGGGGGTCATTCTTGATTTTAAATACCGGACCATCCACTTCATTTAATTTTTCCAGTTCCACCTGTCTCTTTTCCGCATCTTCCGTCATCGTTCGAAACTTGTAAAGATCAAACCGACGCTTATTATAACCAACTCTCTCATGAACGAAAAAAACCGGTCCCGGCGAGTCGAGTTTAATCAGGATTCCAGCAACCAGAAAAAGGGGCAAAAGAATAATCAGGGCAACAGCGGAAATCATGACATCCATAACACGTTTGATTCGTAGAAAAAGTCCATCCCTGGGCCCCATGTGCAGCGTAAAAAATGGGATACCGTCCAGATATTCGATCGTGGACCTGTAAGATGATGAATCAAGCAACGTGTCAGCAATGAAGCGGACTTTAAGACCCTGCTCTTTACACAGCTCCAAAACCCTCATGATCTCATCATAAAAAGATCTCAGCGGAAGAGCGATGATCACCTCATCCACGACATATTGATTCAGAACCTCCGAAAAATGGTCCAAATCGGAAATCATTTCAACCTGTCCGGGGTCAGCTTTGTATTTCTTATCCACAAAACCGAGAATATGATAGCCCATCTCTTTATGCGCCATGATATGATCGGCAAATCTCGAACCTCGTTCGTTCGTTCCCACAATAATGATATGCCTCAGATTCCGGCCCCTGTAACGAAACATGATCAGAATCAGGCGCATCATCATTCTTATTAATACGGTCAGGATCGTTGTTGAGGTCCAGAAGATGAAAATAAAGGAAGTATTCAGAACCCAGGGGTAAAAGAAAATTGCAATACCGGACACGATACAGGTTCCCATAGATGTGGCTTTCAGAACATCTATGGATTCTTCAAGATTCCAGCTGAAGCGCTTCGTTTCATAAAGCCCCATAAGTTGAAAAATAATATGCCAGGTGAGTCCGCCGAAAATGATGACCATGAAGTCCTGAACCGTCAACCATTTCGAAAAAAGATGGATCGGGTCTACAGGCTCCTCCCAGACGCCGATCATCACAAGCGTCAAGAACAGGCTGCAGAACAATATGGCAATGTCTGAAAGCTTATAAAGAATTACAAGAATCGCTCGTCGAAAGACCATGGATGATTCACGCCGTTTCGGTCAGGGAATGTAAATTAAAATTTAAAATATTTTTCAAGGTAGCGAATGAGCTCTTCAGTTTCTTTCATGTCCAGTTGCTGTTGCGCATCGCTCCAGGCCGCGGCAGGATTGAAATGGGACTCAAACACTAAACCGTCGGCGCCGGCAGCCAGTGCCGCATGGGCAATCGGCAAAACGATATCCTTCCTCCCAATTGAATGGCTGATATCGACGATCACCGGCAGGGAAGTCTCCTTTTTTAAAATGGGAATGGCAGATATGTCCAACGTATTGCGGGTCTGCGTCTCAAAGGTCCGTATGCCCCGTTCACACAAAATAATCTCTTCATTGCCGCCGTTGTAAATATATTCGGCAGCTAAAATAAACTCTTCAATCGTGGCCATGAATCCCCTTTTCAACAAGACGGGTTTCCTGCTTTTCCCGATTTGTTTCAAGAGTGAGTAGTTGAACATGTTTCTTGTGCCAACTTGTAAAATATCGGCATACTTTTCAATCAGGGGAATATCTTCGGATGACATCACTTCCGTGACGACTCGCATATCAAGTGCTGTCGCAACCTCTTTCAATATTTTCAAACCCTCTTCACCCAGTCCCTGAAAGTTATATGGCGACGTTCGCGGTTTGAAGGCACCTCCCCTAAGCAGGCGAATCCCCATATTCTTAAGATATGTGGCCGTTTTCATCACTTGCTCCGGATACTCCACCGCGCATGGCCCACCGATCAGCACCGGGATTCCATTGCCAATGACCACACCGCCGACATTGATCACCTTGCTATCTTTTCCCTGATGGCGGCTGACCTTAAGTTTTTGGCGCGTACCCGCACCCATTTCTTTCACGGAGACTTTGAATATCTCCATAAATACACGCTGCATGTCTTCCGCCGGCATGGGGCCCCGGGTTTTCATCAATATATCCTTCAGCATCTCCGATTCTCTTACCGGATCGAAATGTGGTAGCCCCATTTTATCCTTCATGATACCAATCTTATTGGAAATGGAAAAAAATTGGTTGAGATGGTTTACAATATCTTCATTCACAGCGGTCATCTCATCCCTGAGCTTATTGAGTGTTTTTTGATTATCTTCCATAGTAAATAATATCCTTATTTAGTTACATTTTGTCAATGCGTTCGCATATGTTGTCCATTCAAATTCCCGCGTTTTTATCCGGGATATTTTGAAAAGATGTCTTTTGATACAGCTCCGCCCTCTTGATTACATAGTACCGACTTATTGCTTGCGCCGCGTCGAAGGCTACATTTTCTGAACAGCGCATAAACAATTTATTTTACTACTAAATATTATTAATACATTCAATGGGAATGTTTTTTGCTTTTTTTACCCATTGTCGAAATTTATTTACCAATTTATTCTACTTATAATACCCTTTTTATCAATACCCGAAAGAATATTTAATATTATTCGGGAATGTGATTTCAAAACAGTTATAGAACGGATAGGTGAATTAGACAATCTCTGTGCCGATATCAGCGAATGTTCTTTCCACCTATGTGGAACTGACTATAGAAAAATAAATGAGGAATTTATTTCTCAGAGAGTTGACCTCTATTCCTGGCCGTAGATCATCAAAAATATCTATGCTGCAGTTTCAAATCACGCTGTTTTTGCAGATTCATTTGATATTTATACCATTTTCCTAAATATTGGGCAAGAAAAAACGACAGAAAAAACAACGGTTTCCTTCATTTTACGGCACGAAATTCTGCAACATAAATAATTCTGCATTAGCTTATATTTTAAATACTTATCTCTGTGATGTTCATCCATGATCAGCGATCAGCCATAAGCTATGAGCTATGCCCCAGCAGATTCTCGTTCCGTAAGTTCCGTCTTTGTGTATTCGTCATAAATTTTTTCTTTGATGAAAAGCTCGTATAAATAAGGGTCAATGTGCCGATCCCGAACCATCACTTCCATGATTTTCAGAGCTTCATCCACTGTATGGCCTTTTTTATATGGCCTGTCTTTGGCGGTAAGCGCCTCAAAAATATCGGCCAGGGCAATAATGCGCGACTGCAGGAAAAGCTGGTCGCCCCTTAAACCTGAAGGATAACCGCTGCCGTCAAGTTTTTCGTGATGAGCGGAAGCATATTCGGCTATTCTCCTCAATTTTCTGGGAAACGGAAGCCTGGACAGCATTTTATGTGTTACAGCTGCGTGGTTATTGATGATATCTCTCTCCTCATCATTGAGTGTACCGCAGGGAATGCTCAGGTTGTATATTTCATCTTCCGTAAGCAGCGGCAGGGCTTGCGAAGAGGTGCGCCACTTCCGGCGGGCAATCTGCCGTAACCGTTCGACCATCTCATCCCGAACAGTTTCACTGCCGGCATTCAGTTTAACCAGGAATTCACATTCTTCATCGAGAACCCGGATTTCTCTTTCCGCTTCCCGCAGGGTTTGAGCATCCGCCTTCTTTTGTGCGTCTTCCGCTGTGCGCTGACATTCCCGTTTGAGCATCTCAAAACGCGTTTTGATTTCTTCAATCCGGTCATACACTTTTTCCAGTTTTGTTGATTTGTCAACAACATGATCGGGAGTGGTGATCTTCCCGATATCATGCAGCCAGGCGGCCATGCGCAGTTCCTTCAGTTCATCACCGGAAAAATGAATTTGAGCAAAATGCCCTTGATGGGTGGCATTGATTTTTTCGGCAATGCTCATGGTCAGGTCGGCCACGCGCCGGACATGCCCGCCCGTATATGGAGATTTTTCGTCAATGGCTACAGCAATCGTTTGAATGAAGGCATCCAGCAGATTCCCCAGCTGCCCGATCAGCAGGTTGTTGGTTAGAGAAACCGCGGCTTGAGAAGCCAGGGATAAGGCCAGATATTCAGATCCCGGGGAAAACGGAATCACCCGGCCGCTCTCCGGATCCCTGGCATTGACAAGCTGCAAAATCCCGATGATGTCGTTTTCATGGTTGCGCATAGGAACAACCAGCATTGACTGCGAACGATAACCTGTTTTTTGATCAAATAACCGGGGACCTTCACAATTAAAATTCTGCGCAGTATAAACATCGGCAATATTGACAGGACGGCCGGTAATCGCCACATGCGCTGAGACATTGGCGTGATTGGGTGAACCATCGGGATTGGTCAGTCGGACCGGCGGCCAGGTCATTTCACTGACAGCGCTGCCCATACTCAGGCCCAGGGATTCATTTTGCACAAAAGCAAACTCAAGTTCACTTTCATTGTCCGACATTAAATACAGAGTGCCGCCGTCAGCCCGGGTGATGATGCGTGACTCGGTCAGTATCTTTTCCAGCAGGCGATCAATATCTTTTTCTGCGGATAACGCTACTCCGATCTGCGCTAACCTCCTCAGGTGATCGGCATCAATCGAATCGGGGTTGTTTTTTTTCTCTTGCATGATTTTTCCCTGTAACACTTGATCAACGGATAACAACCAGCGGGATAATCTTCTCCAGTTGTTTCTTCAATTTCAATAGCTCTTCTTCCGGGTATGAACTTTCCCCTGCAAATTCTGGATCCAGCGTTTGCATCGGCTGAAATCTCTGGAGAGCGTAGCGCTTTGCACCGGCAATCTCTTTTGCGATGGCCAGTATATCTTTTGGTGTCAGCATGGATTTCACAACGGTTGTACGGAACTCCTGCGGAATTTTCGACTTTAAAAGGAGCCGGACACTTTCGGCAATAACGGCGGCATCGATCGGGATCTTCACAGTCTGCCTGTATTTGTCTTGGGGTGCTTTGATGTCCAGCGCAACAAAATCCAGAAGTTTATCCCTGAGCAAACGGGCAAGAACATCGGGACGCGAACCGTTGGAATCCAGTTTTACGGCAAAGCCCATTTTACGGATCTTTTGAATCAAAGGAATCAAATCCTCCTGCAGCGTCGGTTCCCCTCCGGTGATGGTCACCGCATCGAGTTTTCCCCGGCGATGCTCTAAAAAATCCAGGATGTCTTTCGGGAACAAACAGGGTTTATATAATTTTGGATCCACCAGTTCCGGATTGTGACAGTAGGGACAACGGAAATTGCAGCCCTGCGTAAAGATAATTGCACTGATCTTTCCCGGATAATCGATTAAGGATACTTTTTGTAAACCGCCGATGTTCATCGATTCTTCTTCTAAAAAAATACAGACATGAAACGTCCTGAAACAGCAGTATTTGCGGCCATATTCTGATCATCCATCAGCACACCACAGCCTACTGAAGCCGGTAAACCTGCCGTGAATCAAACTCTTCCTGCTTGCCCTTGTTCCACTGCTTCACCGGCCGGAGATAACCCACGACGCGTGAATAGACCTCGCAGGCTTCCGCGCAGGTCGGACAGTTTTTCACTTCTCCCTTGATATAGCCATGCGACGGGCAAACGCTGAATGTCGGCGTAAAAGTCAGATAAGGCAGGCGATAAGAGGAGCAGATTTTTCTCACGAGAGCCTTGACCGCCAGGGGATCATCAATGCGCTCCCCTGCAAATGTGTGGAAAACCGTACCGCCGGTGTAACGTGTCTGGATTTCATCCTGCAGGTCCAGCGCTTCGAAGATATCGTCGGTGTAATTCACCGGCAGCTGGGAGGAGTTGGTGTAGTATGGCTCCGCGTTTTTGGACTTTCCATCGCTTGCCGTAATAATGTCCGGATACTTGACCTTGTCGATACGTGCCAGACGATAGGATGTTCCTTCCGCAGGAGTGGATTCCAGATTATAATTATTGCCGGTCTCCTTTTGATAGGCAATCAGCCGCGTCCTCATGAAATCCAGCACCGATTTGGTAAAGGCCTGGCCATCCGGTGTGGCGATGTTCATTCCCAGCAGGTTCAGGCAGGCCTCATTCATCCCGACCAGCCCGATAGTCGAAAAATGATTTTTCCAGTATTCGTTGAATCTTTCTTTGACATTGCGCAGGTAATATTTCGTATATGGATAGAGATTGCCATCGGTAAATTTCTCCAGCACCTTTCGCTTGGTCTCCAGACTTTCCCTGGCGAGATCCATCAGTATGGCCAGTCGCTCGATGAATTCTTTTTTGGATTTGGCCAGATAGCCGACTCTAGGCATATTGATTGTGATCACACCGATGGAGCCGGTCAGGGGGTTAGAACCGAAAAGACCACCTCCTCTCATGTGCAGTTCCCTGTTGTCGATGCGCAGACGACAGCACATGCTGCGCGCATCTTCAGGATTCATGTCGGAATTGATAAAATTGGAAAAGTACGGCACGCCGTACTTCGCTGTCATTTCCCACAGGTCGATCATGTTGGGATTGTCCCAGTCAAAATTCTTCGTGACGCTGTACGTGGGAATGGGAAAGGTAAACACCCTGCCCCTGGCGTCGCCTTCGGCCATCACCTGCAGAAACGCCTTATTGAACAGGTCGATTTCTTCCTGGAATTCTCCATAGGTTTCCTTCTGGGGCTTACCGCCGATGATAACGTGCTGATCCTTGTAGTATTTGGGAACCGTCAAATCGAGGGTGACATTTGTAAACGGGGTCTGGAAACCGACTCGTGTCGGAACGTTGATGTTAAAGATGAACTCCTGAAGCGCCTGCTTAATCTCCTTGATGCTTAAGCCGTCATAGCGGATAAACGGCGCAAGCAGTGTGTCGAAATTGGAAAAGGCCTGCGCGCCTGCTGCTTCACCCTGAAGCGTGTAAAAGAAATTGACCACTTGCCCCAGAGCGCTGCGCAAATGCTTGGCGGGTTTGCTTTCCACCTTGCCGGACACGCCACGAAACCCTTGTATTAGCACGTCGAATAAATCCCAGCCAACACAATAAACAGAAAGCAGGCTTAAATCATGGATATGAAAATCACCATCGTTGTGCGCCTTGCGGATTTCCGGCGTGTAAATTTCGTTCAGCCAGTAAACCTTACTGACTTCAGAGGAAATGTAATTGTTAAGCCCCTGCAGTGAATAGTCCATATTGCTGTTTTCATTAATTTTCCAGTCAGACTTCTTTAAATACTGATCCACGAGGTCTACTTCCATCTTGTTGGTGATGTCCCTGAGGCGCGAATGCTGATCACGATAAATAATGTAGGCCTTGGCGGTTTTGCGGTAGGGAGATTGCAGAAGAACTTCTTCAACGATGTCCTGTATTTCTTCAACTGAAAGGATTTTGCCGTTGAACAACTGCTCTGCAAGGTTGAGCACTTTGATAGTCAGCTTGCGGGCCTCTTTTACGTCAAATTCACCTGTCGCAGCGCAGGCCTTGGCAATGGCACTGGTGATTTTATCGGCATTGAACTTGACTAACCGGCCGTCTCTCTTTTTGATCCTGGTATTCATTTACCCCCCCGGTATAAATTAATAAGAAATAATTACCCCTGAATACGCTATATATTGGGGTTGTATTAAAATGCTACCACTACATATAGGCTATATCAAGCAGAAAAATGCTTCAGTGAATAATAACTGCCAGTCATCTTTGGGTTGCAATTTACGAGGAGCAGGTTTATGAAGTGATTATCAATTTGAAGGATGGCCGTGATTGAATATTGATTTATCTAAAGTATATAACATTAAAGGTTTTTTAGATGTAGCGGAGGCCGGCCTTCTCTACAGATTAGCCCTGGAAGCCTCAAAGTCCGCCCCCTGCCTGGAAATCGGCAGCTACTGCGGGAAATCGGCTGTCTTTCTGGGAACCGCCTGCAGGGAAAACAAGAACGTCCTGTTTTCCATCGACCATCACACGGGTTCGGAGGAACAGCAGTATGGACAGGAATATTTTGATCCTGATCTGCTGGATAAGGAAACGGGGAAAATCGACACCCTGCGTCTTTTTCGCAAAACCATCGATGAATTTGATCTCGGCAATGCCGTGATACCCATCATCGGCCGGGCAGAAGTGATCGGTCGTGCGTGGAACACACCGCTCGGACTTATCTTCATCGATGGCAGCCATGCCTACGAATCTGTCTTGAACGATTACCAGATATGGGCCAAACACGTCATGCCCGGCGGCTATCTGATTTTTCATGATATTTTCCCTGATCCGTCACAGGGTGGTCAGGCCCCCTACCTGGTCTATCAGCAAGCCGTTTCATCCGGTTTGTATAATGTGCAGCCTCTGTTTAAATCGGTAGGCGTATTGAAAAGAAAAGCCTGACTGTTTATTTTAACCACCTCGCTGCAAACTACGGAGAATTGACGCTCGTCCCGCATTTGCGGAATTAAAATATTATTTATGGAGATGTGAAATGAAAGTGATAGGAATCAACGGCAGTCCGCGTAAAAATGGCAACACATCCATATTAATCAAAGCGGTTTTTCATGAGTTGAAAAAAGAAGGGATTGAAACCGAGCTCATCAATATTGCTTTGAAGCCGCTCAGGGGTTGTAAAGGGTGTTACAAATGTTTAAAGAATCAAAATAAACGCTGTGTATTTGACGATGACATTGTAAATGAATGTATCGAAAAAATGATCGCAGCGGATGGGATTATCCTGGGGTCTTCGACATATTTTACAGACGTAACAGCGGAGATGAAGGCGTTGATTGATCGGGCGGGAATGGTTTCCATAACAAACGGTAGTATTTTAAAACATAAGGTGGGAGGTTCCGTCGTCGCTGTAAGGAGAGGCGGCGCAATTCATGCCTTTGATACGATGAATCACTTTATGCATTACATGCAGATGTATCTGGTAGGAGCCAGCTATTGGAACATGGCTTATGGATTCGAGACAGGTGAAGTAAATAATGACAAGGAAGGCATGGAGAACATGAAAACGTTGGGAGAAAACATGGCCTATTTGTTGAAAAAGATCAGAAGCTGAATGCATTGTGAAGGATTTCAACTATGAAACAATTCAAATATCTGGCCATTATTTTTATTATCACTCTCGGGTTATCCCCTGTCACGGCTTTCAGTGCGGGTGATGCAGACCAGCTTGTATAAGAGGCACTCACGACCACCGCCATGTGCATCCCTTGTTGCTGTGCTCCTCTTTCAGATAGCCGCGCGAGATAAAATCATTGATGGTGTTTTCCACCAGTCGGGAATCTCCTGATATCGTTTTCTTCATTCTTTCCGTTAAAATTTTCTGGGCAGAATCTTTGCCGCCGTTTAGTAAAGCGGCATCAACAAAACCATGCTTTTCAACCAGATCTTCCTTAAGTATGGCAAACGTTATGTTCATCCGGTACTGGCCTTCAACGCGCATATCATCGTACGACGTATTTTCGCCTGTCTTGTAATTGTCGAGCACTTTTTGCCAGTGACCGTTCATCTCTTTGTCGTAAACCGCAACAAAATCCCGGATGTCCTGGGGCGTCAGTTCTGATGTCCGCACAATCGCGTCGTTAGCATCGTATTTCGACCATTCCCTGGTGAGAATTTCTAAATCATACTTATCTATTTTTTCGCAAAGTGTTGTCCCGGGAAAAGGCGCCAGATAATGGTAGCCGAACAGGATTTTCAGCGATTCTGCAAATGCACCCGTCTGCCGGAGAGTTTCTTTCGACTCGCCCGGCAGGCCCACCATGAAAGATGCATGAGCCACCATGCCAGATTGTTTACACATTCTGATTGCCTCTCTCGCCTGCTCAAGCTTGATGCCTTTCTTAACCCTTTTGAGCATTTCCGGAGAACCCGATTCCACGCCAAAGCTGATGCTGTCGCAGCCCGCAGCCGCCATGGCGTCAAACATTTCCTGATTCACGGTATCCACACGGGCAAAGGCACTCCAGGCAAGCTTCAGGTTTCGTTCTTTAATTCCGCTGCATATTTCTTTGACCCGTTTTGTATCCGAAGCAAAAAGATCATCGGCAATATTGATGCGGTCAAATCCCAAACCGGCAATCTGCTCCATTTCGTCGAGAACCAAGCCCGTATTACGGCGGCGCACTTTCGATCCGACCATTTTCCGCCCCAAACAGAAAATGCAGCCATGGGGGCAGCCCCGGCCGGTAATCATGCTGACCGGATAACCAAACGCCCGATACCGCGAAATGGGCAGTAAATGCCGTGCCGGCATGGGAATACGGTCAACCTCCATAATAAAATCTCTTCGACCGTTGTTGATGATTTCGTCAGCCTCACGAAATGCTATGCCCTGAACACTTCGCCATTGATTTTTCTGCCGGATGAGCGGTGCGAATTCAACAATCGTATCGTCCGCCTCACCGATAAAGATTAAATCGATTTCCGGATAGGTTCGCAGCGTCTCCTCCACGGTAAATGACACATGCGGCCCGCCCATCATCGTGAGAATGTCCGGATTAATGCTTTTCACATCCCGCAAAATCCGCTGTGCGTCGTAAAAATTCATAGTGACGGAACCGGCTCCCACGGCATCCGGCTGAAAGTCGGCCAGCTGCAACGCCAGCTTCTCTTTTGAATAGCAGGAAATGATATAGTCAAAAATACGCACTTCACATCCAGCTGCTTCAAAGGCCGCGGCGACATAAGATATGCCCAGCGGGGGCGATGGAAACTCTTCGAGAGGATAAGGGGCGGCAATAATTGCAACGCGCATGTTCAATCTCCTTTGCGCGGGAACAGTATAGATCGAATCCATCCGAACAGTGAATTTTTTTCCCGCATGATCCGTTCAACCGTATCAAAATACTCGTTCAGCTTTTTTGGATCAGACATCCATTGCGATCTGGATCTGATCGGCTTATCCAGATCAAGATACTTCATGACTGAAGCGGGATTACCTACGGCAATGGCGTTGGCCGGAACATCCTTTACGACTATGGAACCCGCGCCAATAATGGCATTCTCACCGATATGAACACCTTTGCAAATCATGGCGCTGTCTCCGATCCACACATTGTTGTCAATAATAATTTCTTCCGTTTTACCGATAGATACACTGCGGTCATATATGTCATGCCAATCGGCATCGGTAATACAGACATTCTGTGCCATCATGCAGTCATCGCCAATAGAAATGGCGGTGGCGGACTGAATCCTTGTTCCCGGACAAATCAGACAGTGCCGGCCGATGTCAATTTTTCCCGACTTGCCATCCGCCATCCAGGCTGTGATTCGAATCCGTTTTTCCAGCGTGGCGATCAACGTTGTGTAGTCTCCGATTGAGACAGGCCAACCGTTTATTTCCACACCCCAGGGCTTCATAAAAACCAGATTCTGGCCAAAATATTCACATTGCGGCGCCAGAAAATGATTGGCATACCATCTCTCGAATTTAAAGCTCAACTTCTTAATGTAATAGGGACGATGATCCTTCTGCACGTCGTTACTCTTTTCAAAATAAGTTAAAAGACAATGTAATTGAAAAATTAACCGTCGGGAAAATGCGGTAAGATTTTCAGAGATATTATTGCCGTTCCTGCCAGTAGCGATGATTAAATATTTTCGCAGCAGGCGTCACGCCGTTGATGGCATCCCAGGCCAGCAGAACTGCCGCCGCCGTCCAGCCGGTCTTTTCTTCCGGCCAGATCACGCTGTCGGGGAACGTCACGCCCATCCAGTAGGATCCGTCAGAATAGCGCTTATCGCCAAGCCAGCTGAAAATGGTTTTTGCGCGAGTAAGATCATCAATGCCGGCCAGTGTCAGGATAAACTCCGATGTTTCGGCCATCGTGACCCATGGACGGTCGCTCACGCAACGAACCCCCCAATCGGGCACCACAAATTTATCCCAAAGATGATCGATACGTTTTTTCGCTTCGTCGCCGCTAATGGCTCCGCAAAGGATCGGGTAATACCAGTCCATCGAAAAACGAGATTTTATCATATTGAAAAGATCCGGCCGGTTGCGAATCGTTTCTCCCAAAATCTCTTTTGCCTTTTGCCAGCTGGGCCGCTTGACACCCAGCACTTCGGCAATAGCCAGTGCGCACTTGATGCTCATGTAAATCGAGCTGCACCCTGTCAAAAGGGCCATTTTGTCTATAACGCCGTCTTTGTTCCTGGCCCAGTAAATCTCGCCTTCCGGCGCCTGCATGTTGACGGCATACTGGATACCGCGCGATACAGACGGCCACATGGCTTTCAGAAAATCCAAACTGCCCGTAATCAGATAATGATGATAAACGCCTACGGCGATATAGGCGGCAAAGTTGGTCTCTTTTGTCGCATTGATGATCACTCCGTCTTTGGAATCGGACCACCAGCTGCCGTCGGGCAACTGAGTTTTGATCAGCCACTGATAAGCGCGTTCGGCCTGACTGAAATATCCGGCGGTGCTCAAACCCATTGCGCTTTCGATATGATCCCAGGGATCCGTCTTGCCGTCTTGCGACCACGGAATCTCACCATTTTCTTTTTGCAGGGCGACTATAAAACCGGCGACTTTCTCCAGCTCAATGGGTTTTATTGCTTCACTTAAAGATACATTCAATTTCATAATCTCACCCTTTTTTCAGGTAAAACACAATGCTTTTGCCTATCAGCGGATTCAGCGTTTCCTCAAGAAACCGCACTCCTTTTGGTTTGCAAAACATATCCCAGACCAGAAACTTGTGATAGAACTTAACTAAAACATGTTCTTCATTTTTAATGCCGACAATGCATTTCAGCCACCAGTATGGTGCGTGCAGCGCGTGTTTGTAATTTATCTTCCAGCATTGCATACCGTGGCCGGCAAGCATTTTCTGAAGCTTTTTCTTTTTATAAATGCGGATGTGTCCACCTTCATCGCTGGAATACGCGGAAGAAATCAGCCAGCAGATGCGTTCCGAAAAATATCGCGGAACGCTCACAACCATTGTCCCGTTCGGTTTAAGCACGCGTACCAATTCTTTTAACGCATCATCATGCTCCGGAATATGCTCCAGAACTTCCGAACAAATAACACAGTCAAAGAACTCATCGGCAAAAGGCAGCCGTGTTACATCGGCACATGTCACGGAAAAATCACGGGAAGCGGCATCCGGCATTTCTTTGAGAGCCCTGATAGCGTCCTCCACGTCGGATGGATTCCGATCGATACCGACAATTTTCAAACCGGGCAGTTTAGCCAGGGCGCGTAAATGCCTGCCACTGCCGCATCCGGCGTCCAGAACCGCATAACCCGGCTTTAATGACAATTCATGAAGATCGACGGTAACCATGAATTGCCTCGCGATAAACGTCTGCCACTTCCTGGGCGGCCTTTTTCCAGCTGAAGACCGAATTGACACGGGCCAGCCCTGCCTGTGCGTATTTCTTTCGTTCTTCCGGGAATTGCAATAAATATTCAATCGCCTGTGCCAGCGCTTTCGCGTCAGCAGGAGGAACGATAATTCCAGCGTCGCCCACGACCTCAGGCAGAGCGCCTCCTGAGGTGGAAATCAGCGGTACACCGCAGGCCATCGCTTCAGCTGCGGGAATGCCGAATCCTTCATACAGTGACGGGACAACGGCAATCGTCGATTTGGCATAATAATCGGCAAATTCCTCATTGTCAATACGTCCGGTGAAATGCACGACGTCTGATACTCCCAGTCTGGCCACCAGATTTTCAATGATACCGTCCTTTTTGGGTTGACCGATAACGGTCAACTTGACCGGCTGCTTCTTCCGAATCTCCGCCACGGCCTCCAGCAGAAAATTGAGGCCCTTTAACGGCGTGTCCGCACTGTTGGTCACGATCAGGGAATTCTCTGGTCTCGGACCGTTTTGCTTGGGGTAAAAAAATTCGTTGTTGATGCCGTTGTGCACAACCCGGAATCTATTTTCATCCAGTGAAAACTCTTTGGCGATGTCTTTTTTGGTAAATTCCGACACCGTGATAATATGAGAAAACTGCCGTGCCACCTTCAGCTGCATATTGATAAACGAATACCAGCGGTAAACACGGAATTTCTGACGGATCGTTTTGGCCACCTTATAATCCTCCTGCCTGTCCACCGTGATGGGATGGTGAATCGTGGGGAGGGTTGGTATGATCTTTTGCGCAAGCCTTCCAATTCCATAGGAAAGGCATTGATTATCATGAACAATGTCGTAATCATTGCTGTACTTCTTCAGGTATGAATAAACACGTTCGCCAAAGGTGAATGGCTCCGGAAAACTACCCGTGCAGACATTCAGAAATTCATACATGTTTAGCGGAACAGCAAGATCGCTCATCTTTTCGGGGCGAAAAAGATGATCTGGATGATAAAGATCGAGATTGGGCATTTTAATCAGGCGGACATTTTCATCCAGATGGGGATAGGGAGGACCGGAAATCACATCGACCCGATGTCCCTCATCGGCCAGCGCCTTGCTTAAATGCTTGATGTAAACACCCTGCCCGCCACAGGTCGGGTTCCCCCGATACGTCAGCAGGCAAATATTCAAAGGACCTGAAGCGAAACGACTTTTCACGCACGGGCCCTCTGTGTCAGATTTTGAGAATTCTTGAACATGGCAGTAACTTCTTCTGCGGACATCCCTGCGCCCCGCGCGATATTCACCGCCATTTGATAACCGACGAAATCTCCCGGCGCATGCGCGTCGTTATTGAGCACCAGTCGTGCGTTGCATTTTCTGGCCACGGAGACAACATGTCCATTACTGAGACTGTGCCCCCTGCGGGTGGTAATTTCAAGGAATACGCCCTGATTTGCAGCAAGACAGCCTTCTTCTTCCGTAATCAGGCCCGGATGGGCCAGTATGTCAACACCAGCCTTAATGGCCGCCAGGTTGGTGCCGGGCGGGACCGGTTCCGTCAGGGTTTCCCCGTGGACGATCACGATTTGCGCCCCAAGTTTCCTTGCTTCAGATACAAGCAGGGCAATATCGGCAGGATCAACATGCGTCAGTTCCAGTCCGGGTAATACCTGAATATTGCCCCTCACTGTAATTTTTTCACACACCATGACCATTCTTGGAATGATAAAATCGATATTGGAATAATCGGCATGGTCCGTGATGGCGATTGTCCTGTAGCCTGCGGCACGAGCCCGCTGGGCCAGTTCGGATGGTACGAGTTCGCCATCGCTGAAAATCGAATGAGTATGCAGATCAATCATTTAAAATATCCATCATGGATTTCTTAATCTCCAAATCCTTGTTTATCTAGCAAATTCAAGACCGGGAGTCAACAAAGATCGTGAAATAACTGAAAAAACAAAAGAATGTATGTTTTCTACCTGCAGTGGCCAAATCTTCTCGGGCTATTGTCCAAATAATATCCTTTGAGCAGCCATTGAAAGCGTTTTGCTTCATAACTGAAGGCCTGTGGCCTTCCCGGTAAGGAATATACGAATTATTGCGCTTCGCAAATGCTGCGCGCTTCCGGTCAAGGCGAAGAGAAAGATCTGTAATGACAACTGTTTGAGCCGAAGGCGAGTTTTGTTATTACCTTTCACAAGCCTTAGATTTATTCAAAACGCTTTCAGGCAAGCGAAAAGGGTTTTTGGACAACAGCCCGTTCTGCTAACGGTTACCCTTTTCGTACCTGAGCTGCCTGAGAAGGTCCTTCCAGCCATTTTTTTATCCGGTTGGCATCTCCTACACGCGTCAGCCTTCCCTGGGAATCCAGCAGCACGATGAGCAGCGGTCGATTTGCCACATGTGCCTGCATGACCAGACAGCGTCCGGCATCATCTGTATAGCCTGTCTTGGACAGACCGATGTCCCAGTCCGGATTTTTTATGAGTTGATTGGAATTGCGGTACTCCAGAATCCGCTGACCTGTGTAGACTGTGGTTTCCCTGCAGGTGGTAAATTCCCGGATAAGGCCATATCGATAAGCGGCCTCCACCAATTCTACAAGGTCACGGGCTGAAGAGACATTGCCGTTAGCAAGTCCTGTTGTATCTTCGAAGTGGGTGGCGGAAAGTCCCAGCGCCCTGGCTTTGGCATTCATGGCGGCAACACAGGCCCTGGTTCCACCCGGATATGTTCTGCCGAGCGCATGAGCCGAACGATTCTCGGAAGACATCAGGGCAAGCAGCATGGCTTCCCTGCGTGTGAGGCTTGTCCCTACCGGCAACCGTGAGTGACTGCGGCGAATCATGTCCACATCTGCCCTTTGAATCACAAGATTTCCCTCAAGATTCTCGTCCTGATCAAGAACAACCATGGCGGTCATCAGTTTTGTAATGGAAGCAATAGGTACGATCGCCGTCGCACGTTTTTGAATCAGGAGTCTGCCGGTGCTTTGATCTTTCACCAGAGCAGAGGCGGAATACAATACAGGTTCACAGGAAGCCCGGATGGCTTTCGCGGGGATAGATTTTCGATGAGCACCCGCTTTCGTCCGCGATTTTGAAATTGCTGCAGATGCAGGAAGCGTCAGAATTGCCAGACACAGAAAAATCACCAGGGCAATCCTGCAAAATTTAACCGTCATAAACCCTCCTTAAAAAACCCATCGCACACTTTTGAAAATCAGTCAATAAATGACGCCCCATGTGAAAATCTCCTTGGCAGCTTTTCAGCCCCCGCATGGCAATATTGAAAAACCTTCTTTATTCTTATCGCAGTGTATTCAGGAGTTTTCTATACCCTGTTTCTATATCCATTTTAAGATGCCCGCAAAAATGATTATCATCAAGGCATCCACAACAAAAAGTGCACCAATCACCGTAACCTGAACTTTTGGCTTCCAGTCATAGCAAAGGAATGACACGACAAAGAAAGGTATGTAAACAGTGAGAAAAACCGGGAATGCTCCCCACCAGGAATAAACCCAGTGAAACGCAGGCGTCTTTGCCAGGAAAATCTCAATAAATGAAAACAGCGCCGCATTGACTACGGCAAAGAAAATGCGGTTATTGATACCCACAATTTTCATTCCGGGATCTTCGGGCAGCACTTTGCTCATAACCAGACCCGCAACAGAAAACATCAGGCTTAATTCAATCCCCACACCGACCAGCAGCAGGAAGGCGGTGCCCGCGGGCACCGTCCAGAGCGCATGACCGCTAGCATACTGGATCAGGGCATTCATAATTTCATAAAACCAGTGTACGAGGTACAGAGATAGCCCCGCGGCAATACCCTTCCAGTTCTTTTTGCTGATTTCATTTGTATAAACGTAAACGACCAGCGCGAGCAGCGGGATGACGTACCACTGAAAATTTTCA
>JBDKUG010000251.1:0-4138 GCA_039679815.1 Smithella sp.
TTGTCAGCTTGGTAGGTTTGGCCAGTATTTCCGAAGGAATCGCTAATTTCCCGATGTCATGGATGGAACCTGCCATCCGGATTCCTTCTATTTTTTCCTTATTTAATCCCATCTCCGTGGCGATAGACCTGGCAAGATCCGCAACTCTCTTCTGATGACCGGCTGTATAGGGATCTCTGACCTCAATAGCCGATACCATAACCTGGATGGTCACACCGATCGACTTTCTGAGAATGTCGAGGGTTTGTTGAAGTTTTTCATCTGCCTGCTTACGCTCGGTAATATCCCGTCCTATTCCCCGGAATCCTGTGGGGTTGCCCTGCTTGTCCCTGATCAGGGAGACGACTAATTCAAAAATTCCCTGTTCCCCGTTCTTTTTCTTTAGATTCCATATAAAGGGTTTACCTGTTTTGCCTGTCTGGAAAATTTCTCCAAAATATTGCATGACCCGTTCAATACCATCGGGTATACTAATTTTTTTAAAAGACATCCCGAGCAGATTATCCAAAGAGTAGCCACTCTTTTTACAGGACGAAGGATTAACGAACGTGATATTTCCCCTGATATCCACTTCAAAGTAAACATCTTCCACATCTTCGAGGATGGTCCTGTATTTCTCCTCGCTTTCCAGCAATTTCTCCTCTGTCATGTTGCGTTCGGTGACGTCATGGGTGTTGGTGATGATAAGCTGCCTGCCATCGACCTCGATCAACCGGGCTGAAAATAGCATTTGTCTGAGTTCGCCACTTTTGGTTCTGAATGATAATTCTGCCTTATCAACATCGGCACCGGATTTCAACAGATTGACAATCCTTCCCCTATCTTCGACATTGCCCCATATATTCAATTCCTTCGTTGATGAACCGATGACCTCTTCTTTTGAATATCCCGTTAATTGCAGGAATGAATCATTCACATCCAACAGCGAGCCATTGGACGCGTCGGTAATCGTAATGACGTCCGGACTGCATTGGAATATGGCCTCAAATTTCTTATCAGAATGTATGGTGAGCGGTCCCGCCTTACCGCTTCCTGCTGCTGCTTTTTCCAGTTTCCGGATTCTCTGCTTTAATAAGGTATTCTCTTCGATCAGTATTTGATATTCTTTGGTTGGACCATTCATCTTATGCTACCTGTTTTGATTAACGATGTTAATGACTTTCATCGGCAAACCATTTCCTTTTGAGGATTGATGGACTTGGTTTGCCCCAATGATAGTGCGGCACGTTCAGTTAGCGTTCTGTTATTTTTCCATTTTGATACTGGGAACTGAAAGGAAAGATGAAATTACGTCTAGTCTTCAGAGCAATTATCCGCCTGGCAGTTCAGCCACCTTATCCCTCAAATGAGATTTAGGTCGTTAACTTTGCGCCCCGCCCTTTCAAGCAGTTTGCCTTTTTCAAGTATTTATTGTGTAAACTAAATCAGCGAATAAGTCAATATATATCGACCATAATTATCGATACAGAATTAAAATAATGGTCTCCAAGATCAAGACAAAAAATGAGATGATGCTTATAAATTAGATAGCCTTTTGAGTAAGTCTTACATGATACACGATTTTATCAGTTCATTGGCAATATTGGAACTATGGAGCCGCATAATACTCTCTTCCGCTTTACCGAAACTCAAAAGGTTAATACTTCCATACCAAACGATCCTTTGGTCAATAACTGCAAATTTCTGATGAATATTGGATCTAAACATCAAATTGATGCCGGCTGTTTTCAGAAGATTAAATATATCATCCAGTGCCAGTTTGTCTTTAAAATCAGTTATAGGCCTTGTCATAATACTAACCTTGACCTTTTGATCTAATATGACACGCATCAATTCCAGCATTTGCAGGACTCGTCTTTTTGTAACAAATGGACTTACAATAAATATTTCCGCTCTGGCATTAATCAAGTCATTTTTATAAACCGGAAGAAAATTATGGTTGTTAAAGATGATGTCAACAGATTCGTAAGTGAAGCTACCGGTTCTTGTCTTATATCCAATTGATGCATATCCGGCGAGTCGCTTATTGTACATTTTCTCCAACATTCTGACACGAATATCGGCATAATCATAAATCTGGGCATCTTTCTTGTTTTCAAATAATCTATGCAGTCTGCCTGCATACTGTTGTACCGTTCCTTTCCATGAAATGGGCATTGCCAGAAAAAGTGTATCCAGCCTGGCTTCATCAAATCCCTCGCCAATATATTTTCCTGTCGCAATGAGCGTTAACTGTTGGCTCGCTGCAGTTTCTGATATTCTTGCCAGCACATCTCTTGTTTCTTTTGTTCCCATGCTGCCCGTAAGAGTGATTACATCGGGTATGTTCTTATTGAGCTTCTTGGCCAGTTCTGCAACATGGGCCGTTCTTTCTGTAAGAACAAGGGAATTTCTGCCATTTTGAAAAGCATTGATGACGTCGTCTGCAATCAATTGATTTCGAAATTCATCGGCAATGATTTCTGAATATAGTTCTTGAATGGAGATTTCTTTTTCATCCGTGTCAGACGATGTTTGAAAACTTGTAAATCGTGGGATAATAAAATGTTCAAATGGCCTTTTTTCTGCTTGTTTTCTGGCATCCACGCTATATCTGATCGGTCCGCAATGCATGAACATAATCGGATGATGACCATCTTGCCTAGTGGGTGTGGCCGTTAATCCATATACGTATCTTGCATGGACGTTCTTGAGTATCTGTTCAAAACTGAAAGCCGGAACATGATGGCATTCATCAACAATCACCATGCCATAATCTTTTATCCAATCCTTCACGTCGCCACCACTGCTCAGAGACTGCATAATTGCAATGTCAATGATGAAGTGGGGATTGTTTTTACCTGCGCCTATTTGTCCAATCAGACTTTGTTGCTTTTTTCGTCCCCGTTTTTTTTCCAAGGCCGGTAGTTTTTCATCAATGGTCAGGAATTCCGTCAATCTTGCCTTCCATTGCGAAAGCAGATGCTGTCGATGCACTAATATCAGTGTGTTTACTTTTCGATTAGCAATCAGTTTTGCGGCAATAACTGTTTTTCCAAATGCAGTGGTTGCCGCAAGCACGCCGTTTTCGCACTTGAGCATCTCTTCTGAGGCCAACTGTTGCTCGTCTCTCAAGGTTCCGATAAATTCCACGTTGATGTGGTTTCCCGGATTGGTTTTATCAGTCCAAGTTGCTTTAACACTCGTCTCCGCCAGCACGCTTATGACATCATTTTCACAGCCTCTTGGCAAACAGATATATGTCTGAGTTTCATCTGCGCAAGAAATAATTCTGGGTTTGTTATATGTCGGCATACGCATGGCTTGCGCTTTATAGAATTCAGGATTTTTAAATGCCGCCAGTCGTTTCAAAACATTTAATGCTTTTTGCGAAATACCTGATTTCTCAATATAGATCATGTTTGCTTTTACAAGTTTAACTTCTCTGGGGAAATCGGTTTTAGACCATTTTAGTCTGTCTTTTTCCCATGGTTTAAGCAGTTCTTCATCGACCTCCTTCAGAGCGCCCATTTCGTTTCCGGAGCACAAAAAGGGCATCAGAGCGGATATTTCATCTTCGGACAACTGTCTGATTTTTGACAGAAATTCCCACTGGTCTGTATAGGGAATGAAATTTTTATCAATAAAAATACTGTTGCCGTGTTCCCGGGCGTTTTTCTGCAGCGGAAGAGCGATTAAGTTGCCAAAGCCGCCTTTGGGCATCGTGTCCTGACTCGGAAAGAATCGATCATAAGACTTGAATGTTATTTCATGTCTTCTGGCCATAGAATAAGTAAGCAAAGCAGAACCGAACTTTCTGGCCAAATTTGCTGGAATTCGATTTTTAAAGAAAAACCAGGCATGAGCTCCGCTTCCAGAGCGAGAACGCTCGATTGCTATGGGAACATTGAAGGATAAACAAACTTCTCGAAGTGTGGAAATATCGTTTTGCCAACAGTCATCATCAAAATCGATTGCCAAAAAGTGGCACGTATCATCCTGGTGCATGGGATATATGCCGGCAACGATGCTGCCCCTTAAATGCGACTCAATAACTCTTTCATGTAAAACATCATAAGACTTGTGCGGACAGTCAAAACATTTAACCGTCGGCTTTTTACATAGACTTGATCTCCATTCGTTCAGGCAAACAGGAGTG
>JBDKUG010000127.1:0-20971 GCA_039679815.1 Smithella sp.
CCTTGCTGTCCGCCATAGGATTAGCCGCCATTGCCTAAAACTTTTATTGTATCCACGTGTGATTTATATATACAAGTCTGTACATATAATGATTATTTTAGCACAGATTGAATGAATTTCATTATGTTTATCTAAAAAAACATCAAAGCGGAAAAGCCGGGCAATCCCCGGCTTTTCCACACCTTTAATATGCAGTGACGATGAATGCCGCAGGACGGCATGCCTTAAAAATTAAACCTGCAGATTCTCAATGACACTGGCCACGCCCAAACCTCCGCCGCAACAGGAACTGAAGCAGCCGTATTTGCCGCCTTTCAGCATCAATTCACGCATGGTGAAGATGCAGATACGGGCACCGGATGCGCCATTGGGATGGCCAAAAGATATTGCGCCGCCGTTAGGATTCCACTTTCCCCAGTCCACTTTCTCTCCCGTCTGTTTTTCCAGTTCAGCGGCTACGGCCAGATTCTGGACGGCAAACGCCTCATTGCATTCCATAACGTCAATCTGGCTCATTTTCAATCCGGCTTTCTTAAGCGCGAGGGGCACCGCATACGCTGGAGCGATCCCCATGACTTTTGGATCGACACCATAATCGCCGCCGGCCAGCCACTTGGCCCAAGGCATGTAACCCAGCTGTTCGGCTTTTTCTCTGGTCATCATCAAAACGAAAGCAGCGCCGTCATTACGACCGGAAGAATTGCCGGCTGTAACGGTTCCGTCTTTGATAAACGCGGGCGGCAACTTGGCCAGGGCTTCCATCGTCGTTTCGGCACGGGGAAATTCATCGACCTTGAACTCCAGCGGCGGTTTTTTCTGTCCCTGGGGTACCATAATCGGCATAATGTCCTGATCACAGAAACCGGATTCAATAGCGTTTCTGGCCCGCTGCTGGCTCCGATAAGAAAATTCATCCTGGGCCTGGCGCGAAATATTATACATCTGCTGGAGCTTTTCTGCCGTGAGGCCCATGTTCATCGTTGCGGCATCTCTGGAAGGAGCAAGTGAAAAGGCAATCGGCATCGGAGGAATCATGCGGAAAGGTTCCGTGGTCATCGGAAACCGGCACGGAGCCTGGCTGTAAGATTCAAAGCCGCCCGCAATCATAATATCGGCCTGACCGGCCAGAATTTTCCAGGCGGCGTGATTGATGGAATCAATTGCGGAACCGCACTGCATTTCAATATAAGAAGCCGACGTGCTCTCAGGGAGACCCGAGGCCAGAACCGCCCAGCGGGCCGGGTTAATCGCCGTGTTGCCTCCAATGGCCGATCCCATGAAAACGGAATCCACCACTCCTCCTTTTTCCAGGATCTTCGTCTTTTCGACAAGACCCTTAATAGTCATTCCGGCCAGTTCTTCGCCCATCAAGTTCCGCAGGGTTTTCCCCAGCGTGCCAAAGGCTGTTCTAATACCACCTGCAAATACAACTTCCCTGCTCATAATTCCTCCCCATGATATTTATTGTAATTATTTCTTGTAGTTGTACCAGCCTTCACCCGTTTTCTGGCCGTATTTGCCTTCCGTGTAACGTTTCACAATACTGGGAGAAGGCAGGTCGGCGGGGTTGCCGGTTTCGTAAAAGTGACTCATGCCGATATCATAGGCTAGATCGATGCCGGTCAGGTCCAGCAGACGGAAAGGCCCCATCGGATGACCAGCGCCATAGACGCAGGCCTTGTCGATATCTTCAAAAGACGCCACGCCCATTTCCAGCATCCAGAGCGCCTCTTTGTGAATCACGCTGAAAATTCGGTTTAAAACGAATCCATCCACTTCCTTTTTGATATGGATTGGAACTTTATCGATCTTCAGACAGAAATCCATCATGCACTGGGCCGTTTGATCCGAAACATGGGGACCCTGAACCACTTCCACCAGTTTCATCACCAGCGCCGGGTTGAAGAAGTGGAGATTGCATACCTGGGAGGGACGCTTAGTGACATCGGCAATTCTGGAGCTTACGATGAAGGAGCTGTTGGTGGCCAGAATCGCGTCTGGCGGTGCAATTTTGTCCAGATCGGCAAAAATTTCACGTTTCAGATCGATTCTTTCCAAAACGGCTTCGATCACGACATCGGCATCTTTCGCGGCTTCTTTCAGATCCCCGGTAAAGGAGATTCTTGCGCGGGCCGCCTTTGCCGCGCCTTCTGTCAGTTTCCCCTTCTGTACGCGGCCGGCCAGGTAGGTATCTACAAATTTTCCCGCTTTTTCCAGCACGGCCGGAATGACATCCGTGCTGACGGTTTTAAAACCGGAAAGAGCGCACTGCAGAGCAATCTGATGTCCCATATTCCCCGCACCTACAACGCACACATTCTTCACGTCTTCAATCTTCATCTTTTTATCCTCGCTTTCATGGATTGTTTATTGAAATAGTTATGAAAAACAGCTCCTTTGCCAAAAAAGCAAAATACAACCATCATTCGTTGTATGAATTATTTTGCCCTGATAATTTTGTCAAGCGATTTTTTCAATTTATATTGACAGACGGGGTATTTTTGTTATAAAAATGCACAGAGATTCTTGAAAGGGTTGTAAAAATCCATGAGAAAAAAAACATTGCCCGAGCCCAGGTCCAAACCAAGAAAAAGCAACGTTCTGTTTCAGAAAAGACAGATGCAGATCATTAAAAAAGCCACAAAACTTTTCATGAAAAAAGGGTATGTCCAGACATCCATGCGGGAAATTTCCAAAGCAACGGGCATTGATATCCGGAACTTGTATTACTTCATTAAAAGCAAGGAGGATATTCTTTTTCTTGTTTTTGAACTCATTCACAGACGGGAGGAAGAGCTCTTCCAGCAGGAAGGATTGATGAGCCTGGATGATCCCCTTCAACAGCTGAAAACGCTGATTCATGAATTTATTTACTACAGCTATGACTACGCCGATGAGATTCTGCTTTTATACCGGGAATCAAAGGCGCTTTCAAAGCGCCTGCTTAAAATTATTCTGGCCAGGGAAAGCAAGGTTGTCTCCCATTTGGAAGAAATCCTCAAAAAGGGAAAGGCACGAAAAGTATTTGATTTTGAAGACGCCTCATTTACAGCCAACATGATTATTTATCAGTTATCCCTGCGCGCCCTGCGTCGCTGGAACATGAAAAAATATTCCAAAGAAAAATTGACCGATCTGCTTGAAAAAGAGATTTTAAAATCGGTTATGGCCTGATGGTCTTTGCCGCAGATGAATAAAAAAGCCGGGACAACGCCCCGGCTTTTTTAATGTGCAATGGTCCGGCCTTCATACCATGAACAAAGGCATTGCAAGCACCAGACCGATATGTTAGACAAAATGCCGATTATTACCATTTGGGAGCACACCATATTTATGAGGTACGAACCGATTGCCATCGAAGAAAAATGGCAGAAGAAATGGGAACGGGAAAAAACATATAAGGTCTCTGAAGATCCTCAAAAGAAAAAATACTATCTGCTGGAAATGTTTCCCTACCCCTCCGGCAAAATTCATATCGGCCACGTCCGCAATTACACCATCGGCGATGTGGTTGCCCGCTACAAGCGCATGCGGGGATTCAACGTCCTGCATCCTATGGGCTGGGATTCCTTTGGCATGCCGGCGGAAAATGCCGCCATCGAGCATAAAATCCATCCGGCAAAGTGGACTTATGAAAACATCAGCCACATGAGCAAACAGCTCAAGCGCATGGGTTTCAGCTACGACTGGGACCGGGAAATCGCCACATGCGACCCCAAATACTATCGCTGGGAGCAGCTCTTTTTTATCTGGATGTACGAAAAAGGCCTGGCTTATAAAAAACGTTCCAGCGTCAATTTCTGCACCAAATGCGATACGGTTCTGGCAAACGAACAGGTGGAAGGAGGCCTTTGCTGGCGCTGCGGCACGGAAGTGACAGAGAAAGTTCTCGATCAGTGGTTTTTTAAAATCACCGCCTACGTTGACGAACTGCTTGAATATTGTGACAAGTTGCCCGGCTGGCCGGAACGTGTCATGACCATGCAGAAAAACTGGATCGGCAAAAGCTACGGCTGTGAAGTGGATTTCCCCATGGCAAGTGGTGAAGGAGCGATTAAAGTCTTCACGACCCGCCAGGACACACTTTTTGGCGCGACGTTCATGCTGATCGCCGCCGAACATCCGCTGGTTATGGAACTGGCTAAAGGAAAAGCATGCGAAAGCAATGTCCGGTCATTTGTTGAAAAGGTCAAAAAACAGGATAAACTCATGCGGACGTCCGAGTATTACGAAAAGGAAGGCCTGTTTCTGGATTCATACTGTAAAAACCCGCTCACCGGGCGGGAAATGCCGATTTACGCCGCCAATTTCGTTCTGGCCGATTATGGCACAGGCTGCGTGATGGCCGTTCCCACGCATGACCAGCGGGACTTCGAATTTGCCAAAAAATATAACCTGCCGCTGATTGTCGTCATTTCGCCGAAAGACAGGACACTGGATCCGGCAAGCATGACCGAAGCTTATGTGGATGAAGGCATTCTGGTTAATTCCGGTCAGTTTGACGGCATGGAAAACACAAAAGTTCTGGAGGCTATTGCTGATTTCCTGGAATCCCAGGACAAAGGCCGTCGCACGATACAATATCGTCTGCGCGACTGGGGTATTTCCCGTCAGCGTTACTGGGGAGCTCCCATTCCAATGATCAACTGCGCCAAATGCGGGATCGTTCCGGTTAAAGAAGAAGATCTGCCCGTTGTTCTTCCAGAGAATGTCGTCTTCAGTCCTGACGGCGGCTCCCCGCTGGCTGCGATTCCCGATTTTGTCAATACGGTCTGCCCCAAATGCGGAGGAAAGGCGGCCAGAGAAACCGACACCATGGACACGTTTGTGGAGTCATCGTGGTATTTCGACCGCTACTGCAGCCCCGATTATGGCGCAAAGCCGGGTCTGGACCGCAAGAAACTCGATTACTGGATGCCGGTTGACCAGTACATCGGCGGTATCGAACACGCTATTCTGCATCTGCTCTACGCACGGTTTTACACCAAAGTATTGCGCGACTTCGGCGTCATCGGTGTGGATGAACCCTTTACCAACCTTCTGACACAGGGCATGGTCTGCAAGGAAACCATGAAATGCCCGGAGCACGGCTATCTTTTCCCCGAACAGGCAGCTGAAGACAAGTGCTACATCTGCGGGAAGGAAGTCATTATCGGCAAAACGGAAAAGATGTCCAAATCCCTCAAAAATGTAATTGACCCGGATTATCTGATCCAGCGCTACGGCGCCGATACGGCACGGATTTTCTGCCTGTTTGCCTCGCCTCCGGAAAAGGACCTGGAATGGAGCGCGCAGGGTGTAGACGGATCCTTCCGCTTTCTTTCGCGCCTGTGGAGAATCATTGACGATTATCTGGAAGACATCAATTCAGCGCGAACTGTAAAAGAAGACTTATCCGCCGAAGGCGATCTCAAGGCGCTGCGACGAAAAACGCACCAGACCATCCGCAAGGTTACCATGGACATTGAAGACCGCTTCCATTTCAACACGGCGATCAGCGCCGTGATGGAACTGGTTAACACGATTTACGCTGTCAAGCGACCGGCAAAGGACGACCCCAGAGCGCTGGCGGTCATCCGTGAAGCACTGGAATCGGCGGTGTTACTGCTGGCACCTATCGTTCCGCATATCACGGAAGAACTCTGGCAGGTGATGGGACATCAAGCATCTGTGGCCGAAATGCCATGGCCCGACTTCGATCCGGCTATCGCCAGCGAGGAAGAAATGACTATCGTCATTCAGATCAACGGCAAACTGCGCAGCCGGATGACCGTCCCGATCGATGAAGATGCGGAGAAGATCAAGGCTAACGCGCAGGCGGATGAAAAAATTGCAGCGATGCTCAAAGATGTATCCATTGTAAAGGTGATTTACGTTCCCAAAAAGCTGGTGAATATTGTCGTAAAACAATAAACAGGATTAATCCATGAAAAAACAAAACGTATGGTCCGTGATAAAAACCGGTCTGACACTTCTGATGGTGTGGGTTGTTTTCGGCTGCGGTTATACATTCGCACCGCAGGGTGAACACATCGACAACCGCATACAAAATGTTTATGTCGCGCCTTTCGGCAACAGAACGGCCCTGGCCGAAGTGGAAAACTACATGCGCACCGCATTTATCGACCAGATCATTCAGAGCAACCGTTTTAAAACCGTCCCGGACATCGAACAGGCGGACGCAATTATCAGCGGCAATGTTCTCAATATCAGCACGGGGACGCTTTCCTACCGGGCTAATCTGCTGGCCGCCGAAGAGAGAATGACCGTTACCCTCGAAGCCACTTTCCGTGAGAAAGACACCGGCAGGATCATCTGGTCTTCGCGAAATATTGTCGGGACAGCGGATTACAGGCTGTTTGACGACATTAATCCGCTGCCCGCCAGAAAGCAGGCGCTTGCCAAGCTGGCCCGGGACACGGCGGAAAATGCTTTCAATCTGATGATGGCTGATTTTTAAAATCCTTCCGTTCGAGGTTCCATGAAACCTTCGATTTACCAATCAGGATGTTTTTTGCTCTGGAGCGCCTCGGATGAAAAACAGGCGGCGGACCGCTGGCCCTCCGTTTCATCCGTCATCAAAGACATGCGACGGCCATCTTCATTCTTCAGTAACCTGTCGTCTGATTATCTGCTGGCCGTTGATTCCGCCGTGGATGTGCTATGCCCGGAGCATTCACTGCAAAGGCTCTTCGCCGTTGCCCGCGATACCGGCGCAGGCCTCGTTTACCCGGACTTTCTGACAGCCGCCACCAGCGGCCGCGACTCGCATCCGCTTACCGACTATCAATTGGGATCGATCCGTGATGATTTCAATTTCGGTCATTTTTTCATCCTTTCTACCAAAGCAATTCGCGCCGCCGTGAAAAAATACGGTTCGCCCGGAGCCAACCCGGATACTGTTCTTTATGATTTGCGCCTCAAAATTTCTCTCGACTCGGTCATTCTTCATTTGCCGGAATTCCTTTATACGGCATCCATAAAAACCCAGCCGGGGGAAAAGGGCGGAAAATCCGAAACACATTTTAACTATGTCGCGAAAGAAAATTTTATCCGTCAGAAGAAATTTGAAAAAATTGCAACGGAGCATTTGAAGCGAATCGGCGCGCATCTGCCGGCATGTACAAAAAAAGCGCCGCAGGACGCGGCGGATTTTCATTGGGAAGCCAGTATTGTCATCCCGGTGCTCAACCGGGAAAAAACGATTGCCGACGCGCTTGAAAGCGCCCTGAGTCAGCAAACAAATTTCCCGTTTAACGTCATTGTCGTTGACAACCATTCGACAGACAAAACAGCAAAAATCTTAAAAAATTTTGCGGCAAAACATCCCAACATGCTGCATCTGGTACCCAAACAGCGCGACCTGGGTATTGGCGGCTGCTGGAATGAAGCGATTTATTCACCGCACTGTGGCCGGTACGCTGTTCAACTGGATTCCGATGATCTGTACAGTTCACCAAAATCTCTGCAGACAATCGTCAATACTCTGCGCAGGGGGCGATACGCGATGGCCGTCGGTTCCTATACTCTGGTCGATGAACGGCAGAAAGAGATTCCGCCCGGGCTTATTGATCATCGGGAATGGACTTCTCGAAACGGTCACAACAATCTTCTCCGGATCAATGGAATGGGAGCGCCGCGGGCTTTTGACGCGAATGCTCTGCGCCAGACCGGCTTTCCAAATGTGAGTTATGGCGAGGATTACGCCGTGGCCCTGCGGCTGACACGGGAATACAAAGTCGGCAGAATTTATGAAAGCCTGTATCTGTGCCGTCGCTGGGCAGACAACACCGATGCCGGTCTCTCCGCTGAAAGACAAAACCGCAACGATTTTTACAAAGACAGGCTGCGCACGATGGAACTTCAATCCCGACAGTTGATCAATGCCGGCAGACAGATTCAGACCGTGCCCCGGTCCCATTCACCGTATCCTGTTTCTGCCATATTCACGGGGGAGGAACATATTGCACTGTCCGGTCTCTGCAAGACTCTTTATCATTCGCAGAAAAGATTCTGGCCGGAGTTCGCAAATGCCTGCCGTGATCTGGCAGGCATAAGGAAAAGACAGCTTTCATGCGGCACCTATACAATCATTCTGCAATATAACCCGGCGCGCGCGGCAAGCGGCGGCGCTGCGGTGGATAAGGAGTCAATTAAAAAACGTCCCTGTTTTTTATGCCGGGAAAACCTGCCTCCCGGTCAGCAGGGCATATTATACCGGGATGATTGTCTGATTCTATGTAATCCCGCACCGATTTTCAACCGGCACTTTACGGTTGTCACCCTGCGGCACCGGCCGCAGATCATCATTTCATCTCTGCAACGGCTTCTGCAGCTGTCTGCCGATGCCGCACCGGATTATATCGTTTTTTACAACGGTCCTGCCTGCGGAGCATCCGCACCTGATCATTCTCATTTCCAGATGATTCCGTCTAATGTCCTCCCCTTCCTGAATGAATTGAACAAGCTTCCCCTGATCAATGTCGTCTCTTCCGTTCGAATCGCGGCGGGGAGCCTATTTGACCGTGCTGTCATTGTCATGGAATCGGGCAGCGCTGAAGCCCTGAAGAAGCAGTTTATTCATTTATTAAAAGTTGTGCGGCAAGTTCTGGCAAAAAGTGATGAACCGCCGGTGAATGTCATTTGTGCATTCACCGGAAATATCTGGCGATTGACAATTTTCCTTCGCCGGAAGCATCGCCCTGACGCTTACTTTGCCGAGGGCAAAAAGAATTTTTTTATTTCCCCGGGAGCCATTGACATGGCCGGCGTTGTCATCACGCCGCGGCTGTCGGATTATGATCGTCTTAGCTGCAGCACCATGCGGACAATCTACAGTGACGTATCACTCAACGGGGAAACGCTCGGGCAAATTCTCAAGGAGTTTACGAAATGCCAAACGAAGCTATAATCATCGACAGCGCCATGAGCTTCGCCGAAGCCATTGAAGGCAGCACGGCACCTATTGAAATCATAGATTCCCTGTCCATGATTGATGTGCACTACTATTCTTTTGACGGCCTGCGTCACCAGGGGCAGATCCTTGTTGACGCAAAACTTGAAGACGACATCTACGAAATATTTGAGCTGATCGACAGACTAAAGTTTCCGGTCGGCAAAGTTGTTCCCATTGTTTCTTACCAATGGGAAGACGGCGATTCCATGGCGGATAACAATTCTTCCGCGTTCAACTTCCGCGTCATCGCTGACACCAACAAACTATCCCTCCATTCTTTCGGGCGCGCGGTGGACATCAATCCTTTGCAGAATCCCGTGATTTATCCCAACGGCATCATCGCACCCGCCGGATCCGTTTATCGCCCGGGAGGCAGCGGCACGTTTACCGCAAATCATCCCATTGTACATGAATTTATCAAACGAGGCTGGCATTGGGGTGGTAACTTTGAGCAGCCGAAGGATTATCACCATTTTGAGAAGACATAAGAAGCCTGATCATTCAACACACCCCGGAGGCCGGGCAATTCCCTGTATTTTTTGCACCTCAGCCGCGGATCGATTAAAAAAAGGAGGAACCTCAAGGTTCCCCCTTTTTGCATTGAACCGGATGGAATACTCTTAGACTGAAAAAGCTTCTTCGCTGATGTTCATCGCGCTCTGCTCATCTTTCTTTAAATTGTCCAGTTTGGCCGGCACGAGACCGGTGATGCGGTTAATAAAGAATTTTGCACCCTGGATTTTACCGCTATAGAAGGCCTTTTCCTTATCGTTTGTCGCATTGGCAAGCCCCTTGGTTGCGACATTGGCCATCCAGACATGCAGCCAGCCGACTAATGCGTCGGATAAACAATTGAGGTAGTCACAAGCGCCAATCAGAGGAACGAAAGGCGTGGTTTTCATCATCTTTGCAAAATCCATGGCGGTTGCCGCACAGGCATTGAGGGCGCCTTCGACGATTTCCGCTTCCGCCTTCAGACCTTCGATATTTTTCGCTTCGGCAATGGCCGCCTGGGTCAGACCCAGAAGATTCATGAAATACAGGCCTTTTTTCATGCCAAGCTTGCGGCCCAGCAGGTCCATCGCCTGGATGCCATTGGTGCCTTCGTAAATCAGGTTGATCTTCTGGTCACGCATCATCTGCTCAACCGGGTATTCACGGCAGTAGCCATAACCACCGTAAGTCTGTACGGCATCTCCGCATACTTCCATGCCCCTCTCGGTGCAGTAGGACTTGACCATTGGAGTGAGCATTTCGATCATGCCATGCCAGTATTCTTTCTGCTGCTCGTTGTTTTCGAGGCCGGCATTGAATTCCTGGTCCATAGCATAGTAGCACAGGAAAGCCAAAGCGCGCATACCTTCGGTAATGCTCTTCTGCTTTAAGAGCATGCGGCGCACATCCGGATGCTGAATAATCGGCACTGCCTTTGCATTCGGATCTTTCAATGCCACGGCAATGATGTTCGAGCCCTGGATACGCTGCTTGGCGTAGTCAAGCGCATGCAGGTACGCCGACATGGCTAAAGACACGCCCATCATGCCCACGCCCTGTCTCTCTTCGTTCATCATCTGGAACATGATCTTCATGCCGTCGCACTCTTCGCCCATGAGATAGCCTATGCACTTGCCGTCGGTGCCGAAGTTCAGTGTACAGGTGGCGTTGCCGTGGATACCCATTTTGCTTTCGATGTTGCCGCATTGCACGTCGTTGGGTTCTCCAAGCTCGCCTTTTTCATTGAAACGGATCTTGGGAACCATAAAAATGGAGATTCCCTTTGTGCCGGCCGGGTCGCCTTCGATGCGGGCCAGAACCGGGTGGATGATATTCTCGGTCAGATCATGATCTCCGGCGGAAATGAAACACTTGGTACCGGTGATGGAGTAAGTACCGTCTGCATTCCTCTTGGCCGTGGTCTTCAGGATACCCAGGTCTGATCCAGCACCAGGCTCGGTCAGGCACATCGTGCCGGCCCATGCGCCGGTGAACATCTTTTCGATGATAATGTCGCGCAACGGGTGTTTGAAATGATCTTCCATCAACCGTGCCGCACCGTGGCTCAAACCGGCATACATGAGAAACGCCTGATTGGTGGCCAGGAACATATTGGCAACAGCAGCTCCGATGATGAACGGGAAGGACTGGCCGCCAACTTCAGGTGAATCGGCCGTGGTCATCCAGCCTCCCTCACAATACAGTTTCCAGAGGCGATGATAGGATTCCGGCGCAAAAACCTTACCATCCTTGAACGTAGCCTCGACTGGTTTACGATGAACTTCATCCGGATAAGTGGGAGCTATCTCAACCTCGGCAAATTTCTGCGCCTGATCGAGCACCATGTTGCACATATCCACATCGTGATCAGCATAGCGGCCTTTGCCCAGAAGGGTTTCCCCGATATTGAAAACCTCGTTCAGCTGGAATTTTATCTCCCTTTCATCAATCCATAAACTTGCCATACAAAACCTCCTCACTTCTGTTTATTTACAACTTTGCAGTTCTATATCGTATTATATGGCCGTTAGTCAACATCCGCTTCGAGAAACATGGCCACGACAACAATATGGCAGTAATAATGAACATTTAGCTGCCATATAAATGCGTTTCTGTGTATAAATCGATGTAAAACAGGAATGAACGAAATAATTCTCACCGGGGCACAGGCAATAATCTTGTGCCGGGAAAAGGTCTTTGGAATCCGAACTGTCATAAAAGATTTCAGGCCATGTTGATGGTGTGGATCTTCAGCAGAAAATCCTTGAACTTCTCCTTTGTCGTCTCTTTTATTGACTCAAGCCGAACAATCACCGCCTTATTGTAGAAGGTATATCCATTTTCGATTATTTCCGGATCATTATCGTCGTCAATGAAGTGCTCCATAAATTTCACGGCAAATGCCTTTGCCTCTTTCTCATCTTTTGCAGTCACTAAATAATGATGATACTCAATATCCTCATCTTGTGTCTCGGAAATTTTTACTCTGTAGTCAGGCATAATCTCTCTCCCATAATTTCAACATGTAATGTCTATATTTTTTTACACTATCAAAAAAATAAAAGTGAATCCAGATCAGTTGTGAATATTTTTTACCTTACCGGAAAATCACACAGGATATTTCCCCGCCTGTTTTTTCCCTTTCTTTTGATTATACATCAATTGGTCAGCCCGGGACATCAATTCATGGATTGAACAGGGCACCGAAGGATCATAATCGGCAACACCGATGCTCATGGAAATTTTATAGGGAAGATCAGAAGCGGCATTTTCGTCATGGGTTCTGGAGTGCAAGCGTTTCAAAATAACTTCAGGCAGTTCGGGGCTGTCAAAAACGAGCACGGCGAATTCATCTCCCCCGAGGCGGGCAACGATGTCGGAATCCCTGAAGGTATTTTTCAGAATGATGGATGTTCTCTTCAGTGTGCGGTCGCCTTCTTCGTGCCCCCAGGTGTCGTTGATAAACTTCAGACCATCGAGGTCGATGAAAAAAAGAAGCATTTTTTTATCAGCTCGAATAGCTGTTTTAATTTGCTGTTCGGCAAGGGAGATAAAACCTCTTCTATTGTATAATCCCGTCATGGTGTCGATAACGGCCATCATGCGGATCTCCTCCTCAGTCCGCTTGCGATCGGTAGCATCCCTTGCAACCAAAAGGATTCCCGAAGGTTCACCCCGATTCCAAAGCGTGGAGGACTTTACATCAAAGTAAAGCGGATAATCCCCCTGCGGTCTCATGATTTTCGACTCATAAGACAGGGTCTCTGAGAAGCCCCTGCTGAGTAAGTCAAAAATTTGATCATAATGATGTTCAACAGAATCAGGGGGCAGGAAATCTTTTAAAGCCATTCCGACAACTGCCATGCCCTCTGCAAGTGCTTTTGCCGCCGGGTTGGCGTAAGTAATCATCCCATTCATATTGATCGTGACAATCGCGTCCTGGGCAGTCTCGGTGAGGTTTCGGAACTTCAACTCACTTTCCCGCAGCGCCTCCTCAGCCCGCTTGCGCTGGGTGATATCACGGATAATTCCTCTGAACCCGACAGGTTTGCCCTTCGCATCCCGTATGAGGGATATGGAACTCTCTATGGGTATTTTCCCGCTTTCTTTACTGATCAGCTCCCAGTCAAATCCTTTAACAGATTCTCCAGTAAGGAAAACCCTGTTGTACGCCTCGAACACCCTGCTCGCATTCTCGTCGTCCACATACTCACGGAAGTTCAAACCCATCATCAGATTATCCGTGTAGCCGAGATTCGCTACTGCAGCCGCATTGAAAAACGTCAGGTTTCCCTTTAGATCGACCTCATAGTAGGCTTCCTCCATGTTATCGAGGATATCCCGGTAACGCTCCTCTCTCTCATGGTGACCCGCTTCGCTCTCCCGCAGTGCATTCTCCGCACGCTTGCGTTCGGTAATATCGCGGAGATTCACTACGATCGCTCCAACGAAGTCCTTCTGCTTCAGATGTTTCGCCCAGGCCTCAAAAATATGCCAGTTCCCGTCAATATCCCGAACGCGTACTTCACTTTTCTGAACAGGGGCATTATCATTTTCAAACAATAAATTGAATGCATCTTTTAAAAAACCCATGTCATCAGGGTGTGCATGATCAAATACTTTTTTACCAATTCTTTCCCCAGCCTTAAATCCCAGGATTCTTTCCACAGCGTCGTTTTCATACATCACCACTGCTTCCCGATTCACGAGAAGAATAATATCAGAAGATTGCTGGGCAATAGCCTGGAAAAGTTGACCCTCGACCTGTAATTTTTCCTTGACCTTCCTGAGTGTTTCAGTCTTAGCCGGCGACTTGGATTTATTATGTTTTATATTTGCTTTCATATGCTTAAATCAATATCAGTCCCCTTTGATGGTGACAGGGGGTCGGCTCAAATTTCATAGCATTATCGTAAAAAATCCTTAAAAAACTTTATGAGGAATGATTTTAGATGTCAATGTAATTTCGACCACAAAATTTTGGGATTGAATATTTTTTACACAAAATTGCACTCTGGCAACTGCGTCAAGGTTTCTGTTTTATTGACATCAGCAAAAAGCGAATCCATCAACGAAGCTTCGCTAACCATTCGCAGTTTAAAGTGATTTGTACGGCTTAACCGTAAAAGCTATAGTTATCGGAATTCTTTACATAATGAATATGTGATGTAATATATTGTAATGAAGTCTTTTTTTGCGAATATATATCCTTAAAGCACACTTCCGTATGAATTCTATTGTCGGAATGATTTACAATTGATGACAGGGATGACATAATCCAGCATACAGCTGATGAAATTATATTTTTATTTATATAACAATATCAATATATTACAAACTATTGATGATAATATGTTTGACAGGCACATTATTTGCTGGCACGTATTACAATGTATTTTCATATAAAAGTAATAGGATAACTTGGATTCGTTTCTTACTAATGTAGGACAGGGTGAAAAGATGAGTCATCAAGAGCAGATCATTGTAAGTGAACTTGACAAAAACCCTAATATTCGCATTACGGACCTGGAGAACATGACGGGGTTGCCCATCGGAGAAGTCTGCAAGATCCGATACTTCTGGAAACTGGAAAAGAAACGGGAGAGCAAGCAATATGGCCTTTCCCATGGGAATGAAGAAAAATCTGCTTTCAAACGATGCTATGCGTAATCAAGAGATCGTCATTGCCTTATCCCGGAATACATAGAGAAACGATTTTTTGATCACGCCGATTTCCTCTCATTTATGCATCAGCCTGTTCAGTTCCAGCGCCCGCCTCATGATTAACCTTGCTGACTGGAGGCCGGCTTCGTCACTTTCAATCCCGGGCATTTCATGAAGATCTAAGTCACCTGATCCCCGGGAGCTGGCATGAGCCGATGCACCAAGGGGGCTTATACCCTTATGAACACTGGCCGGAATCATTTCCAGCGTCAGAAAAGCGAGAATGTGCGTCAAATGCGTTGTTTCAATACCGCCCTGGCGTAGCCAGGACACAGCCATGCTCACCCCGATTTTATTTTTCATCCGACCCGCCGTCAGATTGCCGAAAACAAACACCCGGAGCCGGTCAATCAACGCGGCCATCCGCGCGGAAGTGCGCATGAAATAAACAGGACTGGCCAGCACGACGATATCAGCCGCCTCGGCTTTTTCAAAAACGGATTGGGCGTCATCCTTCAGAGAGCAATATTTACCCGGCTTCTGTCTGGTGAGGCAGAAATTGCAGTGGACGCAATCCTGAATTTTCAAACCGGAAAGATGAACGGTTTCCTGTTGGATATTTTTTACGGGCAGTCCCTTCATCGCAAGGCTCAATAATGTTTCAACATTGCCTTTTTTCACCGGCGATCCGGAAATGCCAAGAATTCTGCAAGTCATATTGAATCCCTTTCATCATACTTCACAAAAATGAGGTTGCCTGTGTCAAAACCCGGGGATGACGCCCTGGAAATCATCCGGCCCCTGATAACTTTATCCAGTCCGGGACTGCGGGCCAGGATCTACAAATAGGATTTGTCCGGTCCACAGACCAGCGCATAAGAGTAATCCTGATGATCCAGCCTGGCAATTTCATACCACTTCCCCAAATACCGCTCGACCTGAAAATGATCCACCGGCTTCACGCCATCCGGTATTCCGACACAGCCCACGATTAATAAAGCTGGAATATTGATTATTTTTTTCATGTTCAGATCGTCCAGCCCCTTTACAATTCAGTGCCGATGGCTTAAAATATCTGAAAACTCTGCATAATCAAAGGGGGAAATATGAAGTTAAGTGAATATTTTGATCAGGCGGAGGGATTCGGTGTTCTATCAACTGCCGATCAAAGCGGTAAAGTTGATGCGGCTGTGTATGGCAGGCCGCATTTTATGGATGAAGAAACGGTCATCTTTATTGCCGCTGACAAGCTGACTCACGCCAATCTGCAGGTGAACCCTCATGCAGTTTATATCTTCAAGGAAGCAGGGCATTATGAAGGCCGCAGGCTCTATATAACCAAGCTCCGTGAAGAAAAAGACAGCCCCTTGATTGAGGAAATGCGCCGCAAGAAATATCCCGAAGTAGAAGGCAAATACAAGAGCGGCTCCAAGTTCCTGATCTATTTTCATTTGGATAAAGTGCTGCCGCTCATTGGCGGCGGGGAATAGTCAGGCAATTATTTTTTAATCCCGCTCACCTATCTGACCGGCGATCCGAACAGCAGGGGCAAATGGCAGGAAGCCGTTCGTGATCACGACGTCATCGTCAATCTTGCCGGCGCTTCAATATTCAGCCGCTGGACAGAACAGCAGAAAACCGTTCTGCATCCGGGAATCGATGAGGCGCTGAACAATATCATCGTTCGTTAGCAGACGCAGGACTTCGCGGACGTTCACCGTTTTGGCCATACAGCATAAGGGTACTGCATTGATTAACCCGGAATCGATCCTCCAGCCGGATAAGAACGACAAACTCATCCTCATCGGGACCTATGACGCGGAAAGCGCTTTCCTTGCCGAATATCCCTCATGAACCGAAACAATTTTCATTGACTTGTCCCGGGTTTGAAATTAAAATTAAAAATAAGCTCTTCGATGCATAAATAAACAGCCGTTTCGCTGATAACCAACAGCAAGGTGCAATAATTATGCTTCTTGAACGGGCCGTTAAATCATCTGTATTCAAAATGTTTATCCTGGGAATCATCGTCGGTCTGGTGATTATGATTATCGCCGTTGCGGCCTATCATCAATCCGGCGATGCAAGATTCTGCGGGGCCTGCCACAGCATGAAACCCGTCCATCAACAGTGGAGCCTGTCCAACCATTATCAGTTTACCTGTACGGAATGTCATTTGCCGTTCACCCATATCGCAGGAAAGCTCACCTATAAAACCCGCGCCGGCATCAATGATTTGATCCATGAAACGGCACGCGATTACCCGGCGGACATCGGTTTTTCCGCCCAGGGCCGTCAAATCGTCAATGGGAACTGTCTCAGGTGCCATGCGTCAACCATCGCCAATACAACGATGGCCGGGGGAGGCGCTGACTGTCTGAAGTGTCACCGTTATCTGGTTCATGGCAGAAGCCAGGACAATGGAGGTATCAAAGTTGAAAAGTAATAATTTATTCTTAAAGGCTTTGCTGGCTGTCACCTTAATTATCGTCATTATCATTCTGGTGCGGATATTTCTTTTGCCGCCTGCCTCCACCGTAAAACTTGCCATCATCCCGGATTCGGAATACGATCCAGCCGTTTGGGGCAAACATTATCTCCTGGAATACAAGAGCTATTTGAAGAACAGGGAAATGGCGCCTTCGCCCACCGGATTCGGCGGTTCCGTCAAAGATCAGAAATCCATAAAGGAGCCGGAGATCTTTGTCAATTTCAAGGGCATGGCTTTCAGCAAGGACTATTCCGAAGACCGGGGCCATCCCTACGCGATGGATGATTTAAAAGAAAGCAAGCGCATCGGACCTTCCACATCCGGCTCCTGCATGACCTGCAAGACGGCAAATCTGCGCGATATTTATAAAGACATGGGCTGGAATTATGCCAAAAAACCCCTTGCCGAACTGTTGCCGATGATCAAACATCCCATTGTCTGCGCCAACTGCCATGACCCGCGGACCATGAAACTGAGGGTGATCAACCCCGCCTTCATTGAAGCCATGAAAAGGCGCAATATTGACGTCACCAAAGCGTCGCGTGAAGATATGCGCAGCTATGTGTGCGGACAGTGCCACTCGGAATATTACTTTGAACCTGAAACAAAGCGCGTGGTTTTCCCCTGGGACAAAGGCTTGAATCCTTCGGATATGTACGCTTATTACAGGGATGTTCCGTTCGGATTCGACATGGACTGGCTGCACCCCGATTCTCAAGCTAAAATGCTCAAAGCGCAGCACCCGGACTTCGAATTGTCCAGCGGCGGCGTTCACAGCAGGTCCGGTGTGTCGTGCGCGGACTGCCATATGCCCTACATGCGGGAGGGCGGCCGCAAATACTCATCGCACTGGGTGACCAGTCCGATGAAACATATCCAGGCCTCCTGCCGCACCTGTCACACGCAGGACGAGCAATGGCTTCTGGAGCGGGTCAAAAAAACGCAAAACAATGTCTTTCAACTGCAGCGAATAGCGGGCCAAACGATTGCGCAGGCACATGACGCGATCGGTAAAGCCGGTGCGGCGTCCAAAGCAAACAGCGCCGACCTGAACAGGGCGCAGGAACTTATCCGCAATGCCCAGTGGCTCTGGGATTTTATCGCGGCGGAAAACTCCATGGGATTTCATAATCCCGATCAGGCACTGAACACCCTGGGACAGTCCATCGATCTGGCGCATCAGGCAATTGCCGCAGCCAACAAAGCAGCAGGAGCACAACGCTGAGTTCATCATTTTGGGGCACGGGCTCTACTATCGGAGTAGAGCTCGCCGCCTGCCGCCCAGTTTTCTTTTTCGTATTCTTCGATCAAAACCCAGACAGCATCCGGTTTGACATCGATCGTTTGGGCAACCGCATCCGTCACAGCCCTGGCCAGATTGCGCTTCTGCTCGACTGTTCTTCCTTTAACAATTTTAACATTTACAACAGGCATAAGATCCCCCTATAGTTTAAACGCGGGCTCGGAAACGACAGACTGAAGCAGCGCCGCTGCTCTGTCTTCCTGATCCGGTTCACCGCTCACACACAGCCAGACACTTCCTTCCGCACCGGAAACACCGCCTGCGGCAATCAGTTTCGCTTTGGCCCCCGTCAACAAAGCAATGGCATCCAGCTCCGTCACAACTTCACCGGGAACAGGCAGCAACCTGGGCCCGTGTGCGCCGGGCCTGTTGATCTCTGATGCCAGATCATCCAGGTTTCCCCAAATGCGTTTTTCCAGGCCAACCGGAATGATCAACCGCACACGCCTGCCATAATGCGCAGGAAGCGCTGCACCGATGGTCCCCGCCTGCGGGTGTCCAATCAGAATCGCAGCCCGTCTGGCCTCCAGATCAAGAGCGTTTGCGCCTTTTAAAATTACATCGCCTTCTTTAAGTTCGTCAACCACGTCGAAAATGGTTTTTCTTTTTTGCCAGACACCTTTATGAATCACCACATCGCCCGGGAAACCGCTTTCGTCAGGAAATCTGCCGGACGAAGACGTCGGTCGGGAAGGCGGTAAAACAATACCACGGAAAAAACGTTCCCGCCGGAATTCATCCGCCTGTCCAATGACGGCAAGCAGTTCCTCGGCCACGTATCCGTTGGTCGTGCCCGCAATAACCACAATTGTTTTGTCTTTCAGCGCGGCGAGCACTTCGGGATGACCGGCAATGCCTTTGCCGATAAGCCTTTTACCGGCTGCCGGCGTAAGTGAAAATTGTCTCATAAATGATACCCCCTTCCCTTTTATCAAATCAAACACCTCGCAGCAAGCTGCGGAGTATTAAGGCTTGTCCAGCGCGGGCGGGATTAAAGATTATTCCCCGGCAAATAGTCCTTCCTGACCGGAGAAAAAACTTCCACAGCCACCGAATCTTCCAGGGCTTCGGCACTGTGCTCAACATTGATAAGGATGCACCAGCTGTCTCCGGGAAGCGCTTCGTATCGCTCTTCCCCTGAAATAAAAATCATGCGGCCGCTTACCAGGTACCCTGTCTGCTCATAAGGATGAGAATGCCGGGGCACTACCGCACCTTTGTTAAGCCGGAATTCCGCCATCAGCGTGCGGTCTCCGAAGACCAGTGTTTTCTGATCAATGCCTTTCACCCGTAACTGATATCCGTCTCTCTTTTGACGATTATACATACCGCGTTATTCCTCTTAATGTTCTTCCCGGTTCTTTTGAGCCATGACAGTCTGCAGAAAATCCGACCAGCCGTTCATGCGAAAAGCCCCTCAGGAACGGGATCAACCCTGTGGGGCTTCTGATTACCCTGACAACCTGATAGGCTAACGGCTGTCAGAATTTATTTTACTTTTGTCCAGTAATGACTTTCACAGATAAACATTACGCATGCCGTCACTTTCAGCCTGTCCGGCGACATCAGCGTCATGCTGCATTTGTATTCATTGCCTTCCTCAACGTCGTAAATTTTCCCCTCGACGTATCTTCCGGCTTCTCTTTTCAGGTTGGATAGAATCAGCATGCCCATCAGCGGCTTGTCCTGCCGGTCTTTCCTGCATTTTTTGCATATCGTATTGGCGGGAAGTATAGAGAGCTTTATAATTTTGCCATAATAAATCCCGTCTTTTTCAAATATTTCAACATGGAATCTTTCTTTTCCCTTGTCCTTGCCCTTTACGGCGGGCATAGACCATACACCCGCAATGGAAGGTTCCGCCGCCTTCGATAAACCGGAAAATACGAACAACATCACTGCAGCCATTACGACAACAAACGTTTTTTTCATCACTTCCTCCTGAATCAATCCCCGGATCCCCATGTTTCCTTTTTCCGGAATTATATGAGCAACGACGGATGAACGCAAGTGCAAAAAGGGCTGTTATCTTGCTAAATCCCTGAATTTGATCGGATCAGTCGCATAAAGGACGGCCCGCTCGACCCCTTCTTCGCGGAAACGGTGTGTCTTAAGATAATCGGGATTATTGGCCATGGAAAGAAATGCCTTGCGGGATGGATATTGCACCAGCATGAGCAGATCCCATCTTTCATTTCCATTGAGCAGCTCATCGGGTTTCCCAAGATACAGGACTTTCCCTCCGACACCTTCAACAAATTTCCCCGCCCCTTTCGTGTAACGCGCGTAAGAAGCCTGTCCTTCAGCACCTTTGAATTTTATCAGGTTCAGCATGACAACCGGCGCTTCGCCGGGGTTCTTCGCCAGTCTGCCGAATTCATCAATGTTCATTTTTATTCCACTCACAGGTCTAACCTCCTTGCGCTGTTTTTTTAAAAAAATGTTTATCATACCGCTTCAATTCAAAAAGTTTTTTATTTTGCGTGGAAACAATATGATAGAAACGATCCTGAGGAATATAAATGTAAGGGACATCCACTTCCCGCCGGTAAAGAAAATGTGA
>JBDKUG010000107.1:0-2504 GCA_039679815.1 Smithella sp.
CCAACACGGGCATTCTGGATCACTTTGCCGTCTGCCGTACTTCGGATAATGCTTTTCTGGGCGAGAACGAGGGTTTGATTGTTGCGGAAGTTGAGCTGACCAGCACCGACCAGTCTTTTAATTGCCCGCAATGGTTAGGCCGGGAAGTCACCGACGATCCGAGATACTACAATTCCAATCTCTGCATCCATCCGTTTAGGAAATGGAACTGAAAGTACCCCAGGATGTCTGATTTTAACCAGAGAAGGGAGTTTGATGATGTACGATATCGAAATGCAGGAAATGTCTGAGGAATTTTTCAAGTGCTGGCAGGCGGCCGGAGCGCATCGGAACAAACAGGTTCAGGGCGGCATCAAGTCGTGGCTTCGCGCTCATCCCTATCCGCCGTTTCTCGAACACCTGTCGTTTCGACTGGGCAACCAGTTGTTCTTCATCCGGGTGGAGGATGTCGATCTCCAAGAGCAAGGGCCGGGGAGTCTTCATGGCCTGCGTGCTGTTGCTCACGGGAATCGTGGTCATGCCTGTATCCTGCCCATGAAGAAAAAGTTTTTCAAGGCGAGTGGATGCCGGAGAAAAGCGGGTGGGGGCTTGTTGATGCCGCAACGGGTCGTCTTGTCGATCCTTTTGAGCTTGTCCTTCGCTTTGGTTTGTGGGCGACAGTGGAGGGCCGGAATGGATTGTCGTCAGAGCGGTCCGGTACCCGATGAATCAGGCGCAGCGGCCGGCAACCTGGCAAGGCATCGCCAATTAGTGCGCACGGATGAGCGGGACAGGTCATTTTGCCTCTGTATCCATAGCCAGTATGGATCAGCGCTTCATGTCGCCCAATGAGCCGGCGGAGCCTCTCTGGCGCGGTCATGCCCTGCATGTGCGGTTTACCGGACTGGAGTAAAAAATTTACCCTACAAGAGCCATGCGCCATCGTCTATTTACAAACAGACATTTTATTCTTTTATTCTTGCAATCTTTTCAAGAAGTTGTAAGATGGCGGACAATTTGTTAATGTCAGGCGGGAGCGGAAAAATTATATTTCAAGACCTTAATAAATGTTTAATGTGACCTGCTGTTTTCTGAAGGAGATTGGCTATGGCGTTTAATCCTGAAAAACCTTTTAACCAACTACCGCCGCTTCCACCAAAAGTTGATGTAGAGACAAAAGCTATTCTCAAAAAAGCCATCGACGCCCGAAGCGCCCTGGCGGAACTCAAAGGGCTCGGACTGACAATACCCAATCAGGCCATTTTGCTTGATTCGCTCATTCTGCAGGAAGCGAAAGCCAGTTCCGAAATTGAAAACATCATAACGACCAGTGACGCATTGTTTCAGGCGTTCTCGGCAAAAACCGGTAATATTGATCCGGCCACCAAAGAAGTGCTTCTCTACCGCGAGGCGCTGTGGAAGGGGTACAATACTTTAAAAAAGCGGCCTGTTCTTTCAACCAGCCTTTTCGTCGAACTCGCCAAAACCATCAAGCAGTATTCCGAAGGCATAAGAAAACTTCCGGGCACCATGATAAAAAATGCAACAACGGGGAAAACCCTCTACACGCCGCCGGAAGGTGAAAATATCATTCGCGACAAACTTAAAAATCTCGAAGAATTCATCCATGCCGATGATGGAATAGACCCACTGGTTAAGCTGGCGCTCATCCACTATCAATTCGAGGCCATTCATCCCTTTATGGACGGTAACGGCAGAACGGGCCGGATTATTAATATTCTCTTTCTGGTCCAGTCGGGTTTGCTGGATTTACCGGTTCTTTACCTGAGTAAATACATCATCGAGCACAAGAACGACTATTACCGCCACCTGCGCAGCGTCACCGAAAAAAATCTCTGGGAAACCTGGATACTCTTCATGCTGAAGGCGGTGGAGCAGACCGCTATTTTCACCCGCGAACGCATCATGGCAATTCGGGATCTGATGTCTCAGACTACCGAAAAAGCAAGAAAAGCGCTTCCCGCCCGCGTGTATTCCAGAGAACTGATTGAGATCATCTTTCGGCAGCCTTATACCAAGGGGCAATTTCTGGTGGATGCCGGAATCGCGCAAAGAAAGACTGCCGCTGAATACCTGAAGGCGCTTGAAAAGACAGGCATCATGAAATCCATAAAGATTGGAAAGGAAGTTTTATATCTCAATGTGGAGCTTTATAATCTGCTTTCCCGCTAACATGTCCACGTCGGGAACACATCTTGTATATGTGTCCAATTAACCGAATATCATGGACACGTATTTGGGACGTGTCCATGTCGGGGACAGGAAGATAAAAGGAAATAAGCAGGGCGAGGAAGGTTGGCGGACAGTTGGGTGATGGGTTGGGTGAAAAGCGGGGAGAACACGGGGAAAATTTGAGCCGGAATCAAACAAAAATTTTGGATGCAATCGTGCGGGTGGGTAACGCGCGGCAGCTCATGGATGATTAGTAGTCTAACATAACAAAAAACTTACATTAATGAAACAGACCCCAGTTTTCTGAGAAACGAAGTCTCGATACTTGAACC
>JBDKUG010000401.1:0-8745 GCA_039679815.1 Smithella sp.
TCGGCACTCCGCCCCTGCATCAGGGGTTCCACCGCAGCTGAAGGCACAATATTCCCATCTTTCTGGCCATAAACCATTTTCAAGCTCAATACATTATAAAAGATGTCCACCAGAAGAAAAGAGAAAATCGTAATGACAGCGACGATGATGAAGGGCTTCACATAATCTGCCAGCAGCGAGGCGTCAGCCCCGACAGCTGTGATCCGGTCCCATCCTGTTCTCATCAGACGGATGATATTTGCCCACATATCCTTCATGTCATCTTGTCCCTGCGGCTGACTTCCCGTTCATTAAATATAGCGGAATGACGGGCTGGCCAGCGTTCCACCCACCGTAACATTCATTTTAACATTGTTATTGCCGGACATCTCCAGCACACCCTTGAGATTGAGTCGGCTTTCCTCCAAACGGGGCGCGAGCTGAATATCGCCCTGTAAAGAGCATTTCATCCGCGATCCGAAAAATTCAAATTTTTCAAGTGTTACACTGCCGTTTTGCCATTTGGCACTCACCTCACCTTGGTCATACTCAATACGGCTGACCCCCAAAAACGGTTCCGGCAGCGGGTAACTTCCCCCCGTCAGGAAAAGAAGCATTTTCCCGGTGGAAATTCGGTTTGCGGGGTTGTCGAGAACATAAGAAGCCGATCCCTTCGCACGGCCTGTCATTCCTCTGATCAGGGGAAAGACAGCAGGACTGCAGCGCGCTATGTCAATATCCTGAAAATGGATTCTTCCCCCGGCAGGTGGATTAGCCTGGTCAAACGAAAGGAAGTCCACACGGCCGTCTAAACTCCCGCCATATGCCCTGCTGTTAAAATAAACCGTTTTGTTTTTCCGGAATATACTGAACGGATTGAATTGCAGATCCATAAACTCGCCCCGGAATAAAGTGTCGGAAGGCGCCTGCGCGGAATGCACCGTTAAATCTTTCAGCTTGATACCCAGAGGCACAGAGGGGCGCAACGAGCCGGCTTCCAAAAGATAACCGGCTGAATTCACAGTGGCCTCCAGCCTTTGCAGAACCAGCTGTGAGGGGAAAAGAAGGTATAAAAACATACCGGTAATGCCGATCGCGTAAATCGTGAGCCAGAGAATCCTGTTTTTCAAGAAGCGCATGGCGGCTATTGACCTCCTGACCGTGGAGATGCCGGCGTGTAAGAGGCAATAATAAACTGGGCGTTTATGTAATCAGGATTTTCCTTCATTTTTTCCACTGTGAGTCTTTTGATTCGAATAAGTTCGTCGGGTGATTCGATTTGATAGATAAAATCCGCAAGCTGTTTGATCGTTATTTTTTCAAGTTTCAGATCGGTGAGCGTTTCTTCAAAGGATGCGGACTTGACACCCTGCATAGAATTCATGTGTGTGATTGATCCCCTGACATTGGCTGAATACGCTTTTTTCTCCAGGTAGGAAAAAAGTGTAAAATTGGATCGCCGTGAACCAAGCGTATTCTTCATCCGCGATATTTTGGCATTCTGCACAGCCAGTTCGGTATCAATCTTTACCAGTTCATCAAGTTTTTTTGAATTGCTGGTGATAGATTTTTTCATTTTGGCCCGGGAATCCCATAGCGGGAAAACGGCAAACCTGAGCACGAGGGTGAAAATCACCACGACTGCACAGGCGGCAATAAGGTAACGCTGCCTGGTGTCCAGTTTTGTCCAGTATTCCCTGATCATAGCAGCTCTATCCTCAAATCAAAATTCACTCTGGTGCCATCTCTGTCGAGGCTGGAAGAATTGATGACTACGTTTTTAAAGTACTTCGATTTTGAAAGGTCGTTTTTGACAGATGTCACGTCATCGATTTTTTTTGCTTCTCCTTTGACCAAAACGACATTGTTTTCATAATGAAAATGTTTGATTTGAACATCCAGTGAGTGTGAAATCAGGCCCGACATGTCCTTTAATAATTCCAGAACGCCAACCCCGGAATGGCCGTCGCCCGCCCCGTAAATCTTTTTGTCTTCAGCGAGCTTCGTTTTTAACTGCTGCACCGGATCAACCATTACGGCAGGTGGCGGATAATACTTTTGAAAGATTTGACTGATCCGGCTTTTGAGTGCGTTGGCCTGTTTCGCCTGTACCTGATAATCAAGAACCAGGTCAACCATTAACGCGAAAAGCATGATCCCCAGGACAGCTGCTCCCCACCGTAATTCCTTTTTCAAACTAAAGCCGACGCTTTTGCGCGTGAATTCGCCCTGGATGAAATTAAAGGATTTGCGCGTTGCGAAGGCCCTTTTCACATTGGAAAGTGCGGTATTCATGATGGACGGCTGATAATGATCCTGCAGGTTTTTGTCGATTTCCAACTGCCCAAACCTGTTGGTATCCAGGACGGTTACCGGCGCACGAAAATTTTTCTCGAGTTCTTCCATGAGCGGTTCAAATAAAGCCCCGCTTCCTGTGACCATGATCTGGGCCGGGGAACTGTGCAGGGTTTCGTTAAGCAGCATAAATTCAATGGTGCTTTTGAGGGACACGCAAAATTGACGGCAAACAGCTGTTGCCTTTGTGATGTTTGTTCCATAGCTGGCATCGATTTTTGCGGATTCAGCCTCCGCGGTACTGCAGGATAAATCCTGTGCCAGAGCGGCTGTAACGGTGTTGCCGCCAAAGGCAAAGGAACGTATCTGGATCAGGGTGTTTTTTTCATAAAATGCCGCAAACGTGGAGGAAGCGCCGATATCGAGCACGATGCCCACGCCGGTTAAGGCTTTTTGCTCCAGAAACGGCAAAACAAGAGTCGATGATGAAATATCGATGACGGCTACATCACCGAAACGCCCTTCAACCACCGAAAGGATTTTCCGGATTTTTTCTTTCTCAACAGCCGCCACCAGCAGCCCCTCATCGGGTAAAGGCAGGTAATCGACAACCACTTTCTCGATGGGCAGGGGCAGGAGCGGCTCCAGCTCAAAAGGCAGGGTCTTTTTGATTTTACTGTCGTCGTGAAAAGGCAGGCTGATCTGCCGAAACATGACGTCGGAAGGCGGCAGCGAAACAACGCAGCGAATCCTTGACGTTACGGCGGGCATGATCATCCCCTCCATTTTTTCCAATGCCGAATCCAGATCAACGCCTTCTTCCAGACGCACCGTTTCGGCGGCAATCACACGCATGGCCGAACGGCCCCTGGGGATGGCCAGCACAGCTTTGATTGCATCCGTGCCAATATCCAGACCGAGAATCATTTCCGGCATTAATCCTGCCTCCAGCTCATAATTTTAAAAGGTGAACGCTGAAGAACGCCAATGATGTTCTGTTTCATCTTATCACTCACACCGGTTGTGTAAATCTTGAAATAATTGCTTTTCGCCACGTCGATCAACCCCGCTTTGACTGTTATGCCCCCCATGCCGGAAGCGTTTTTATACCAGTCAACGGAGGACAGATCATTGTTCTCATTTTTCCGATACTCGTCTATTCGATCAGCTAATTCATCCGTGATCTCCGGAGAAAGGGCTCTTAGAACCATTTTGGGCGCAGTATTGATGCTGATGACTCCTGTGCCGTAAATGGTCAAAAACTGCGCCAGAGCGGGTGTTTTTGTTGTTCCGCCAAAAAGTTCACTTGTCATGCCCTTTACCATAAGCAATTCCTCAATGCAATCCAGCGGCGCGTTTTTCGCAGTATAGGGCACAGACAATGACGAGTAGTAGGAGCTTTCCGCGCCCATACCGGTGATCTCCTCATTGTCATCCATCCAGTCAATGATGGCGTCCACAATTTCCGCCGCTTTTGCTTCCTCCAGATCAAATTCCTTCTGTTTCAAAAGCCTCAGCAGGACTTCTTTGATGTCGTTATTCACCGTGCTGCCGGTCACAAGCTTGTTGAGCGGAATTTTCCCTTTTTCGTCTTCAATTCTGACAATAAAAGAACCGTTGTTGAATAATGTTTTGGATTGCGCGGACAAAACCTCGGCCTGCGCCCAGTCATCGTGCAGGGTTTCATATTCGCTTTTCGAATTGGCCAGCAGGGCGGCGGCGGCGTAAAAACCTGATTTGGCGATATAAACAAGCTTAAGACCATCGCCGGTATTGACTGCGTGATAGATATCGGAGCGCGACGACCGGTTCAACTCCAGGGCGGCGGCCACCAGGATGCTGAGAATCAGAATAACGGTGATCAGCGCAATGCCGGAATGACTGTTGAAGATTCTTTTGAAACGCTTCATTTTCTCACCGGTATAAACACTTTTGTCGCAAATCTGTATGGCTTATCGGCGTCCCGGGCATTGGCCAGGATCAGTTCAATTTGAACCATGGCAGGCGGCCTGCCTTTTTGCGACTCCGAAGAAGATTCCGTATCCCAGGAGTCCTGCTCGTCGCCGCTTTCATTGTAAAATTTAAAATTCAGGGCCTGAAGGTTCTGGCAGATGATAATCCCTCCTTCGGCTTTCTTATTCAGATCCGGTTTGGCCCGGGCAACATCGGAACGCCAGAGCGAAAAACCACCGTTTTTATCCTCCCGGACGAAATAGCTGATCGCAGCCGGAGAGCCGGAAACCTCCCCCTCATCGAAAACGAGATGGGCTGCAGACCAGAACGTAATCGCTTCGAAGCTGCGTTTGCCAATAATACTATCTTCCGACTGCACTACGAAGGCATCTTTGGAGCGCTGCAGCGAGGTCAAATCTCTGCTCATTCTGTCCAGCGTCACTCGCGCCATTTGATAGACACGGGAATCGTCACCCAGCTCCCTGATGTTGGTCAACACTCCGCTGTATGCGGCATAGACCGTCGTCAGGACAATGCCCAAAATCGAGATGGCAATCAAAAGCTCCAGGAGCGTAAAACCATGCGGGCAGGAATGCTGGGCGGGCAGAGTGTCTGACATGATTTACATCCCGCCTGTCCTGTAAAGAACAAGCTGATAGTTTCCCCCCGTTGTCAAAACGTTATGGAAGACGTTGACTTCGATCTTTTTGAGCCTGGAAATTTGCGTGTCCGTCACCTGGATTGTCCAGCTATAAGCGGGATAGTCCGGAGCAAAATCCCCTTTCTGGCTTTTATTGTCGGTGGATTTATCCGCTTCAATTTCCGCCATTTTACGCTGAGCCAGGAGTGACGCCGTGGTAAGAAAACGCGCTTCGCCGGCCATGGAAATGCTCTGCGATTGCATGTGAAAAACCGCCACAAGGGCCATGGCCAGAATAGACATGGCAACCATGACTTCCAGGAGCGTAAAGCCGGCTTTTTTATAAAGCACTGCTTTCCCCCCTTTTTCCGGTGTCCCTACCGAAACCGTCATCAGGCGAAATCTCAACATATTGATCATAAACAGCGACGACTCCCAGAAAGGGATTCACGACCAGCGTCATCCTCTCTTCGTTTTCTGCCAGGTGAATGATCAGTGGCGAACAGATATTATTCCGTCCAAACGTGATTTTTACAACACCTTCTGAAATCTTTTCATCTTTCTGGTTGATGACATCCAGAACAGCCACGCCGGCCGGAAATTTTGTTGCCTTCTTTTTGAGTTCATCCTTCTTTTCCGGAGTCATATCGGACGTGATCACATAGTAACTTGCCCCGCGGATATCCAGCATCAGGACATAATCCACCTGATCACGGACCGCTTCCACGCGTAACTGCCGTTCCAGACCGATGATCCGGCGCGATACTTTTTTGAGGTTGTTGACCGTCAGGATATCGCGTGTCGCGGGTACGGCGAGGGCCAGAATCACGCCGATAAGTCCGATCACCACGAGCAACTCAATGAGTGTAAAACCCTGCTTATTCAATTTCCCAGTTATTGATGTCCTTATCAAAGTCCTCTCCACCCGGTTCCCCGTCACCACCGTAACTGGTAATATCAAAGTCTCCGTGGCTTCCGGGACATACATAAACAAATTCATTTTTCCAGGGATCTTTTGGCACCTTCCCTTTTTCCAGGTAGCCTCCCTTGCGCCAGTTTTTCGGCAGATTGCCCGAGGTGGGAGCTTCAACCAGGGCTTTGAGACCCTGTTCGGTTGTCGGATAACTGCCATTATCCAGTTTGTACATTTTCAGTGCGGTTTCAATGCCAACTATCTGCATCTTTGCGGTCTGCTGTTTGGCCTTGTCTGATTCACCCATGAAACGAGGAAGAATAATACCGGACAGCAGTCCTAAAATGACAATGACCACCATCAGCTCTATGAGCGTAAAACCGGCTTCCCTGTCATTGTCTTCTCTGTACTTTTTCATAATCAACCCCTTTTTTAACAATCAAATTTTCAAGGCTTTTACAAAGCCGTCACCTGACTAGTTGGTTCATTTCAAATATCGGCAGCAAAATCGAAAAAACAATAAAGCCGACAATCAAACCCATCAACAAAATCATAATCGGTTCCAGAAGCGATGTCATGACCATGACATCCGATTGGGCTTCCGTTTCATACGCGACGGCAATGCGATTGAGCATTTTTTCCAGAGAACCGGTCTGTTCTCCGATGGCGATCATTTCCGTAACCATCGGCGGGAAAAGACCGCTTGCCGCCAGCGGAACGGCCAGGCTCTGCCCCTCTTCCACTTCCCTGGCTGCGCGGGTAATCGCCTCGCCGATATATACATTATTGACTACATTGCGGACGATTTCCATGGCGGAAAGGAGCGGCACACCGCTTTGCAGAAGCGTCGCCAGCGTCCGCGAAAAACGCGCGACGGCGATTTTCATATTCAACGAACCCCATACAGGTGCTTTCAGGCGAAATGAATCCCAGAAACGCCGCCCGGCCTGAGTCCCTGTCGTTAAATATTTAAAAGTGGCAATCCCCGCGAAGATGATCAGTAAAATCAGCCACCAGAAAGATTTCAAAAAATTACTGACGGCAATCAGGACCACGGTAATCATCGGGAGCGTCTGCTCCATATCGGCAAATATTCCCGTAATCTTCGGCACGACAAACGTCATGAGAAGAAGAATAACCATCGAACCGACCAGGAGCATGATCAGCGGGTAGGCCAGAGCAGAGCGGATTTTACTGACCAGCTCCTGCTGGCTCTCGCTGAAATCGGCCAGGCGCTCCAAAACCAGGTTGATCGTGCCGGAAGCTTCACCGGCCTTAACCATATTGATGTAAAAAGGCGGAAAGACGCGCGGATAATTTTCCATACTGGCCGTCAGGCTTTTGCCTTCATTGAGACCGGCCCGGATCTGGGCCAGTATCTTCTGCAGCAGGGGATTCTTGGTTTGTGCCATCAGGACCGTGAAGGAAGGCACCAGCGGAATTCCGGCGCCCAGAAGCGAGGAGAGTTGACGGGTAAAAATCGAAACCTCTTTGGCTGAAATCTTTTGCAGAAAACCGATTTCCAGCGCACTGGAAAGAGCAGAATTTTTTTTCTCCCGCGCCTGGCGAATCTCGACGGGATAAATTCCTCCCTCCCGAAGCGCCTGCCGGGCGGCCACAACACCGGGAGCGTCCACAAAACCCTTGCGTTCGCGTCCCCTGCTGTCCAATGCCACATATTCAAAGACACTCACGTGACCATGCTCCACACTGAAAATTCATGATTTAACTAATAAAATTCTGTTTAACACAATTTTAGCGATGATTCAAATGGTTCTGCCGCACCGGGGGGATTCTCCATACAATAAAACCGGCAGTCAAACGACCTGCCGGTTTCGCCGCCGGACTTCTATTTCATTTTACGGATGCGCACTTCGATGTCCTTCTCATCCTTAAGCAGGTCGGCAAGTTTCGCCGTATCCGTTTCTCCCTGGTGATAGGGATACAGGATTTTCGGCCGGAAAGCCCTCGCCGCGTCGGCAACCATTTCGGGTGTCATGGTATAGGGAAGATTCATCGGTAAAAAAGCGATGTCAATGTCTTTGAGATCCTTCATTTCCGGAATATTTTCCGTGTCCCCTGCAAGATAAACTCGCTTGTCACTGAATGTGACCACATAGCCGTTTCCTATGCCTTTGGGATGAAAAGGCATTCCCGGAGCTCTCATGTGTTTGATGTTGTATGCGGGAACGGCCTCAATTTTCAAGCCGTCCACCGTCCGGGTCTCGCCGTTTTTCATGACGACAATTCCAGGAAGCTGTTTTTCCACCCCGGATGTACCGACAACTTTCGCAGCGGCTGTTTTCATGCTGTGCACGACATTTACGTCCAGATGGTCATCATGATCGTGGGTAATCAGAATCATATCAGCCGCGGGCAGCATCCTGTAATCCGCTTCACTCGAAACAGGATCCACATGAATGATTTTATCGTTCCAGGACAGCATCAACGAGGCATGCCCCAGAAAACTGATGACCAGTTCCCCTTGTGATGTTTTAATGGTATCGGATTCCATTGCACCCTCCTTTTCGATAAATGGCATCACCTGACAACAAAAACCATGTCCACCAGCCGTTTCACCATCAACTGTCATTTCAGGCGAGAAACGGTATTCATGTAACGGGCACTCAGTTCTTCCACCGATTCCAGCCCCAGGCATTTCAGATATGACTTGACAAATCCCTTGAGAAAAACGGCTGGCGGCATCTGCTCAGCCTGACCTTCTTCAATACTGTGGATATTATTCACCCGTATTTTCGTTTCTTCGGCTATTTGTTCGATAGTCAGACCCAGTTCAGTGCGGATCTGTTTCAAATCCTCACCGGTCAACTCACTCCGCGCCAGGATATCATTGATAATCTGGCTTTGACTGATCTTGTTTTTCAACGCGTCGCTGCTGATAAAAACCGTTCTGACGGCAGGACCGTGGCTGATATGAAAAACACTCACCGGCTTCCTTACATCC
>JBDKUG010000330.1:0-1572 GCA_039679815.1 Smithella sp.
AGGCTGAAAGGGCAAAAGAAAAAAAGCATTTTACAGATGTTTGTCGCTCAGTTAAATGACTGGCTGATATATGTTTTGTTCGCTGCGGTCATCATCACGCTGTTTCTCGGCGAGTACATTGATTCCATCATTATTCTATCCGTCATCATCCTGAATGCTGTTCTGGGCGTCATCCAGGAAGTTAAAGCCGGCAATGCCATTGAAGCGCTGCAGAAAATGTCGTCGCCAAAATCACTTGTGCGCCGGGATGGAGAGGTCAGGGAAATTGATTCGGAATTGGTGGTGCCGGGCGATATCCTGATTCTTGATGCCGGGAGGTTTGTCTCTGCGGATATCCGTTTAATTGAAACAGCCAATCTTCAGATAGATGAATCATCGCTGACCGGCGAATCTGTTTCATCGGAGAAAAACGCTCTGCTCGTTTTGGATTCGAAAACCCCGCTGGGGGATCGTGAAAACCTGGCGTTCATGTCATCCATTGTAACCTACGGACGCGGTGTTGGTGTTGTCATTGGGGCCGGGATGAATACCGAAGTTGGAAAGATTGCCAACATCATTCACGGGCAGGAAGAGGCTAAAACGCCTTTGGAAATTCGGATAAGCCACCTCGGTAAAACGCTTGGTAAAATTGCCATCGGGATTTGCCTTTTTATTTTTATCGTATCCTTGTTTCAGGGCCGTAATCTTGCCGAAATGTTTCTGGTTTCTGTTTCGCTGGCTGTGGCGGCTATTCCCGAAGGATTGGCGGCCATCGTGGCGGTTGTTCTTTCCATCGGCGTGACCAGCATGTCAAAACGAAACGCCATTATCCGTCGTCTGCCTGCCGTGGAAACACTCGGATCAGTCAAAATAATTTGTTCGGATAAAACCGGCACGCTCACGCAAAATAAAATGACCGTCGTGAAGTATTTTACCATCAAAGGTGAAGTCGCCGTTTCTCGAGACCAGCAAAACACCGCAACCGAAGATGCTGAATTGTTGGCCAGAACCATGATCCTCTGTTCTGATGCCACATGGGAAAACGGCCAGGGAACGGGCGATCCTACGGAAATTTCCCTGTTACTGCTGGGCGATGATCTGGGGATAGACCGGGGTGCGTTGCGTGACGGGAATCAACGTGTGGCTGAGTTCGCTTTTGATTCCAACCGCAAACTCATGTCTACGTTAACCGGCAAAAACGGGAAGTTCACGGTTAATACAAAAGGAGCCATTGATAATCTTTTAAAAATAGTCACGCATGTTCTGGTTGATGGAGAGGCCATTCCCATTACGGATGAACACAAAAAACAATTCGCTTCGGCCACGGAAAGCATGTCAGACCAGGCACTGCGTACGCTCGGTGCAGCATACAAACCCGTTGATTCCGTCATTACTGCGGCAGAGATGGAAAAAGATCTAATCCTTATTGGGTTGGTGGGAATGATTGATCCGCCGCGAAACGAAGTGAAATCTTCTATTGAACTGGCGAAAAATGCGGGCATCACCTCCATCATGATTACCGGCGACCATAAAAACACCGCTTTCGCCATTGCCAAGGTACTGGGCATCGCAGAAAATATTGATCAGGCCATT
>JBDKUG010000162.1:0-4259 GCA_039679815.1 Smithella sp.
ACATCAACCCGAGAGTATTTTGAGCAGCGATATCGCCTCTTTCAGCTAGAGGCCGAACTTCTTTAAGAGCATTTTCATAATGACCTTTTTTAAATGCAATGACGTAGCTGGGTTTTGGTTCAAGAGATTTTGTTACCTCCCGTTGTTGCGTGCTGACTGGAGTATGTTGATTGGCCTCACATGAAACCAATAGTAAAATGCTAAATCCCACAAAGAGGAGCAACTTACATTTTGACAATATTATTGTTTTGTTTCTATCTCTCTTATTAATTTCTTTCATTCTATTCTATAACGATATTGGGAGTCAATATGTGTCAAATTCTAATTCTTCACATTTGCACTTTCGATAACTGTCTTCATACGGGTTCCGCCTTCTTTTCCATCCATTGTATGATTCCAACTGCCATGTATACACACTTCAAAAGCAAAATATTCTTGCCACAAAGTGTGAAAAGCCCGTTTCTATCTACAATCTACTTTTGTGCTGCTTTTTTGATAAATATTTGTGAAGCTTTTTATGGGTGTGAATCCATAATCAAATGTACTTTTTTTGTCAATAATTATTTGTATAGAAGTGATATTTATATTTAGTGTCATGATTTTTTACAGATAATGACATACACCATGTATGTGTTTTGCATTTTATAACTGTGCACATCTCCTGCGTTGATACTGAATTCGGTATTGTGGATTATTTCACTTGACTTTTCTTTATCATTTTCGGAACATAAACCTAAATCAGACCAAATGATCACCTCTGGAGATGTGGTGCATTGATGGAATCAACCAGTATTATATTTCGAATTCATGCGATCCAAAGAATGTTCCAACGAAATATTAGCGAAAAAGATGTGAGAAGAATATTAATGATGGGTGAAACGATCGAAGAATATGCCGATGACACACCGTATCCAAGTCGGCTGATTCTCGGATGGATCGAGGGACGTCCAATCCACATTGTTGCGGCTGATAACTCCAGAGATGCTGAGGAAATTATTATTACTGTGTATGAGCCTGATAGAGAAAAATGGTCGGATGATTTTAAAAGGAGAGTAATATGAAGTGTGTAATCTGTAAGAAAGCAGAAACCGTCATGGGGACAGCCACTGTTACACTAGAACGTGGTGAGTTCACTTATATTGTAAAAGGTGTTCCAGCCCAGGTTTGTCCAAACTGCGGTGAAGATTATGTCTCTGAGCAAATTACGTCAGAATTATTGAAAGCCGCAGAACAAATGGTTAAGTCTGGCACGCTGGTTGATATTCGTCACTATTTGGCCGCTTAGCCTTTGACACATATTCTATTACATAGGATGGTCTGTTAATTATCCCATCCGCCACACATTTGCTTAATTCAGTCAAACTTTACATAAGTCCATGTTGACGTATGGGACTCCCGTAAAATATGATTCCTGAGAAGCAAGCCCCCTTTTTTGAAGTCATAAAAACAACCCTGCGCATGAAAAATGATTTTCGAGCACAAACGCTTGAGCATTTCTAAAAAGTGTCTCCAACGCGTATATAAGCCACTGAAAAACACCCTTGAAAAAGGCAAAATGGGCCTTGGCCCATCTCCTCACATTGCAGGCCATCAGTTTCCAGGACACGGCAAAGAGGACTTTAGCCGCTCTGCGGACCCGGAGCTTCCCGATTCCGTAAGACCGCTTCAACTCAGAAAAGGTGGCCTCGATCCCGGAACGGATTTTATAACGCTCTTTCCATTGAGGCGTTTGTTGATCGACATACATCCGGTCTCTCAATCTCAGCTCGGCGGTCACCTCCAACCGGAAATCACCGACGGTCTGACGCGCCTGGCAGCCACGTTCACGATGGTTCGGCGCGCGTACCGGACATTGTTCCAACATAGAACATGATCGGCAGGTATCGCCGTCAAAGATGGCATGGAGCGTGCGGTTGGTTTTGTTATTGCTGCTGAGAATGCGGTGATCAATCGGACGGTGTCCCATCGGGCATTTTGTGGCATGGCCGTTTGTGTCATATTCAAACTGATTTCTGTCGACAACATCGTCTGCCAGACGAGCGCGGTTGACCGGAGCCATAAACTCGATTTGTTGTTCGGTGATTTTTAAGGCGGAAGGAACAGAGGGATAACCGCCATCGGCAAAGAGGGCTCCCGGTTTTAACCCTGCGTCACTGAGACGGTCGATCACGGGAAGAGCTTTGCTGATATCCGACCGGCCCGCTCCATGAACTTCATAGTCAGTGATGATTTCCGGCTTATCAGGATTATTGCAGGTCTCGGCGACATGAAGGCTGTATCCCGCACCTTTGTGCCCGTAAGAGACATCCGGATCATAGGGAGTTTGGAGGGTTATTCCTTCCGACTTCTTTTTGACTTTGATCTTGGAATTCGTTTCCGAATTGACTTCTGTATCCGGCTCTTTCTCATATTCGCACTGCTCGGAAAACAGGCGGATAAGCAACTGGTATGGTTCGGTGCTTTTAACGGTTTCATCATTGTCAAAGATGGTCATCAGGGCATAGACATACCGGGCCAGTTCTTCCAGCTTCACTTTCTGATCCGCAGGGCCCAGGCCGAACCAGCCTTCGGATTCGGTGGTATGCCATTTTTGAATGTCTTCGGGAACAATCGACAACTGATCCCCGTTGAGGCTCTTCAGAAATACGTCGAGCGTATCGGAAAACAGCGACATCCTCCCGCGAATGCGGATGTTGGAGATGATGTGCGTGGAATCGAGCCGCTGCTCCTTTGTAGAGAGTTCCAGCTTTCTCAGCGCTGAATCCCGGATGGTGTCAAAGACATTGCGTACAAGCTTCATCTCTGGGTCTTTGGCAGCCAATCGGTGGCGAAACTCCACCAAAGACCGGCGGGACAGGTAATCGTCATCTTCGTTGATATCCAGCGCGTATCGCCAGCGGATATCGAAACTGAATTCATCCAGGGCTTCCTGATCGCTCATGTTGTTTGATTCTTGCAACAGACACAACCCCAGCAAGCGCGCAATGCTGAAATTGGGACGGCCTGTTTTCCCATAAAGAAATGCGTACTGATCTTCTTGCCGAAATAGTATGGGAAGAATCTCAACTTTGAAAAAATGCGCCCAGGATGATTTTAAACGTTTACATAGACTGTCGGACAGCTGAGTGTCTATACTGAATAGCGTCTGTTGGGGGTTCGTTCGTTTATACATGATCACTTTTATATCACCCACACGGCTATGGCAAGAGTTACTTCTCAGGAATCTAATACTAAGTTTCTATCCATTTGGTTCTAGTAACTGATAACCCTTCCCTTACGTGATCAGCTTGCCCCTTTCGGAACAGTTATCAGACACGCCTTCACTTACTACAGACATAACCGCGGTGTACGAAAAGCTATGTTCTTTCTTCCTGACATAGCCATCTGCTTAGAGGGCTATGATACCTTGATTTGTTTTGTGCTGCTTTTTTGAAAAATTTTTGTGAAGCTTTTTATGGACGTGAATCCATAATCAAATGTACTTTTTTTGTCAATAATTCTTTATGCGTAATTTATATTTTTTTATCGATTGTCATGATTTCAAACAGACAATGTCATACATAATGCGCTTTATTTTTACGTTTGATTATAAAAAACCCTCCGGCTGTTTATTCAAAGTAATGAACTGGACCCCGGCCTTCGAGGCTGTGTCGTAATGTCATTGCGAGGGAGGGAAGCGACTGAAGCAATCTCATAAGTTCACGAATACATGAGATTACCACGACGCCTGAGAGGCGTCTCGTAATGACAAAGAAGAATTACGACACAGTCTGCTCGCCGGGGTGACGATGATACTGTAATCTGATCAAATGTCGTTACTATTATTGAACTGTTAATAACAACCGTCTTTTATCCAGGCCAGGTGCTGCGGCAGAAGATTAGCTAGGTCATACTTTTCTAATATAGTCTGCCGGGCGTTTTTCCTGATGGTTTGCATTTTGTCGGGATTATCCAGCGTTTCTTCAACACGATCGGCAATCCCCTTTGCATCGAAAAAATCCACCAGAATACCATTTGTGCCGTTTTCAATCACTTCGGTTACGGGTTTTGTATCGGAGGCAACAATCACACAGCCTGCGGACATAGCTTCCAGCATCGACCAGGACAGGACAAAAGGCCTTGTCAGATAAACATGCGCAGAGGATGCTCTCAGGACCTGCAGGTATTGGGCATAGGGAAGCCTGCCGGTAAAATGCAGACGTTCCCGAACATAATCGTATTGTTCAAGCATCGACTGCTTGTATGTTTTACCGCCGGGC
>JBDKUG010000404.1:0-2588 GCA_039679815.1 Smithella sp.
TGAAGAATGAGGCGTGAGCCAGGTTCAAAATGCCCATCATGCCGAAGATGATGTTCAGGCCCGAAGCAATTAAAAATAAGATCATGCCGTAGGCTAGCCCGTGTATTGCCTGTGACACATACATCGACACCGTCGGGTCCATAAATTTCTCCTCTTATTTAAAATTTGGATAGCTCCAAGGTGTTTATACAGATCATCAACACCATCATGAGACATCCGGATATTATCCTTACGATCATAGAAAATCGGATACAGACAGCCAGTCAGTTTAAGGCGGGGAGGCACTAAGCCTGGATGACCTTCTTCGATTTTACCAGAAGTACTTCCGAAAAAAAATGGCGGGTTAACAATCCTTCGTCCATCATGAAAAGACCCGTTGCTAGCTCCCTTCCTTTGAATGCAAAAGATCACCATTGTCGCTTGCCGGATGCTCCGGCATGAATTCATCCAGGCATACAACCGCCGGCCGCGTCCGCCCAAAAACGATTACCCGCAATGAAACAGGAACGAATTCGTGCCTTTCGCTGAATCTTCTTCCAAAAGAACTTCAAAATCCTCCATATATTTATTTTTAACCCAACAACTCCCGTTCATATAAATAAGAGCGGGCGCTCGTTATTATAACTGTGTAGGTTGCCTATCACGCATTGTATTGTGACGCAAGAAAATAATTGTCTTTATTTTATTTTTATTAATTGTTAATAGTAACTGTATGATGGCATGCAACGATCTCCGTATTCAAAAGCCATCTTTATCCTAATCCGGACTTTGTCGAAAGAAGGACCCTATGAAAAAAAACACAGGATACACTGCCAAAAAAAAGATGTCAGTGGCCACTTTTAGCAAAATTAAAAACTCAAAATTGGTTAAAAACAAACAACTGCTGATTGCAAAAAAGGCGGCTAAACTTTTTATCAAAAAAGGTTTTGCAAATACAACCATACGTGAAATATCCAAAGCAACCGGATTGGCCATGGGTAATTTATATGATTACATTAAAAAGAAAGAAGACATTCTCTGCCTTGTCTTTGATACCTACCACCAGAGCATAGAGGAATCCTCCTATGGCCCGGAAATTTTCGCCACCGATGATCCTCTGGAACAGATGCGGACCTACATAAAAATAACACTGAAGAACGTTCATGAATTTCGCGATGAAATTATGTTGATGTACCGGGAATCCTCGCTTCTGCCCTCCGAATATCTGGAAAAGGCAAAAAATCAAGAATTGAGGCAAATCAAGCAGACGGAAGAGATCATACGGAGGGGCATTGAAAAAGGCGTTTTCAAAGTGAAGGACCCTTTCTTTATGTCCAGCATGCTCTTTTCTTTATTTGCCAGTCTCGCTTTGCGAGGATGGACATTCAGGGGAAAGTATTCCAGAAAAAAAGTCGACAAACTGCTGAAAGACTTCATCGAAAAAAATCTTTTGGGATGACTATAGTCCTTTCAGTCGGCAAATCATGCCAGGTATGGCGCTCCGGAAATGAACCAGGGATTCCCCGGATAGAACAATTAATTAGTTCTCGCTTTTTAAATGGTTTTGTGAACAGATTTCTTCACGTAGAGACCGAAAATTTGTTGACGGTCCCAAGGAGCAAGTTATGAAAGTCAAGAACCAGGAGCTTTTTAATTTTTATTCACACTTTGCCGGAGCGGTGGCTGCCGTCATCGGAACAGTCTATTTGGCCATGGTCGCCAGTGATTCGGCCTCCGGCCTGGTCACCGCGCTCATCTACGGGATTTCCGTTGTTTTCCTTTTTTCCGCCAGCACGCTGTATCATGCATTTAAAAAAGAAGAGAACGAGCTGTCATTCTGGAGAAAAATGGATCGGCTGGCCATCTTTTTCATGATTGCCGGAACCTTTACACCCATCTGTTATTTTTGCCTGGAGAATCCCTACCGCTGGTGGATGATAGCCTTCCAGTGGGGGCTGGTGGGTGTCGGCGTCATTTCGCAAATTTTTTTCCCAAGGGCGCCCCGAAAACTTTATGCGATTATTTATCTGTCCATGGGCTGGTCGGCGCTCTTCACGATCAAACAAATGTTGTCCAATATGTCCTCATCCCAGGCCGTCCTCCTGGTTTCAGGCGGCATTGCCTTTACGCTGGGCGCCGTTATCTACGCCGTCAAAAAGCCAAGAATGATTCCGGGTGTTTTCAGTTTTCATGAACTTTTTCATATTATGGTGCTGATCGGCGGCGTTTTGCATTATGCCCTGATCTACGGCGTTTATTCTCATCTGGGCGTTTAAATAATGGATATCCTTCTTCCGTTCGCCGAACACGGAAAGACGACCGATCAGCTATTGGCGGACGAGGCGGCGTTATTTCGAAAAGAATATGAAAAGAATTATGCGGCGGGGGAAAGCAAACCTCCGGATATCGGAATGCCTTTTTTTCTGCGCGCGCCCCTGTCCGACACCGGCGTGCTGCTCATTCACGGCTTGATGGCGGCGCCCGCGGAAGTCAGGCAATGGGCGGATTTTCTGCACGCCAAAGGTCTGACGGTTTACGCGCCGCGGCTTGCCGGCCACGGAACATCCTCAAAAGACCTTTCGGTTCGCAACTATCCGGAGTGGCTGAAT
>JBDKUG010000141.1:0-8912 GCA_039679815.1 Smithella sp.
GTTTAATCAGCTGGAAGGTGTATTCTGAATTTTTATAATGAAGCAGCAAGACAACACCGGCCTCCAGATGCCCGGAGCCGGTGGAGTTGGAATGGACAATGGAAAGGTGTTTTTCAAGATAGTCGACAGGCACCCGGTTTAATTGTTCCAGGACGTACAATGGGAATTTGTTTTTTTGCCGAAGCAGCGTTAAGTCCATCGTGATGAAAGATTTCCTTATGTCAGCACATTTGAAATGATTTCATTATACCAGCGTCTGTGTGGAAATAAATCAATAAAACCGCAATGACCGCCATATTGCTCCCGGAAGATTTTCAGGAAGCTGTTTTCATGCAGTAATTCATAGTCGTCCGGCGGAATAACCGGGTCATCAGCTGAAATAAAGATATCTACCGGTATGTTTAGATTCTGAAAAGATTTATCGGTCAATGTGTATAACTTGAAATAATCCCTGTAGGAGGTAAACTCCGGAAAATAAATCATGATATCCGCCGTAAGATCAAGGCAGGTCCTGGCATTCAGCATTTTTGTAAAATTATATTTATGAGGGAAAAGCCTCTGTTTTTGTCTCAGGGACCGCTTCCATTTTTTTAAAAAGTATTTACGGTAAAGTCCCGGACCCTGATCGATGGCCAGTGTTGTTTTGTAAGGATCCAGAGGAGGACTCACAGCAAATACATGCTTTAAATTCCTGATCGGTGTCCGGGAATGTTTTATTGCAATCCGCAGTGAAAAATTAGCTCCCATAGAGAAGCCAAGAAGATAAACTGGCCGCTGTTCCTCATGTCCTGCCAGAGTGCCGACCGCGCTGAATGTCTCTTCAAGAAGAGCGCCGTGAAACAGGCCTTCGTTCAGGTGGTGTGATTCCCCATGGTCCCTCAAATTCAAACGGCCAATAGAGAAACCCTTCTCATAAAAATATGAAGCGGCAGCCAGTACGTAAGCGGAAGAAGACGAACCCTCCCAGCCATGCAGGATGATGATCAACCCCCTGGAAGCGGGATGCCGGGAAATATGGGCCAGCAGTTTCGATCCTTCCGATGTGCTGATGATTAACTCCTTTGAATGATCCAGCAGGGTGCGGTGAGGGGGGATGAGTAAACGTGTGGAAGCCATTATGGACTGGATGTGTCTGTTTTTCAGGAAGGACCGGGGCAGAAAACAGGTATCTTCAATTTTTGATTTGAGTTTCATGAGATTCTTTGTGAAAAACCCCGCCTGAGACGAGTCGGGTGCATAAAAACATGGTGGCGGTGCCTGGATTTGAACCAGGGACACTACGGATATGAGCCGTATGCTCTGACCAACTGAGCTACACCGCCGTAGAAGGAATTTTATTACGTATCAGGAAGCTTCAATCGCTTCCAGTTGACATGCGCAAGGTCTACAGCTTGCGGAGAGTCGCCCGGACGCTATATCGAAGAGCGGATCGTTTGTCAATAATTATTGAGATACCTCCAGCTCATAAACAACAATATGGCTTTGTGAGCCGATGGAAGCACCGACAGACTTCACCAGGGCAAGAACAATTTCAGGGGCACCGTCATTATCAACGTCTTTGAAACAGTAATCAGCGACATAACCGTTGATTTTTTTTGTTCTCCAATTTTCGGCCATCCCGAGGCCGTCCCACTCCAGATTGTAAATTTCACTGGATGTAAAAAGCTTCAGGTTTTTAAAGATCCGGCCAACCGATGAGATGTTTTTAACAATTATCATCTCTTTTTTACTGTCTTTGTTGGTATCAAACATCAAAATCCGTAAATTGGCAAACGCGCTCTCGTTCTGTGTGGCAGCCTGGGACTGCAGTTTATGCCGGTCAATGTTGGCGATGTAATTGTTACTTCCGCCATAGACCGTATCGCTTCTCCAGAGCAGTTCATCCGGCGAGTAACCGAAAGATAAAATCCGGCTCATCGGTTTGTTTGTTTTTTCGATAATCATTAAGTAGTCCAGTTCATCCAGGGCAATGATTTTTTCAGTCGTGCCAGAACCCAGCGTATCAATGGTCAGGCCGTAAACGGATAATCCTATGGGAATTTTTAATTTGTCTCTGGCAATATATTTTCCGTCCTTCCATATCATTTCGTAAATCTGTGTTTCAAATACTTTATCAATTCCATAACTTTGCCCTAAAAGCATTGGAATTCCCGACGATGTATCAATGACACGCAGAAAATAACGGATATCCGATGCAATGGTTTTATACTCACCATTTTCGTATTGGAGGACAAACGAATTCAGCAGACGATCATTCAATGAAGTGACGATGATCTCCGGGGTGCCGTCTTTATTGATGTCCGCCACATCCACTGATATGTATTGATGGTAAGATTTACCCTTAATTTCATTCAATAATTTTAATTCATTATCTATTTTTTGGTAGATAAAAATATTATGTCTGTCAATGACAACGACTTCATTTTTTCCGTCGCGGTTGACATCGCCGATGTCCATTCCATTGAATTCCGTTTTGAACTGCTGGCTCATCCAGAACCCTCTTTTACGAGCCAGCGGATCCGTCGCGTCAATGAAATCAGGATTAATCATGGAAGTAAAAGTCGCTTTTCGTCCCCCGGACTTCATGCCGGCAATGATTTGTGATTCGCGTGACGTTCCTGGGGCGGGCGCCGGTCCGGCCGAGGGTGTCACAGCAGCCGCCTGAGTTTGCGGTGCGGATCCAGTGATGTGCATGACAACCCGATGGGAAAAGTCGTTCATCTTTGGAATGATATCATCGAGGGTTTGTGATTCAGAGGAAATACCCACATCCGATTTACCGCTTGCCACATCGGTCAGTTTTCCGTCAATGCTGATGCTTTTCCCGATCTTTGTAATGCTTCCCCATACGACGTAGTCGGCATTCAGTTTTTTGCCTATATCTTGAACATCCTTCATGCTCAGATCTTTGGCGCCTGATCTTTTAAGAGCCTCCTGAGCGGCTTCTTTACGGGTAACTACAATTTTGTCGGTGACGGCGATCCGACTTGAGAGCATATCGCCGATTCCCTCCCGGACGTATTCAATATTATCTGCACTGTGAAGTGAGAAGGGCAAAACAGCGACCGTGTATTTTTCCTTTGCCCAAGCTGATGCCGCCATCAGTACGATGATTGTCAGACAGACAATGGCCGAAATAGTTCTTTTCATATCAATCTCCCGGAATTTATGGAATGTCATTAACAAAACCTGAGTGTCTCTAGCACTTAAAAAATGATAATTCAAGATTGTTTTCATGCTTCGTTACTTCAGGGGAAGAACATAAAAAAGAACGGCAAAGAAGTGGCATGTGCTTCCGGCGAGGACAAACATGTGCCATATTGCGTGGTTGAACGGAAGTGCTTCCCATACGTAAAAAACAACACCCAGTGAATAGGCGAGACCGCCAGCGAACAACCACACAATTCCTCCTGCCGGCATTGAACCAATCAAGGGTTTAATGGCGAAAACCACAAGCCAGCCCATAAAAAGATAGGCGATTGTTGAAATGATCTTAAAACGGTGTACAAAAAATATCTTGAATACGACTCCGGTAATTGCAAGAAACCACACTACAGCAAACATCGTCCAGCCCAAAGCGCCACGCAGGGTCACGAGCAGAAACGGGGTATACGTTCCTGCGATCAGAAGATAAATGCAGGAGTGGTCTATGACTTTCAATACATTTTTTATCTGCGGTTTTTGAAAACTGTGGTAAAGTGTGGATGCCGTATATAATAAAAGCAGTGTAATGCCGAAAATCGTACAGCTTACGACATGCCCCGTACTTCCGTAAATACTGGAAAAAACGATCAGCAGAACCAGGGCGGCTATACTCAAAAGAACACCCGTACCGTGCGTAATACTGTTTAATAATTCCTCGCGACATCGGCATGCACTTATTTGATTTGATTGGACCATAATTCTCACCCTGACAGAGCTCTTATGTCCGCAGCTCAAATTTGTCAATGTAATTTAAGGCATTGCCGGGGATGATTTACCAGCTTGATGCCGGGAATGACAGCCTGAGCATAAGATGTATATTTTAAAATCTTGACAGGTTTTTTTTATTTAATATATGATAATAAAAATAAGTTGATTTCACCATCAATCCACCGGCTAATACAGAAGTAATACATTTTCGTCATACTTATTTCAGATTTGCGGTGTATTTGTTGAAGCCGTTCATTAATTTGGATTTGCCGACGGGAGAAGAAGAAAGAATGGAAAAAGCAAAATTAACATTTAACGGGAAGACACATGAAATGCCGATTATTGAAGGTACGGAAGGCGAAACAGCCATCGATATTTCTCAGCTACGCCAGGAAACCGGTCTAATCACGCTGGATGTCGGCTATCAGAATACCGGAGCATGTGTGTCGTCAATAACGTTTATTGACGGAGACAAGGGCATTTTAAGATATCGGGGGATTCCGATTGAAGAACTCGCCGAAAAAGCCAGTTTTACCGAAGTAGCGTATCTGCTGATTTACGGCAATCTCCCGAATAAGGCGGAGCAGCATCTGTTTTCTCAGCGCCTGACGCAGAATTCGATGATTCATGAAGAAATGCTTCGATTTTTCGACGGATTTCCGCCAACGGCCCACCCCATGGCTATCCTCGCAACCATGGTCAATTCCATGTCTGTTTATTACACGGACTATTACCTGGAAGATTTCCAGGTGGAAACGTTTGATTTAATGGCCGCATCTCTGATTTCCAGGATCCGCACGATTGCGGCCTATTCCTACAAGCACAGCATCGGCCATCCGCATGTTTATCCCAAGCGCGATCTGAAATACGCGTCGAATTTTCTTTACATGATGTTCGACTCTCCGGTCAGTCCCTATGTTTCGGACCCGGATATCGAAAGGGCACTCAGCACATTATTAATTCTGCATGCCGATCATGAGCAGAATTGCAGTACGTCAACCGTCCGGCTGGTCGGAAGCAGCATGGCCAATCTTTATGCATCCATCTGCGCGGGTATCTGTGCCCTCTGGGGTCCGCTGCACGGTGGTGCAAACCAGAAAGTGATCGAAATGCTCGAACAGATCAAAAACGACAAACTGACAATCAGGCAATGTATAGAGTCCGCCAAGGATAAAAACAGCAAATTTCGCCTTTTCGGATTCGGGCATCGCGTATACAAGAATTACGATCCCCGCGCAAAGATCCTGAAGGAATACTGCGAAAAGATCTTTAAAAAATACAACTATCAGGATCAGCTTATCAATATTGCCATGGAACTGGAGGACGCAACCCTTAAAGACCCGTTCTTTGTTGAACGGAAACTCTATCCCAATGTTGATTTTTACAGCGGCATTTTGTACAGAATGATTGGAATTCCCACAGACATGTTTACGGTTATGTTCGCCATTGGCCGTTTACCGGGCATGATTGCGCAGTGGAAGGAAATGCATGATTCCGTGCCGTTGAAAATCGGCAGACCGCGACAAATTTACACAGGGAGCAATTTGAGACATTATATTCCTCTGGAGAAACGATAAACCGGCGTCAGGCGGATTATTTGCGTTAACTTTTTTCTTGACTTTTTTCGGCTATTTGCCTATATCCGCCCAACATGAGGCGAGTAAACAGATGTTGAAACACTATTTATTATTCAGACAGGCGGTCACCTTTTACTTTTTTAGCTTTATCGGCTTCAAGGTCTGCCTGAAAGTATCATGACCGATAATCAATGGGAATGAGCCGTGGGCGGATCAAAATCTGCTCACGGTTTTTTTTTGCCGGAGAGAAGTAGTTGTTAAATATTATTAAGAGGGGGACGGGAAAATGAAAAAATGGAGTGTTTTAACAGTACTGGCAGTGTCTGCTTTTGTGCTGCTTGGTTTCGGCCAGGCACAGGCGCAAAAAAAAGCAATTAAAGTTGGTGCGGCAATCAACCTTACGGGCCCGGCGTCAACGTGGGGACAGTTTCATGAAAAAGGCCAGCGGGACTATTTCCGTTATGTGAATGAAGTAAAGGGCGGTGTAGCGGGTCATAAGATCGATATGATCACCGTGGATACCGCCTATAAAGTCCCCGAAGCACAGGCGGCCGTTCAGAAATTTGTTCTTCAGGATAAAGTGGATATGATCGCCACCTGGGGTGCCGGCGAAGGACTGGCTGCAAAACCGATTGTCCAGCGCTATAAAGTCCCCACCATCAACTATTCCACGAGCTGGGAACTTCTCGAAAAACCGGTTGATTACATGTATCTGCCCTTCGGCAGCTATAAGATGGATTGTTATGCCGTACTGGAATATATTAAAGCCATTCATAAAGGCAAAGAAGCGCCGAAAGTCGGACTGCTCACATACAATAACGCCTATGGACGCTCCATTCACGCGCCCAGCAAGGAATACGCGGGCAAACTGGGAATTCAACTGGTTGCCATTGAGGAATTTCCTCCCCGAACAGTTGATCTCAATACCGAACTGCTGCGTCTGCAGCAAAAGGGAGCTCAATATATTTTCATCCAGATGCTTCCTTCCGCCATCATCACCGCTTTTAAAAGCGCGGACCGCATCAAATACAATCCGCTTTTTCTGGGAACCTGGACATCCACGGATCCCGATTTCTTCAAAATGGGTAAAGGCTTGATCCGTGACCGTCTGATCATGCAGTTTCCGGGCGGTTTGCCTTCGGATAAATCCAAGGGAATGGATGTGATGAAGGAATTGTGGAAACGATACAAAACCGTGAACAGTTTTGATGCGTCTTACTGGGAAGGTGTAGTTGTCGGAATGATCATGGAGAGGGCGTTTATCCGCGCCTATGAAAAATCCAAAGTCATCAATCCGGAAACGATCAATGCAGCGATGGAATCGATGAAGAATGAAGACTTTGGCGGACTGCTGCCGGCGGTAACCTATACAAAAGATAATCATGAGGGCTCTTTTACGGCGCGTATGGTCAGGGTAAAAGAAGATGGAACCTACATTCCCCTGACGAATTTTTATGTTCCCGGAAAAGATAAGATTCAAATGATTAAAAAATAGTAAAAAGCGGGGATACCGGACGTTCCGGTGTCCCCGCAGCTGTATATGGGGCGTAATAAAGTGTCTCGAGGTATTCATGAAAGCATTCCGCAGCCGGCCTTCGATTATGATCAACCGGCCCCAAGAAGATAAAAAAGCCGAATTGGAAATAAAAAATCTGCGTCTCAGTTTCGGCGGTGTGGTGGCAGTCAAGGATGTTGACCTGACCGTGCGTACCGGCGAACTAATGGCGGTGATCGGACCCAACGGAGCAGGAAAAACGAGTCTGCTTAACTGCATCACCGGCTTTTATCATCCCCAACAGGGTGAAATTATTTTCAACGGACAGAATATTACCCGTCTGCACACACACCAGCTGGTCGATGTCGGAATCGGCAGGACTTTCCAGAATATTGAACTGTTTCCAGGGATGACCGTACTGGCCAACATGACGCTGGCCCGTCATATTCATTGTCATTACAGTTTCTGGCGATCCTGCCTGTTTTCTCCGAAAGTCCGGGAAGAAGAAATAAAGCATCGTCAGATACTTGAGGAGATCATCGACTTTCTGGAGATGCAGTCCATACGCAAACAGACGGTGGGTTCTCTGCCCTACGGAATGATGAAACGTGTGGAACTTGGCAGGGCACTGGCCCTCGAACCCCGTCTGCTGATTCTGGATGAACCGTTCGCGGGAATGAACCTTGAAGAAAAAGAAGATATGGTGCGTTTTCTCCTGGAGCTCAATGGACGATGGGGACTCACAATGGTTCTGGTTGAACATGACATGTCCATCATTATGAGCATTGCGCGGCGCATCATGGTGCTGAATTTTGGAGAAAAACTGGGTGAAGGCCCTCCGGAAGAAATCAGCGCCAATCCCGAGGTAATCAAGGCGTATCTGGGCGACGCCCAGACGATGGAATAACAGAAGGCTAAATATTTGGACAAGCTAAACCCACATCAGACCATCAGAAATCATGTCACCCTGCCGCAGCTGCTGACTCAAAACGCAAATACGTTCGGCGACACAAAGACGGCAATCCGTGAAAAAGCATATGGAATATGGCAAAAATATACATGGAATGATTATTTTAACTATGTGGTGAAAACCGCTGCCGGTTTTGCAGCCCTGAATATGAAACGGGGCGACAACCTTTGCATGATTGTCAATAATTCACCGGAATGGCTTTTCTGTGAATTGGCGGCACAGGCTCTGGGCGCTACCACGCTTAATCTGTTCACGTCTTCTATCGCCGAAGAACTGTTGTTTTCCATAAATCGCATTCATTCACCCATCGTGGTTGTTCAGGATCAGGAGCAGGCGGATAAACTCCTCGAAGTCAAAGACAAACTACCGCATGTACAAAAAGTTGTTTACGTTGATCCAACGGGTATGACTTCCTATGAGGGTGATCCCTGGCTGATCGGTTATGCCGGACTCCTCGAGATCGGCAATCATTTTATTGCGGATCATCCGGACTATGTTGAAAAGGAAATCAGCAGAGGACGCCCGCAAGATGTCGCTGTAATGATTCAGACATCCGGAACCACCGGTGTTCCTAAAATTGCCATGCTGTCTCACCGCAATCTGACCACCATGGCGGCCCAATGGATTGAGAATGCAAATATTCAACCGGAAGAAAACTGGATCTCCATGTCGCCGACCGCCTGGATCGTCGATCAGATGTGGGGCATGGGCGTTGCCCTGGGCAGTGCAATGACCATGAACTTTCCGGAAACAGCCGAAACGGTGCTGGAAGATTACCGGGATATCGGCCCCTCCATGCTGATTACGTCCTCGCGTTTCTGGGAGGATATGGCGTCGCGCATTCGTGTGAAAATATCGGATGCCAGCTTTGTCAAGAGAAAACTCTTCCATCTCGGGGAAAAGGTCGGCAGGTCGGTGGTTGCCAAACGACTGCACAGGCAGACCATTTCCTGGCCTG
>JBDKUG010000252.1:0-3758 GCA_039679815.1 Smithella sp.
CCTAGGACATTATGCGGTATCACCGGCCTGCTGTGTAGATGGCACAGGCCGAGTTATCATGCCGGCGTTGTGCTGAAACAATGATCCCCTGGAAGAAGGAAACCGGCTATGGCGCAGGAACAGAAGATGTCGTCATCATTCTGAAGGAGGCGAGGGGGAAATCCATGATTAAAGCAGTATCTCTTATACTTATACGGAACCTACCATTTTCTTCGAGTACGCTCTGGACACTGCACGGCTGGCGCATGAAGCGGGGTTGTATAATATTTTTGTGACAAACGGTTATATGACCGGGCAGGCTCTGGAAATGATCCGGCCTTATCTGGATGCGGCTAACGTGGACCTGAAAAGTTTCAGCGATGATTCCTGCAAAAAGAATTGCAAGGCCCGTCTGGAACCGGTGCTTGAAACGATTGCGACCATGAAATCTCTCGGTATCTGGGTGGAAGTCACTACGCTGGTGATTCCCGGCGAAAATGATTCTGACAACGAATTGAAACATATAGCTGAGTTTCTCGCAAAAGTGGACCATATGATTCCCTGGCATGTCAGCCGTTTTCATCCGGACTATGAGTTTACCGACCATAAAGCCACACAGCTGGGAACTCTGCATAAAGCAAAAGAAATAGGCCAGCGGGCAGGTTTGAGTTACATATATCTGGGTAATGTGCTGGAGGGCGTCAACACCTTCTGCCATCAGTGTCACAAACTAATTATTGAAAGACACTACATGGGGCTGAATCGCTTCCAGTTGAAGGATGGACGGTGTACTCACTGCGGAGCAGCAATTGCCGGCGTCTGGTCCTGAAAGACTCACGGTGGATAATATGAAACAATTCGTTATTCCATGTGAAGACATTCTTTTTGATGGGGTAGGTATTACCTCCTGTTCCGCTTACACTTAATCAATATTGTTTTCATTTCCTCCTTACGTTAGCTTTAAACGAAAGACAAATACGTAAAATAAATAACAATGAAAAATATCATCATTCAAATTAACTTGCAGACCATAAAAGAGAAAGGAGAATAATAATATGAAAGTTCAAATTGTATATTACTCGATGTTTGGCCATATCTACAAAATGGCTAAAGCTGTTGCCGAAGGTGCAAAGCAAGTCAAAGGCACCGAAGTGAAAATGTGTCGCGTACCCGAAACATTACAAGACGATGTGTTGAAGAAAATGGGTGCCACGAACTTTCAAAAGGAAACAGCTCATATTGATGTCTGTACGACAGATGATTTGGTGTCCGCTGATGCAATTATATTCGGTACGCCCACGCGGTTCGGTAACATGTGTGGTCAGATGCGTCAGTTTTTGGATTCAACGGGAGGGGTTTGGGCCAAGGGGCTTCTTGTCGGAAAAGTAGGAAGTGTCTTTACCAGCTCTGCAACTCAACACGGTGGCCAGGAATCAACCATCCTCAGTTTCCATAATACGCTGCTTCATCATGGGATGGTCATTGTTGGTCTGCCGTATGCTTTTGAAGGTCAAATGCGTATTGATGAAATTACCGGTTCATCACCGTACGGTGCTTCAACCATTGCTGGCGGTAAGGGTGAACGAATGCCCAGTGAAAATGAACTGAATGCGGCAAAATACCAGGGAAAACATGTTGCTCAGATTGCCGCCAAACTAGCTCGAAAAGATTTCTGCAGCAGTTCCTGAGCGATGAGACCAGGCTGGATGTGCCGATGACAGGCCGCGAGTTTACGCCGGATTCCGTCACGGTAGTCAGCGGTTTTTCTATGTGGATACTGGTTGCCGCTTTTTCGACACTTTTCAGCAGGGCGTCCTGGTGGAACAAATCATCATTGGAATAGGCGGAAAGTCCCAGTTCCGGGAAGATCGCCAGAACGGCTTTTTGCCGGGCCGCTTTTTGGGCCAGTTCAATTGTTTTATTATTACCTGAATCTTGCACGTCAATCAGGCCCAGGCCATGCTGGGCATCATGAAGCGATTGAGAGAGCAGGTTTGGAAGAGATGTGGGATAATTTATTCTTTTCGATGGGTTGGTAATTTATTCGCTTTCATCGTCAGAGTAAACGGTTGTAACTAAGGATATGTTTATTATCATCTGAATACCCTATCATCACTATTTTCATTACCGGATAAAAGCTTTTCTCCACCGTTTATAGGGTAAATCGAAAACAATGGCTTTCTTGTCAAATTTTTCCGGGTTCCAGTCTTCCCCGACCCACGTTTTCAAATCCTCATATTCGTCGTCAGCGGGATTCGCCAAGGCATCAAGCAGCCGGTAGTATCCGCAATCGCCGCCACAATCTTCAGGAGGGCAAGCCCGTGCGCCGTCAATACAAACCGGATATTTGACGCCACGCTCTTTAATCAGATAGCCTTCAAGCGTAACAGTATGCGTCCATGAATCACCGTAATCATAGATATATCTGGCTTTTATCCCAAGATCATTGAAATAGTTTTGGACGGGGATTTCCCATCCCGGATAGATTTCCCGTGAATCGTCGAATCTGTCAAAATCCGGAATCCCGATGCTTTCTTCCTTCTTTTTTCCTTTTCCTTTTATCTCGAAATGGTGCAGGTGGTAATCAAACCATCCCATGGCGTCTTGAACGGCAACATGCAAATCCCAGAAATTATAATCTGAAGGGACAAGTATCCTCCTCCAAATCAACGGCGTTATATCATTCAACTCTATCTTGAATTGCAGCAGGCGGTTCTTGTAATAAGCGATATTTGGCGGTTTTTTATAATTCAGCAAATAACCTCGATCTGTATAATTTTTCTCGTACATTAAAGTCATGCCCAACCCCTGTTATTGCATCATTTCCTGTTCGCGTTTATTTCTCCAGACGCATTTCAGACAGCCAGTTTTGCGCTGTCTGAAACTGCAAGGACTGGCGGAATTCCCTCCGTGTCGTAAATACCCTTCATCCACGACTTCCAGTTTTTCATATTGTAAAGTTCGTCAAAGATGACAATGTCTTTTGAGCGGTCCCAGGATTTTTCCAGCAGGCTCAGACGGTGCTCAGCGGAATTGTAATTGAAATAATGCAAATGCGGACTGAGCATTTTTGCCAGTGTGGTTTTTCCTGTCTGGTGCGGACGAGTCATCAGGATGATTTTTCTTTTGAGGTTTTTCTGGATGTATTTTTCAAGATATCTTTTCATGGCGACCATTTTACCATGCGTTTCGAAAAAGTCACGACTTTTTCGGAGTGAATACCGGATTGGGTGGAAAATAAATGCCATGAATTTCTACTTCAGCATCGACGGCATCTGAATTGTCAAGATTAAAGATGCGACCCCCGGCCCACGCAAAAAACACCTGATCGGGTTCGCTCATATTTCAACAATACAACTACAAGGTATACAGCGTAATGAGAATTCTATTATGAGACAATTAATATTTTTTGAACTTGCTGGCGTTGCCCCAGTTATACCGGACACTGTTCTAACTTAACCTGATGTTCTCTAAACTCTTCCAGAGACTTCTTTTTCAAGCCTTTTGGGGGTGATTGTCGTTGCTTTCTTTCCATCTGGTCTTCTTACGATAATGATGATATATAAAAAATTAATGAATAAAACGGTTTCAAAAGGATGATTATGCGCAGAATTATCATTTCCATCTGTCTTGTATTGTTCTTGCTTTGTTCCTGTTCGGGGAAAAGTGAAACGGCGTTGGATTGGTTTAATAAAGCTCTCGCAACAAATTATACCGACCCAAAAAAGTCTATCGAATATTTAAACAATGCCATTAAACTACAACCAGATTATGCCGAT
>JBDKUG010000242.1:0-1890 GCA_039679815.1 Smithella sp.
ATTTAATAGAGCCCATTGCGGCGGCGGCGGATGAAGTAGACATGCCGTACATTGCGTACAGATTTTTAAGCCATTTCTCCATCACGGGAACCTCAGCTTGTGTAATCTTAATAATCTTATATCCCAACATTACCCAAGATTCCGCGCTTAGCACTCCGCCGTCGGGCAGCACAATAACCGGCATCCCATACGATGATGCGCTGTGTTCTGTGGTTATTTCCCCCTTTATTTTTCGTTCCTTTCCGCCCTCAAATACATCAGTGTATTGTAATATCATCTTAAACCTCCTCCGGAGCAAACTCATCAATGGAGATGCGGCACAGTTGCCTAATATCACCAAGGCCATAATTATCCGCGCTGTTACCAAAAATCTGTTTGTATTGCGCAGCATCATAACCGATAGCCTGATGCAGTTGCCATATAGCAGACGGGACATCAGACGATTCGAGGTGTTCAAAAAATTTCCCATTTTTTTCCGCCATAAAATTAGGTACGTTGGGGAGCTTCCCCGTTTGCATCGCATTTTCAGCATTATACGCAATCAATTTACCTGTAACTTTACTCAATGCTTTCTTTTCCATTTTTTGATCCTCCTTTGCGTTTTGTTGATGCTAAAATATATCCTATCGTTAGGTTTGTCAAGCATTATTTTTAAAGATTTTCAAGATAATATAAAAGTGTAATGATTTTAAACGGTTAGGTGTGAAAATAAATGAGAAAACAGACAAAAAACAGGTAAAAAGAGGTGAAATATGAGAGGCGGATATAGACCAGGGAGTGGGCGTCCCCACGGCGCAAAAGACAGCAAGCCCCGAAAGGGCAGCAAAGAAAAAAAGGAACCAGGGAAAAGCGATAAGAAGAGAATACAGGAATTGCTTGACCTGGGCACCAAAGCAAAGGCCCGGATGTATCAAGATTTCTTGATCCGGGTGAGCAAGGGCGACAAGTTAAGCATTGCCGAAAAGAAGATGATGGTCGCGCTGGGAGATGAACTGTCGGCGGATGTGAAGGCACCGGGCAAAACACAGGAAGTCGAAAAACTTGATCCCCTGGATTACATGCTGCAGGTGATGAACGATCCGGCAGAGGATAAGGACATGCGGGCGAGGATGGCAACGGCGGCGGCTCCATACGTTCACGCCCGGAAGGGTGAAAGTAAGGGCAAGAAAGACGAGAAGGCAGACCGGGCCAAGTCTGCTGGCGCTGGTCGTTTTGCTTCCGGCAAACCACCGATTAGTTTGGTGAAATAATGAACTGGACGACTGCGTGCCCCGATTGGGAAAAAAGAATAATCGCCGGTGAATCCCTAATCACCTTCCCGCCGCTTTTCCCGGAAGAAGCGGAGAGGGGTCTATCTGTTTTTAAAGAACTTCATCTTAAAGACGTTCCTGGCTGTCCGACCTATGGACAAGTTGGCCGTCAATGGCAGTTTGATCTTGTCTCTCATATCTTCGGCTCATGTGATCCAGAAATAGGCCGCCGCCTTATTCGTGAATTCTTTATCATGGTAGGAAAGAAAAATGATAAGTCGGGCATGGCGGCAGCCGTTATGATGACCGCTCTTATCCTGAATTGGCGCGAATCAGCAGAGTTCTTTATTATTGCCCCTACCGTCGAAGTAGCCGGGAACTCATTTAAACCAGCTTGCGGAATGATAAGCTCCGATGATGAACTTGGTGATCTTATGTACCCGCAGGAACATTATCGTCAGATTACACACCGGAACGCAGGGGCTACACTCAAGATTGTTGCGGCTGAAAGTGATACTGTCGGCGGATTAAAGGGCGTTGGACTTTTAGTTGAAGAGTTATGGCTATTTGGTAAACGGCCTGCCGCAACAAATATATTTACCGAAGTTACCGGCGGCCTTGCGGCGCGTCCCGAAGGTTT
>JBDKUG010000365.1:0-20238 GCA_039679815.1 Smithella sp.
CACACCTTTTGTTTCCTCCAGCGTTAAAATTCTCTCCCGTACAGAATTCCGCAGAGCGCCCTGATCGAGCAGGCCGAGCATGGTTTTGGGATGGATGGCCGCCACAACCGCATCGGCAAAAAGCTCCCCGCCTGCCTCCAGGCTGATCCCCGTAACTTTACGGGAAGACAGGTTGATGTTCCGCACGGCCGAATTCAGGACCAAATCCCCGCCCAGGGCGGTGAAACGTTGTGCAAAAGCATCTGCCATTTTGCCGCCCCCGTCTTTCAAACGCCACGACGAAAATAAATACCCGGCGGCCACCATGTGATGAAAGATCACCGGACAATCGTCAAGCTCAACACCGATGAGCTGGCAGGGCACCGCGAGCAGAGCGCGCAATCGGGCAGAGACCTGAAGATCATCCAGCAGTCCCCCCATCGGCCTTAAAAAATCTATATTTTGAAAGGGATCGCTCTGATTGAGGAAGAAGGATGAATCCATCATTCTGCCGGAAATCTCCCGCAAACTTTTCATCAGGATATCCAGCGCAGCGCCTTCCGCCGGACAGGCCTGCCTCAGATTTCTTTCGTACGCGTCCATGCCGAGAGGCAGGTCGAAAACAAAATCATCAAACAGGTACCGGTCGACCACACCGGCAGATCCCATGGGATAAAACAGATCATCCACTGAAATGCCCAGGACGCGAAACATCTTTCCCAGAGGTTCAGAAGGGCCCAGCGCGCCGACATAATGCACGCCAACAGGGCAATCGACACCCCTGCGCAAATATGAGCGCATCAGGCCGCCCGGTTTACGATTTTTTTCAACAATCGTGACACGGTAGCCCAGAAGCAGCAGCAGAATTCCCGTGGAAAGACCGCCAAGGCCCGCTCCGATAATGATAATATTCTTCCCCGTGACCGGGTCTTTCATGGGCGGAGTCCTTTTTTTACTTCTGCGCCGCTGGTATGTCCCTGACCACCTCGGATTCGATCAGGGTCATCATCAGGCTGTAACCCCTCAATCCCGCGGACTGAAGTTCAATGGTTTTATAAACATCCGGGGAATTGCCGTTCAGATTTACGGTGCGCTTCAGGGCGCCGCATTCCGAGTAGCGCCGGATCTGAATGCGCCCGTCATGACCCGCCACCACATCGATCCATCCGCCCTGGTCTTTATGCCGACGGCAGACAACCTCTCCCCCGGCAAAAACACCTTTCACGGCAAGCACGCCCGCAGGCTCAAGAAAGATCAGTTCCATATCATCCAGCATGTTGCGTGCAAAATCCGGCGCATCGAAAGGAGGCAGCGCCCGGATGACGTTTACGCCTTCATTTCCTGAAACAGCTTCAAAAACCACCATGCCCTCCGTGCTCATGATGGCGCAGGAAAACGTCCGTCCGGCGGGGTCCGCAACCGTCACGCCGATCATGACGGTCTTCGTTTTTCCGGCTGTTTGCACATCAATCGCGTGGATGAAACGAGTTTTTTCCGTAAGAAACGGGGACGGGCAGGTGACGGGCCTCTTTGCTTGATCTGCCGTCGGTTCTTGAATTGCCGGCAGCGACGCACAGGACGCAAGCAGAAAAGCGCTTATCAGAAAAAAGAGGCCTTTCATTGAACAACCTGAAAGACAGAGGGATCAATGTTCTTATTAACGACAACGTTCAGAAAATCGATCCGGGTTTCAGCGGTGGCACTTTCCACAATCCTCACCGATTTGACGGACGCGTCTTTTCGGGAAATCGTGATCTCAATTTTTTCGATCATGCCGGTCATGTTTTTACCTTTTGGTGTCATCGTGATCAGCGGATCGGTTCCCTCCCTGAGGGCGGCGGTAAAGGCCGGGTTGGAATCAAACCTGCCGTTCATCCAGCCCGCAACATCGCCAAGAACAATCTGCATCGCCTGCGCGCCTCCGGTTTTATCTTCAACCATTCTGCCGCCTGAGGCAATATAGCGTTTCGTGCTTCCCTTGCCGGAAATAACAACACTCTTTAAAGGCTTACTGTATTCCCAGCGAATGGAATCCGGAGCGGCATAATAAAACTTCCCTTCAGAGACAAGCGGCTTGGACAGAATCTTCATGGACTTCTTTTGCACAAAATCGGCCGTTATGGTCGAAATGCGGGCCGAATCCTTGCGCAGTCTGGCAAAATCATCTGCCTGGACGCTCACGGCCGGAAGTACGATCAAAACAAACAAAACCAGGCATATTGGCTTCGCACAGGAGTACCGTATCATTTTCAGAACATCCCTCCGTTAATGCCAATCACCTGTCCTGTGATATAGGACGCGTCGTCGGAGCATAAAAAGCGGATCACTCGGGCAACTTCTTCGGGTTTCCCGACACGGGCCATCGGGATCATGCTTTTAATTGTATTTTCATCGACCGGCATGGTACTGAGCATGTCCGTGTCAACAGGTCCCGGCGCAACCACATTGGCCCGAATGCCGAAACGCGCCACTTCCTTGCACATCGAGCGCGTGGCGGCAATGATGCCGGCCTTTGCCGCAGCGTAATTTGCCTGGCCCCGGTTGGGCATCATGGCCGATATGGAAGAGACGGATACAATCGCACCGCGTTTGCGCCTGACCATTTCGCGCAGGACCGGTTTGGTCACATTATAGAATCCATTTAGAATGGTATCGATAACCTTGTGCCATTCTTCTTCCCCCATCATCAGGAACAGTCCGTCGGCGGTGACGCCGGCATTATTGACCAGAACATCAATTCTCTTATGTTCCCCGACGATCCCTGCCAGGGCTTCCTTGACTTCTTCCGCATTGGCCACGTCAAATTTTTGTATTTCACCTTCAGAACCCGCGGCCTGAACCTGCGCCAGCGTTTCAGCAGCCGCCGCCTCGCTGGAGTTATAATTGATCACCACATAGTAACCGGTCTTTGCCAGTTCAACAGCCGTCGCACGACCGATCCCCCTGCTGGCCCCTGTCACAATTGCTATTTTTCTTTCTTCCATTATTGAATCAAGCTCCTTGTGTGTGAATTTTATGCTTCATCGTTCAACCGCACGGCCTGAAGAACTGCCGTCAGCAGCAGATCATCTCCTGCTTTTACCACACCCTCGATCACAGCGTAACTCTCAAACGCATTCATATTTTTAACAATTACGGTAATCCGGGTGTCCAGGGCAACTCTGTCCGTGTTGAATTCCGCGGACTTGATGCCGACCAGCCAACCCTTGATAGGATCCTTGCCGCTTACTTTCCCTTTATAACCTTCCACCGCCGCGGATGTCTGGGCGATGGCTTCAATTAAAACAATTGAATTGACTGTCTGACCGTCGCAGAGAGGCCAGTCCTGATTGACAACGGCTGTGGAACTGCCGCCATGTTCCGTGATCTCCAGGATCTCCGTGATGACTTTAATCGGTTCACGATGCGGAATCAATGATTCGATATCGATAATCATTATTTGACCTCTTTTTTATTTGAATTAATGAGAAAATAGCGCAGAAGTCAACAAAAAACATCATGAATCATCCGGCATCAGGCAGCCGGGCATTCGGGGTTCGATTTTTCTTAAAAAAACCTGTATTGCTTTTTCCCCCTGTTTCTTATAGATAAGCAAAAAAATAATTATTAATCATTAATTATCATCAATATGACCATAGAAACAAAAGACCATTTTCTCAGCGCCTATAAAAATATCCTGGCCCCTTCAAAGACGCTCTGCCGGAAAGAGTTTACTTACGGCGGATATACCTATGGTGAGATTTTTGAGCTGGCAGCCGGTTTGAAAAAAACCTTAACAAAGCGCGGCACGGAAAAGTCTGTCTGCCTGTGCACGGAAAACAAGGCGGTGATTGCCGCTTCCGTTCTGGCTTCGCTTTCCGGTGCCTGCAAGTTAATTCTGCCTCATTCTCTTTCTTCGCATGCCCTGGCGGAGATGTACGACGCAGTCGGTTTTGATTTTGCCATTTCCGATCATCCCGAAGAGATACCCGGCATCGAGATCATCACCCCTTCGAGAGGAAATCCCGGCAATGTAAATCCTGAAAACATGCGCGACCCCGATAAGCCTTTTTTAAAACTCTTCACCGGCGGTTCAACCGGCAAGCCCAAAGTCTGGTCTAAATCGCCGCGCAACCTGCTGGCTGAAGCCATCTACCTGCGGGATAAATTCGGTCTTTCGTCAAAAGACCTTTTTATCGCAACCGTTCCACCCTACCACATTTACGGACTTCTCTTTTCCATCCTGACTCCGTTTCTGGCCCATGCCCGTGTGCTGCCGGAAATTTATACATTTCCGCAGGAAATCATATCCGTCATCAACCGGCACAAGGCCACCGTGCTGGTTAGCGTACCGATTCACTACCGGTCCTTGAAAGTTGATAATCTGTCCGTGCCGTCGCTGAGAATCGCTTTTTCCTCTTCGGGCGTTTTGAATCGTTCTGACGCAACGCATTTCCTGAAAAAAACCGGTCTGGGCATCAATGAAATCTATGGGTCAACGGAAACAGGCGGCATTGCCTCGCGCAGTGTAAGCGAAAATACAGACGCCTGGAAGCCTGCCGACGTCGTTTCCTGGCGATTGTCGGGAAAACGGCTCGCCGTGCGCTCCGATTTTATATCCATTGAAATGGAAAAAGACAGGGAAGGATTTTGCGTGACAGGCGATGAAGTCCAGCCGGATAAAAATGATCGTTTTCTGCTTCTGGGACGGGCTGACGGCATTGTCAAAGTAGCCGGCAAACGGGTTGATCTTCTCGAAGTCCAGAACAAAATCCAGACGCTGCCCACCGTACGTGATGCTGTGGTCATTGCGCTGCCCGCGGACAAAGGACGGGAAAGCGTGATCGCTGCCCTGGTAGCCTGCGAACTGACGGAAGTGCAGCTCAGAAAAATGATCCTGGAAAAGCTTGAACCTTTTGCCATGCCCCGCCGTATTAAAATTGTTTCCTCCATTAACCGAACCGCTACCGGTAAAATCGACTTCCGCCGCATTGAGCGTATTTTTCTTCCGGGAAAAGACAAGAATTCCTAGCGGTTATGCCTGTTTCTCTTCTGAAGACAAATATCCTTGACTTCGTTACACTTTCGCTAATATACTTTTACAGTATTTTACGTCTTCACTTTTGCAGCGGCAATTTTCTTCATCATTACAATAACCGGTAACGATCTAATTCTTAAATTGACGGGGAAAAAACAACAACGTGGGGGAGGGAAAACATGCCGGGATTCAGCGACTACGAAAAATACGATGGCCTGGGGCTGGCTGAACTGGTCAGAAAAAAGGAAGTCACCGCATTGGAATTATGTGAAGAGGCGATCCTGCGCATGGACCGCATCAACCCAAAGATCAACGCGGTCATTTACCGCATGGATGATGCAGCCCGGGCAGCAGCCAGGGGACCGATCCCACAGGGTCCCTTCTCCGGCGTGCCTTTTTTATGCAAGGATCTTGTTTCCGCCATAGCGGGCGTCCCCATGACCAAGGGGAGCAAAGCCTGCCGCAACTATGTCCCGACACAGGACAGCGAAATGGCCAGGCGCTACAAAGCATCCGGACTGATTGTCCTGGGAAAAACGAACACACCGGAATTCGGACTGATGGGAATTACAGAACCCGAACTGCACGGTCCGACACGCAATCCCTGGAATCTCGATCGTACACCCGGCGGCTCCAGCGGTGGTTCCGGAGCAGCGGTAGCCGCAGGCATTGTCCCGCTTGCCTCTGGCGGCGACGGGGGCGGTTCCATCCGCATTCCATCATCTTGCTGCGGACTGTTCGGACTGAAGCCGACACGCGGACGCAACCCGCTGGGACCCGAATCGGGGGAAATCTGGCAGGGGGCGGAAGTGGAAGGCGTGATCAGCCGCTCGGTGCGTGATACGGCCGCCATACTCGACGCAACCCATGGCGCAGACCCGGGAGCACCCTGTCTTCTTCCCACGCCGGAGAGACCTTTCCTGGAAGACGCGGGGCAAGACCCGAGACCGTTGAGAATCGGCTATACAGTCCAGTCGCCTTTAAAAGCCAATGTGGATCCCGCGTGTATTCAGGCTGTGCAGGATGCGGCAAAACTTCTGGAGAGCCTCGGACATATTGTTGAAGGGGCCAGCCCCGACATTGACGGTGAAGCTGTGGCCCGCTGTTATTTCATGCTTTATTTCGGGGAAGTCGCTGCGGATATTGAAGAGCTCAAAAGCGTCGTCGGCAGGCCGCTCAACCACCATGACACGGAGGGTACCACCTGGGCTTTGAATTTACTGGGGAAGGCCTTTTCCGCAGGGGATTTTGTCCTTGCCCGTCGTCAGTGGAATACTTTTTCACGCCACATGGCGAAATTCCATGAAAAATACGATCTGTATCTGACGCCGACCATCGCCTCTCTTCCCCCGCGGATCGGTGAGATGAAACAGAAGCCATCCGAACAGTTTTTCATGAAAATCATTAACTCGCTGAACATGGGAGGGCTGCTGAAGGCCTCCGGCATCGCCGACGTAATGGCCACCAAAAGCCTTTCCAAGATGCCCTTTACCCAACTGGCCAACTTCACGGGACAACCAGCCATGTCCGTGCCGCTCCACTGGAGCAAAGAAGGACTGCCCTGCGGCGTGCAATTCATGGGCCGATTCGCTGAAGAATCCCTTCTGCTGCAGCTTGGCGGACAACTCGAGCGGGCAGCGCCATGGTTTGACAAAAGGCCGGAAATCTGAATCCCCATAAACAAGGGTTGACTTTCCCTGTACGCGGGAGTCTAACCCGTTCTAAATTGGAATGATCCTGAAATGCTGATATTCAGAAAGAATGCAGCCTCATCCATAATATTGATTATATTCAACTATCAACAAAACCGTCCCGACGCTAAAAACGCAAAGAGCTTTGATTTGACAGGTTCTGAAAAAATTAATTGACAGAATAAAAAGAAATCGGTTATACGTAACCCAGTTTACGTTAAGTGGTTTTAAATTGCACTTAATTGAGATTCCAATTTATGGCGAGGTGCATCATATGTCCGATTTTGTAAGCAAAACGATGGGAGAAGTGATTAAAGACACCGCCGGCCGCTTCCCTGATCATCCGGCGCTCGTTGCTCCCGAATTCAATATCCGCCTTAATTATTCCCAGTTATATGATCAATGCCGAAAGACGGCCAGAGGGCTGATGGCGCTTGGCGTCAAGCGCGGCGATCACGTTTCCGTATGGACGACCAATGTCCCGGAATGGATATATCTTCAGTACGCACTGGGAATGGTCGGCGCTGTTCTGGTCACGATCAACACCAATTACCAGACGCATGAACTGGAATATATTCTCAAGCAATCCGATTCCACCACTTTGTTTCTTATCGGCGCGTATCGTGATACCAGTTTTTATGACACGGTAGGCCGCATTCTTCCGGAGCTTAACGATCAGCAGCCGGGAAAACTCATTTCCTCCAAACTTCCTCTTCTGAAAAACCTTGTCTATATCGGCAAGAGACAAAACACGCCCGGCATGTTTAAATTTTCCGATCTAATCAAAATGGGAGAGAGCGTTTCCGAGGCGTCGCTGGATGAGCGGATGAAGTCTCTGTCCGACAATGACGTGATCAATATGCAGTACACTTCCGGGACAACCGGCTTTCCCAAAGGCGTCATGCTGACGCATCATAACATCGTCAACAACGGACGGATGGTCGGGGATGTGATGGGGATGACCGAAAAGGACAGTCTGCTGATTCAGGTCCCCGTCTTTCACTGCTTCGGCTGCGTCATGAGCACTCTCAACTGCGTCTATCACGGATCGAAAATGGTGCTTCTGGAATACTTCGATCCGCTCAAAGCACTGCAAATGATGGCCAAAGAAAAATGTACGGCTGTCAACGGTGTCCCGACAATGTTTGTCACCATCCTGAATCATCCCGAATTCGACCGTTACGATCTGACGTCCCTGCGCACCGGTATTATGGCGGGAGCGCCCTGCCCTGTGGAAGCGATGAAACAGGTGATAACGAAAATGCACTGCTCCGAAATCGTTATCGCCTTCGGCCAGACGGAATCTTCGCCGGTCATGACGATGACGCGGCGCGACGATCCGGCGGAACTGCGCGTTGCCACCGTCGGCCGTCTGCTGCCGGATATCGAAGGCAAAATTATCGACCCGGAAAGCGGCAAAGATTTACCTCCTGACACGCAGGGCGAAATCGTGACCCGCAGCGCCTGCGTGATGAAGGGATACTACAAAATGCCCGAAGCCACGACGAACACCATTGACAAGGACGGCTGGCTGCACACAGGCGACCTGGGAGTCGTGGACAAAAACGGTTATTATAAAATAACCGGCCGGATCAAAGACATGATCATCCGGGGCGGTGAAAACATTTATCCACGTGAGCTGGAAGAATTTCTCTTCACGCATCCGAAGGTTGTCAATGTCCAGGTCGTCGGCATACCTGACAAGAAATACGGTGAACAGGTGCTGGCGGCTATTCAGTTGAAAAACGGACAGACGGCGACAGCCGACGAATTCATTGAATTCTGCAAAGGCAAAATCGCGCGTCATAAAATTCCGAAATACTGGGAATTTGTTGACAGCTACCCCATGACGGCCAGCGGAAAAATCCAGAAGTTTAAAATGAAGGAAATTTTCGAGAAGAAGTACAAAGAAGGCTAAAGGCCAAAGGTTCAAGAATCAAGGTTATAAGGTAGCCGCCGGCTTTTTTCATGACTGGATTCCCGCATTCGCGAGAAATGACGATATTAGCAAACAACTTTCACCTTGAACCTTGGACCCTGAACCTTGCACCTTGCACCTTATAAAAAGAAAGGCAAAGATATGTCTAATATCATCAACCGCGACACCATCGGAGACATGGCCCGCAGAGCCGCAACGAAATACGGCGATAAAACCGCAATCATTTTCCGCGACCTTAAACTGTCATTTTACGATCTGGAACGGGAGGCAAGACGTTTTGCCAACCTGATGACCAGCTACGGAATTAAAAAAGGGGACCGGGTGGCTGTCTACGCATACAACTCCCACTATTATCCCATCAGCATGATCGGCCTTGCCAAAATCGGCGCGATCCAGGTGCCTATCAATTACATGCTCAACGCCGAGGAAATCGCCTACATCATCAATCATTCGGGGTCCCGGATCTTCATTGTGGAGGATATCCTCTACCCGATTATCGCCAAGGACCAGGACAAATTTTCCACCGTTGAAAAATGGGGATTTATCCCTCTGGCGGAATCCAGTGTCCCGGAAGGCTTTTTCGACATGATTGCGGAAATGGAAACGATGGCCTATGACGAGCCGCAGGTGGAGGTGAGCGCGGAAGATATCGTGCAAATTCCCTACACCAGCGGAACGGAGTCCAAACCCAAAGGCGCGATGCTCTCGCACCGGGCGCTCATGTCTCAGTATCACAGCTGTATATTCGACGGCCAGTACGACACCTACGATGTCAGCCTTCATGCTCTGCCCCTGTTCCATTGCGCCCAGCTCCACTGCTTCCTCATGCCCTATCTGTATATCGGGGCAACGAATGTCATTATGCACAAGGCGGATCCCCTGGAGATGATCAAACTCATTGAAAAGTATCAGATCACCCATATGTTCGCCCCGCCCACGGTATGGATCGGGATTTTGAATCATCCGGAATTTAAAAACTATAACCACGCCAGCCTGAAAAAAGCCGCATACGGCGCCAGCATCATGCCGGTAGAGATCATCAAGCAGTTGTCCGTTACGTTTCGCAACCTGAAACTCTGGAATTACTACGGCCAGACCGAGATGGGACCGGTGGCCACCATCTTAAAGCCGGAAGATCAGCTTTTGAAACCGGGCTCCGCGGGACAACCGGTTCTGAACGTAGAAACCCGGCTGATGGATGATGACGGAAAATTCGTCCCCGTCGGAACCGTAGGAGAAATCGTTCATCGGTCCGGCCATGTCATGACCGGCTATCTCAATGATCCGGAAAAAACCGCCGACGCATTCCAGTTCGGCTGGTTTCACAGCGGCGATCTGGGCCGCTTTGACAATGACGGCTACCTGTATGTCGTGGACCGTAAAAAAGACATGATCAAGACGGGTGGCGAAAACGTGGCTTCCCGCGAGGTCGAAGAGGTGCTTTACCGGTATCCGGGCATCGAGGAACTGGCGGTTGTCGGACTGCCCGATCCGAAATGGATTGAAATCGTGGCGGCCGTGGTTGTCCCCAAAAAAGGAGCCTCTCTTGACGAAAAGGAAATTATCAATTATTGCAAGAGCAACCTGGCCGGGTTTAAATGCCCGAAGAAAATATTTATCGCCGATAAACTTTCCAAGAATCCGTCCGGGAAAATATTAAAGCGCGAGCTGAAAGAAGCTTACAGCGCATCATAAGCACAGACGGGGCACGCTGTGGCGTGCCCCGTCAAATATTTTTATAACAGGAACCATCATGAACGGTGAATTTACATCCATCGGCGAACTTGCCAGAATTCTGGACATGAGCCAGCGGACCATCCGCTACTATGAAGAAATCGGCCTGCTCAATTCCATCAAACGTGTTGAGGGAGGCCGCAGAATTTATACGGAAGCTGATCTCAGGCGTCTGAAACTGATCAAGCGCCTCAAGATCATGGGCATGACGCTTTCCGAAATGCAGGAACTCGAAGCCATGTGGACGTATGAAAAATCCAATGAAAAAGTTCTCAAAAGGCTTCTGGAGCTCCTGGGCAATCACTTGAAAAGACTTGACGAGCGCATTGCCGATCTGGACATTCTGCGCCACGAAATCAAAGAATATCAGGAAAGAATACAGACAAAAATCGGAAAATAATTGCCGTCTGCCATTTTCTATTCAACGAATCCATCCTATCCTCTCCCCCGTCACTTCTAAAATATCCATTGCCTGTATTACAGCCCTTCGGTATAATTTCAAGTGGACTGAACATAACGTCACGAAATATGACTTTTTCCGGGAAATAAGAATCCACTGGAAAAACAAAAGGCTGGATATGACATGACAAAAGGAGAAAGGGATTTACATCCCTATATTCAAGGGGTTCTAAACTGTGACCGGCGGATGCTGGCTAAAACAATCACCCTGGTTGAAAGCGCTTTGCCTGCCGATCAGGAATTATCCAGGCAAATTCTGGATGCGCTGATGCCATACACGGGCAAGGCGCTGCGCATTGGCATCACGGGACTGCCGGGCGCGGGCAAAAGTACTTTTATCGAAAGCTTCGGAACGATGCTGACCAGCAAAGGTTACAGGGTTGCCGTCCTGGCAGTCGATCCCAGTTCGCCAAAAACAGGCGGCAGCATTCTGGCCGACAAAACCCGGATGGAAAAACTGGCGATCAATGAAAAGGCTTTTATCCGCCCCTCCCCTTCGGGGAAAACACTGGGTGGCGTTGCGCGAAAAACGCGTGAAACAATGCTGGTGTGTGAAGCAGGAGGTTTTGAAGCGGTCCTGATTGAAACCGTCGGCGTGGGACAATCGGAGGTAACGGTTGCTTCCATGGTCGATTTTTTTCTGGTGCTGATGATCGCCGGGGGCGGTGATGAATTGCAGGGTATGAAGAAAGGGGTTCTGGAACTGGCCGATGCTGTGGCGATCAATAAAGCCGACGGCGACAACATTGAACGGGCCGGAATTGCACGCCGCCAGTATGAAACGGCTTTTCATCTTCTTTCATCAACCTGCCACAGCTGGTCGCCACCGGTTGTGACATGCAGTTCCATTACGACGGCGGGACTGGATAACATTTTAAAAATCATACTCGATCATCGTGAAAAAATGGCAGCAAGCGGTGACCTGCAAAAAAAGAGAAAAGAACAGGACCGGGAATGGTTAAAATTTATGGTACGTGAAGGTATGCAGGAGTGGTTTTACGAAAGTCCCGCTGCAATAATTCTCGCTGACTCGATCAAGGATTTTGAAGCGGGCATCGTCACACCAACCACAGCCGCCGCACGGGTGTTGGATTGTTTGAAAGGACAGAAGTTCTAGAGTTCAAGGTTCAAGGCAAAAGGATAAGGGATAAAGCAGAGTGGAGAGCACGCCTGGTTTCCCTGTAGCACATTCCCGATTGGCTCTTAAACAGTCACTCGCAAACAGTAAAGTTTAAGGCAAACACTTTCCTGAACGAAGCACGAAATAAGTAACAATAGAATATAAGGAGATTTTAATCATGAACGTTTTGAAAGTTGATCACATTGGAATTGCTGTGAAGAATCTGGCCCAAAGCGCCAGGTTTTATGAAATGCTCGGCATTCAATCGACCGGCTCAGAAGTGGTGGCCGAACAGAAAGTGAAGGTTTCCTTTTTCCCGGTAGGGGATTCGGAAATAGAATTACTGGAATCCACATCACCCGACGGACCCATCGCCAGATATATTGAAAAAAACGGGGAAGGCATCCAGCACCTGGCACTGCGAGTCGATAATATTGAAGCGGCGCTGGGCGAACTCAAGGCAAAAGGTGTCCGACTGATTGACGAAAAACCGCGCTACGGCGCAGGCGGCGCGAAAATCGCTTTTGTCCACCCCAAATCCACCGGCGGCATTCTGCTGGAATTGAGCCAGAGGAAAGACTGAGGACGCCTCCCGGTTTACCCTGACAGAAGATAAGAGCCTTTCGCTTTGCGGCCAATATGGAAGATATGTGCACATATCGAACCTCTTTATTTAATTTCGCCTTGACAAGGCTTTCGCGGCTGTGTTAGGCAAAAGTCCAGTAACTGGAAAGTTGATTGCAGTCCGTGCTGAATATTCTTTCAAACAAAAACTGGTGGTGGCAGACGAAACGTGTCTGCCCGTAAGCTCTTTCATTATTGAGCATGGGCAGGAAAGCTCCTTCCCATGACTTGCAGACGTATTGAAATGCCGTGGGAAGAAAAGCTCCATGGCATTTTTTTTAGCCTCAAAACAGTCATGCAAAAACGTCTGCAGGACGGCAACGCAGCATAAATTCTTTATTAAGGAGAACGCATATGGAACAGGTCAAAGTATTACTGGAAGATCACGAAATACCGAAGCAATGGTACAATGTTATGGCTGATTTGCCCACACCGATGAAACCGCCGCTGCATCCCGGCACAGGCCAACCGGTCACCCCTGACGATCTGGCAGCCATTTTCCCAATGAACATCATTGAGCATGAAGCCTCTACCCAACGGTGGATTGATATCCCCGATGAAGTCCTGCAAAAGTATCTGCTGTGGCGTCCGTCTCCTCTTTACCGTGCCCGTAACTTCGAAAAGCTGCTCGGCTGCCCTGTTCAGATTTATTATAAAAATGAAGGCGTCAGCCCCGCCGGTTCGCACAAACCTAACGCAGCTATTCCTCTGGCGTATTACAATAAGGTGGCGGGAACCAAGCGCATCACGACGGAAACCGGAGCCGGCCAGTGGGGAAGCGCTCTGGCCATGGCCTGTAAAATGTTTGACCTGGTATGCCGAGTTTACATGGTCAAGGTCAGCTATGAACAAAAACCCTACCGCCGTATGATGATGAACACCTGGGGCGCGGAATGCATTCCCAGTCCCAGCAACCTTACTCAGGCCGGCCGCAATGTTCTGGCAGAACATCCCGATTCTCCGGGCTCCCTGGGCATCGCTATCAGCGAAGCCATCGAAGATGCAGTGAACAGTAAAGATACCAAATACGCACTGGGCAGCGTGTTGAATCATGTGCTGATTTATCAGTCGATTATCGGACTGGAGGCGCAAAAGCAGATGCAGAAGCTCGGGATCTACCCCGATGTCGTTATGGGCTGCTGCGGCGGCGGCAGTAATTTTGCAGGTATCGCAGCGCCATTCCTGAATGATAAATTCAATGGCAAAAAGGTGAATATCGTCGGCGCGGAACCCACTTCCTGCCCCAGTATGACCAAAGGGCCATTCGCCTATGACTTCGGCGATCTGGCCAAAACAACTCCTTTGCTGCCCATGTACACACTGGGTCACGATTATGTCCCTGCGCCGATTCACGCGGGCGGACTGCGTTACCACGGCATGGCCCCCATTGTCAGCCATCTTGTCCGGGAAAAATTCATTGAACCCAGAGCCTATGACCAGTTGAAGACGTTTGACGCCGGTGTTAAATGGGCACGTTCGGAAGGCTTCATCCCCGCGCCGGAAACCAATCACGTCCTGGCGGCTGTCGTCGATGAAGCGATACGAGCCAAAGAAGAGGGCAAAGAAAAAGTGATCCTCTTTAACTGGAGCGGTCATGGATTGGTGGATCTGGCGGCTTATGACGCCTTCTTCGCCGGAAAACTGGAAGCCTACGAATTGCCGGATCATGAAATTGACCGTGCGTTGAACGCCATTAAGGATTTCCCCAAACCTTAAAGAGAGCTGTTGATTTTTTTTTTACAAGCCGTCAGGAAAATATATTTCTTGACGGCTTTTCTTTTTTTCGTCAAGCTGGCGTCCGAATGAGCACCGCATACGACCATAAATTAATCCGTTGCCCGAAACTGGGCGATGAAATGACCTTTGCCTACTGTCTGCGTGAAGCAGGAGACCTGCCCTGTGCAAGGATTATCCAATGCTGGTCCAGATCTTTCGATGTGGCATCCTTTATCATAGATCGGCTGACCGGGGATGAATGGATGCGCTTTACGAGCGCGCAGCCTGGGAATAAAGTAGTCAGTTTAATTGAAATTATTGAGAAATCGAAGAGGCAACCATGAAGAATCTGGATTTGTTCAGTCTGGGAACCCAAAGCGATGCCCTGGACACCGCGCCGCTGGCGGAGAAAATGAGGCCTCAGAAACTTGCCGACTATGTAGGCCAGTCGCATCTGACCGGTGAAGACACATTGCTCAGACGCGCCATCGCGGAAGATAAATTATTTTCAATGATCTTCTGGGGGCCGCCCGGATCGGGTAAAACAACCCTGGCACGCATTTTAGCCAATGAAACAAAAGCAAACTTTGTCAGTTTTTCAGCGGTTCTTTCAGGCGTCAAGGAAATCCGCTCCGTCATTGACGACGCCAGAGACCTCTGGGAAGCCAAAAAGCAAAAGACCATTCTTTTTGTCGATGAAATTCACCGTTTCAATAAAGCGCAGCAGGATGCCTTTCTTCCGCATGTGGAAAGCGGTCTTATTACCCTGATCGGTGCCACAACGGAAAACCCGTCTTTTGAAGTCATTGCTCCCCTGCTTTCAAGAACACGCGTCATGCTCCTCAAGCAGTTCACGGAAGAAGATCTGGCCGTCATTCTGAAGCGCGCCCTTTCCGACGAGCAAAGGGGACTTGGAAAATTTGCAATGCAAGCCGACGATGAAGCCATTCAATTCATTATCCGGATTTCCGACGGGGATGCCCGCACCGCGCTCAACAACCTTGAAGCCGCTGCCTCGATGGTTCAGGGTCTGCCTCCGGAAACAAGAAAGATATCAAGCCAGTCCGTACAGGAAGTCCTGCTGAAAAAATCCCTCCTTTACGACAAGGATGGCGAAGAGCATTATAATCTGATCTCCGCTTTCCATAAAAGCATGCGCGGGAGCGACCCGGACGCAACACTTTACTGGCTGGGACGAATGCTGAACGCCGGAGAAGACCCTTTCTATATTTTGCGCCGCATGGTCCGATTCGCCTCCGAGGACATCGGCAATGCCGATCCCCACGCGCTTATGCTGACTATGGCCGCCCAGCAGGCATTTCATTTTATCGGTCCGCCGGAAGGTGAGCTGGCCCTGGCACAGGCGGCTGTCTATCTGGCCACCGCGCCCAAAAGCAATTCACTATACATAGGTTTTGGCCAGACAAAGGAAATGATCAACAAAACCGGATATCTCCCCGTACCGCTTCACATCCGTAACGCGCCGACAAAATTAATGAAAGAGCTGGAGTACGGCAAAGGCTACAAATACGCGCACGATTATCAGGACGCTTTTGTTTCCCAGGAATATCTCCCGGAAAAACTTCAGGGGCAAGTTCTTTATGAACCGACAGATGCCGGTTTTGAAAAAACGATTAAAGAAAGAGTCAACGCCTGGAGGCGTCAGAAAAATGACAAAGAGAAAAAATGACAAAAAATGGGGGGCCTGGTTAGAGCCCCCCTTAGGAGAGAAGAGTGAAGGCCTGAATACCTTCAATGGTTATTTTGCCGTCGGCTAATCATGCCCGTAATTGTTTTAGTCGAGGCTAAATATCTTTTGCCTATTTATAAAGCAGATATTGTGCCAACATTTCCATAAAATACATAAGTAGTTGATATAAAAAAGATATACTTAATATACTCTTCTCTCTCCAGTGTTTGACGGCAATGATTTTTCGGCAATAAATGTCGGATTATCGGTTTTCAAAAAAATTAATCTCAATAATAACAGCAATATAACCAAACGCCACTCTTTGCCCACCTTTCGACAAAAATGTCGACCTTCCCGGTAATTATCATTGACATTTTCTGCGAATAGCTTAAGATAACCGGCAAATAAAAAGTCGTCGCCAATAGGCACGGATATATATAATATTATGAATATTTTCAGAAAAAAAGAAACCATCGTCAGGCGCGGCAGCCCGTATAACGGCAGTTTTCTGCAGCCGCTGGCCGTGGCTATCGTTTCGGCGATATTGGTTTTCCTGATTCTCGTTATGGGATTCCTTGATTTGAGGCGCAGTGAAAACAACCTGGTCGGATTCCTGCAGGATCAGGCACTCGCCACCGTAAGCGTTTTACAGCGGCTGACGGAAGATAATCTGAAAAGCATTGTGGCAATGCCGGGGAAAATCCCGACGCAGACCAAAACAGCCCGACAGCAAGAATCCGACTATTCAAAAAAACTGGTTTTGGAAGCGATCACGGCGCTGGGACAAAAAATCGATGAGCAGTGGAAGAAAAAATTGGTCAGTCATGCCTATCTCCAGCAATTTGCGGCAGACAACAATCTCTGGTATGTGGGTATCCTCAACAGGGAGGGAAACGCGGTTTTTCAAAGCAACCCCCTCAACCCCAATATCCTGAACGAAAAAGATCTGTATGTAAACGGACGCAAGGCAAAAACCATCGAGCTGCTGGAAAAAATCCGTGTATCTCATGGCATCGGATTTGTTGCGCTGAGGCGCAAAGACAACAGCGGAACCATTGTGATCAATCTGGATAAAGAAGGCCTTAAATACTGGAGCATGAAAGTTGCCGTGGAACGGGGAATCAGCAATATGGGTGAAGGCCACGGCATGGTTTACCTGCAAATCTTCAATGATAAGAAGAAAATGCTTGGAAAAATCGGGCAATTGCCCGAAGGATTAAGCGATCTTAATGTTGACCAGCCGGAAATCCTCAACGGCACAAAAAAAATCATCAGCAGAAAAGTGGACGTTCAGGGTAAGAATATCCTTGATGTGATAGCCCCCTTTACACTGGACAAAAAAGCCGCAGGCATTGTCCGCATCGGGCTGGAACGCGGTTCAATGGATAAAATTATTGCTGAAAATCAAAGGAACATTTTTGTTTTCATGCTGCTGGTGGTCGTTATTGCCCTTTTGTCCATGTGGCTTCTCTTTCATGATCAAAATCGCCATCTGGCCGGCATTATCGAAATGGAGCGCCGTCTGGAAAAAGCCGAACGTCTTTCCTCACTGGGCCAGCTGGCAGCCGGCGTGGCACACGAAATCCGCAACCCGCTAAACGCCATCAGCATGGCAACACAGCGGTTAAAAAGGGATTTTCTGCCATCCGACGAAGCGCAAGCCCGGGAATTTCAGAATCTTTCCGGTGTAATACGCGATGAAATACGACGTCTCAACGGCATTATTGAAGAAGTTCTTTCCTTCTCAAAAAGCAGGCGGCTGGAGCTGAGCGATTTTTCCGTCACTGAAGTTTTGCAAAAAATTGTCAGTCTGATGTCTGAAGAAGTTAAATCACGGGGCATTACCATAGAAACAGCATGGAATTTAAATCCTGCCGTTATTCCCATGGACATCAATAAACTCCAGCAGGCATTTTGGAACTTCATCAAAAACGCCATGGAATCCATTGCGGATCAGGGCAAGATTTCTATTACGGTGGCAAAAGAAAGTAAAAATTATGTCCTGGTCAGCATCACCGACACAGGCTGCGGCATGACGGGGGAAGAGATCGAAAAAATCTTCAGCCCGGAATATACAACCAAGGAAAAAGGCCTGGGGCTGGGAATTCCTTTGGCCATGGAAATTATCCGCGGCCATGGAGGAGATGTTCGTGTTATCAGCGGCAAAGGTTTAGGAACCACTTTTGAAATCATTCTGCCGCGTGAAAAAATCATCGAAAAAACCTGAGAACGTTTAAGGACAATGATCAATGCGGAAATTGAATATTCTGATCGTCGAAGACGGCCGTTCACAGAGAGAAACGCTTCGTGATTTTCTAATCAAAGAAGGTCACCAGGTCATGGAAGCCGATAACGGTGAAACCGGCGTCAGAATGGTTGCGGAAAATCAATTTGATTTGATTCTGCTGGATTACAAAATGCCGGGCATGGACGGCATGGAGGTCCTCAAGGAAGTAAAAAGAATCAACCATGAAATCGACGTCGTCATCATCACCGCTTACGGGACCATCGAAACAGCCGTGGAAGCTATCAAGGTCGGCGCCATCGACTATATTACAAAACCCGTGGAACTGGACGAATTGTTGATTCTGGTGGATCGGGTAACGGAGCGCCGCGGGCTCATCAGGGAAAATGAACTCCTTAAACAGGAACTGGGCAAACAGGGCGTCACCACCGAAAAGATCATTTACAAAAGTGCTCAAATGGTGGAACTGATCAACATGGCAAGCCGGGTTGCGGCCAGCAGGGCTTCCGTGCTGATCCAGGGTGAAAGCGGAACCGGCAAGGAACTTCTGGCGCGTCTGATCCATCAATTAAGCCCGCGTGCTCATAAACAGATTATCGTGGTGAATTGCGGCGCCCTGCAGGAAAATCTGCTGGAGAGTGAATTATTCGGCCATGAAAAAGGCGCGTACACCGGTGCAAGCTCGCGGCGGATCGGCCGGTTTGAAGAAGCGGACGGCGGTACGCTCTTCCTTGATGAGATCGGGGAGTTGAGCCCGGCCATTCAGGTTAAATTGCTACGGTTCCTGCAGGAAAGGGAAATTTCCCGCCTGGGCAGCAATGTCAATATCTCCGTGGACGTGCGCATTATCAGCGCAACCAATCGCGATCTGGACGTTCAGGTAAAAGAAGGAATCTTCCGGGAAGATCTTTTTTATCGGCTTAAAGTGGTGACCATGTCACTCCCGCCGCTGAGAGACAGGAAAGAAGACCTGCCCGCACTGATTGATCATTTCATGGATAAATTTGCCAGAGAAAACACAAAAGACATCAAGGGCATAACCGCGGAAGCCCGTGATCTGCTTTTGAAGTACGACTATCCGGGCAATGTCCGGGAACTGGTCAATATCATGGAGCGGGCCGTCGTCATCGCCCGGGACGAGTATATCACCGTAAACGACATCCCCTTTAAAAGCGATGACCTTGAATATCCATCCAAAAATAAATCATCAGGATCCCTCAGAGAATCGCTTGAAGAACTGGAAAAACATCTGATCAGTGAAGCCATGGACAAGGCATCGGACAATCAAACCAAAGCCGCGGATATACTGGGAATGTCGGAGAGGATGTTGCGGTATAAGCTCAAAAAGTATGATCTGAAAAACTAAAAAGAGCTGCCGTTTAGACAGGCAGCATGCAGTGAACAGCAACCACGGGAAACTGTATAACGCTATTGTATAAAGCCTCATGTTTAACCGCAGCGGAGGACAAGATGCGCGTGATCATTATCGGCGCCGGAGAGGTCGGATACCACATCGCAAAAAAACTATCCGACGAAAAAAAGGATGTCGTATTAATTGACAAGGATCCGGCAAAGATACGGCGGATCAGTGAAAATATTGATGTCCAGGGATTGCTCGGATCGGGAACCAGCCCCCGCATGCTTCGCCTGGCCGGAATTCAGGACGCGGAACTCCTGGCCGCCGCTACGGACAGTGACGAGGTGAACCTCATCGCCTGCCTGCTGGCCCGCAGCCTCAATCCCAGTGTTGTAAAAATCGCCCGGGTCAGGAACAAGGAATACCTTAAGGAAAAATCCCTGTTCAGTAAGGACCTCCTTGGAGTGGATCTGATCATCAACACCCAGAGTCTGATGGTCAGCAGAATCCTCAGCCTCATAGAGATACCAGGAGCTTCCGAGGTGATTGATTTTCTGGACGGCGAGGTAAAACTTGTCAGCTTCATGATTACGCACGAATCGCCTCTTGCAGGGGCAAAACTCATGGATTTGAGGACTCGTGAACCCAATCTGCTTGTCGGCGCGAT
>JBDKUG010000064.1:0-7658 GCA_039679815.1 Smithella sp.
ATGAGGGGCCTCAAGCAAAAGTACGATGAACAGCTTAAGCGATATACGAAGATCATGGAGTCTCTCTATCCGTTGCGGAAAATTGAATATTATATCCTGTCCATAGATAATTAGTGTCGAAAGGGGACTGTATGAAAATGTCTTCCGAAGGAAACGGATGAAAACGGACCATCTGGCAAATAACTGTCCTGCAACCCTGATGCAATGACACAGGCCGGATCCGATCAAAGATATTCAGAAAATATCAAATAATATTAATGTTGTACCACTATCAGAAGCCTCTCTGGTTTTCTTTGAATCTGCTCCGATAAATCTTGACAATGATTGGGCAATCAATTACAGGTAGCAGATATATTAAGATGAATGCAGGTATGTCGGCGAACCATCTGTGACGCGTCAGGCGTTTTCAATAAGAGGGGGGAGATCATGATCGGTGTGCTAATAACAACCCACGGGAATCTGGGAAATGAATTAATCCGAGCGGCGGAGCTGATTAAAGGCACGCTAAAAGATGTGATGCATGTTTGTGTTGAACAGTCCAAAAGCGTCGAAGATTTAAAGAAAGAAATCCAGGGCGCGATTAAAAAACTGGATAAAGGAAAGGGTGTGCTGATTTTAACGGATCTTTTTGGCGGGACACCATCCAATATATCCCTGTCTTTCATGAAAGAAGGGAAGGTGGAAGTTGTTACAGGCGTTAATTTGCCAATGCTGCTGAAGTTATCCGACGTAAAAGAAGGTATGACCTTAAATGAATTCGCCTGCTTCATTAAAGATTACGGAAAAAAGAATATTTCTCTGGCCAGTGAGATATTGAGTAAAAAAGCGATCGGGTGATCAATTGGCGGAATCTTATGACATTGCTCTTGTGAGGGTAGACAACAGGCTTGTTCACGGCCAGATTCTGGAAGCCTGGGTACCGTTTATTGAAGCGAAATGCATCATGGTCGTTGATGACAATTCCGCCAGCGATTTTTTCTGCGAAACGGTTATCCGGATGGCCGTTCCAAGTGAAATTGAAGTCAATATCTGTTCTGTGGAGGATTTTGCCGCCAATTACGTCTATTCCCAGGGCAGCGGCAAAAAGACCATCGTTTTATTCAGCAAGATTGCAGATGCTCTGAAGGTTTATCAGAAAGGTTTCCATTTTAAAAAACTCAATATCGGCAATATCCACCATGAAGATTATAAAGTATGCTGCGCTCCGTCGGTGTTTTTATGTGAACCGGAAATTCAGGATATCTTTAAACTGCTGCAGGACGAGGGCGTTGATGTTGAGTTGAAGAGGGTTCCCAGAGAAAAAGCTGTGGATATCAAAGACGCGCTGAAGGAATTTTGCAAGGTATTACCATGAACAGGATGGTACGGTAATGGTTTTCAAAGTAATGCTCATATCATTTGTCGGCAGTCTGCTTTGCCTTGATCGTGTTTTTATGCAGACGATGATATGCCGGCCGGTCATAATTGCTCCGGTCATCGGTATCATTCTGGGCAATCCTTATGCCGGATTGATCATCGGAGCGATACTTGAATTATTCTGGATGGAACGCATTCCCATAGGCATTTATATTCCCCCCAATGATTCCATCGCAGCCGTCCTGGCCGCTTCAACGGCAATCCTTGCCGGCCAGGCTCTTGGATCCGTCTCAAAAGAGCTGACGGCGCTGTCGATTCTGCTTGCTATTCCATTCGGGATTATCGCCAAAAGAATGGATGTAAAGATTGTCGAATCCAACAACCTTCTTTCCGATCAGGCTCTGGAGGCAGCTAAAAGGCTCGATATACGGGCTATTGAAAGAGCAACCTGCCTGGGCATGGCTAAATTATTCGCGTTTTATATCGTTGTGCTTGTCACGCTGCAATTTATTCTCATTTACCTGACGATCCTGATCTATCCGCGGCTGTCTTCAGAAATCAAGGCCATGCTGTCTATGACATACTATTTCCTGCCTCTGCTGGGCATTGCCGTGGCCATCAATACCATCAAGCTGCGCGGCGCAATTCCCGTTTTTTGCGGGATATTTTTAGTGGTCGCCGTCGCTTTGGAATTTTTCCATGTCATCTGAAAATACTCAACATCAAGTCAGCGTCGATCTGATGAAAAAAGAGGATTTGCATGAGATCCTGGCCATTGAACGCTTATCATTTCCTACGCCGTGGACGGAAGGCATGTTTCTGGATGAACTGAGGACGGAACATGCACAGTGCCTGGTTGTTAAAATCGAGATGAATGGAAACGTAATGATTGTTGCCTACATTATATTCTGGTTTGTCGCCGATGAAGTTCATTTGCACAATCTTGCCGTAAAATCTGAATTCCGAAGGCAGGGGCTTGCATACAGTATGATGAACCTGATGAATGGAATTGCCGCACAGGCTGGGATTAAACGACAGACGCTGGAGGTTCGCGAATCGAACCTGGGAGCAATAAATCTTTACCGGAAATGCGGTTTCGTAGTAAAAGGGAAACGATCTCAATACTATACCGATACCCGTGAGGATGCTCTGGTTATGTGGGCTGAAGGGCAACAGGAAGAACAGCATGTCTAAAGATATTTACATCGGAGAAGTTTTCCGCAACGAGGAAATCCGGAAAGATTTTTTTCTGATGAAGGTGACACTGCCTTCCGGTTTTGTTGAACCAATGCCGGGGCAGTTTGTCATGATCCGTATTGCCGGTTTAAACGATCCATTTCTGCCCCGTCCCATCAGCATTTATTCTTTTGAGCGCGGCCGTTCTAACTGTGCAATTGAACTTCTCTTCCGGGTAGTGGGGAAGGGAACAGGAATTCTTGCGGGATTGATCAAAGGGTCGCTTGTTGAAATATCCGGTCCGCTTGGCGGCAGTTTTCAAATCGATGATCAAAAAAAGAATATTGTTTTTATTGCCGGCGGCATTGGCATAGCGCCGTTATCATTGTTTGCGGAGAATCTTTGCAGGAAAGTCTGCCGCAGTTCGGATGCCATGACCTTTTATCTGGGCGCACAATCGGCGGATACACTTGTCGGCCTCAATCGTATTCACAAATACTGCGGCAATATCATTGTCTGTACGGATGATGGTTCCGCTGGGATCAAATCTCTGGTAACGAAAGCATTCCAAAAGAACCTTAAGAAATATGACCCGTCGGATACTGCGATTTATGCCTGCGGCCCAAGGCCGATGATCCGGGCGTTGTCAGGTATGCTGGATGCGGAATATTTCTGCCAGGTGTCGCTGGAGGAACGGATGGCCTGTGGTGTCGGCGCGTGCGTCGGCTGCGTTGTTGCCGTGAAGGATGAGCTTGGGAATAAGACATACAAACGTGTTTGCGCGGATGGACCGGTATTTGAACTGAAGGACATTGTCTGGGAATAATCGTGGAAAATAAAAAAGTTAAATTCGATGCGACGATGAACGTGGAAATTGCCGGGCTGAAACTGAAAAATCCGGTGATGACAGCTTCCGGGACATTCGGTTATGGTGAAGAGTATTCCGATTATGTGGACTTGAACCGCCTGGGCGGTATTGTTGTTAAAGGGCTGTCATTAAAGCCGCGACCGGGAAATCCGCCGCCGCGCATTATGGAAACGTCGGGAGGCATGCTCAATGCCGTGGGTCTGCAGAATGTCGGTGTCGATGTTTTTATTGATGAGAAACTTCCCTTTTTGCGCAGGTACGATGTCGCTGTCATTGCCAATATCTATGGAGAAAGTTATCAGGAATACGCTCAAGTTGCAAGAAAACTAAGTCGGACCGAAGGTGTTCATGCTCTCGAAATCAATGTTTCCTGCCCGAATGTCAAAAAAGGAGGTTTGAGTTTCGGTTCTGATCCGAAAGCGGCTGCCTTGGTCACGCGTCGCGTAAAGGCCGAAACGCACCTGCCTGTGATTGTCAAGCTCACCCCCAATGTTACGGATATTACGACCATCGCCTTGTCGGTGGAAAATGCGGGCGCAGATGCGGTGTCGCTGATCAATACGATTACAGGTATGTCCATTGATCTCCGGACCAGGACACCTCATCTGAAAAATATTACCGGTGGTCTGTCGGGCCCAGCCATTAAACCGGTTGCCCTGCGCATGGTCTGGCAGGTTGCACAGAAAGTGTCCATTCCGGTTATCGGCATTGGCGGAATCATGACGGCCGATGACGCCCTGGAATTCATGATTGCAGGGGCAAAGGCAGTGCAGATCGGCACGGCCAGCTTTATCAATCCATGCGCATCGGTCGAGATCATTGATGGGATCCGGCACTACATCCGCGAAAATAAAATCAAAAATATTGCAGATATTGTTGGAACGCTGCAAGCATAAAACATGAAAAAGAAAACAGAGGAAATCGCAGAAGGTGTTTATCTGATTGGCGGTCCAAATGTCACCCGGCCCGAAGATGCGGCGGTTTACCTGATCGATTTTGCCGGTCACTTGGTCATGATTGATTCGGGGGCGGGGAACAGTTCATCTCAGCTTGTCCGCAATATTGAAATGCTGGGGCTGAATCCGTCAGAACTCACGCATATCATTTTAACACATTGCCACATTGATCATATCGGCGCTGCACCTTATTTCCGTGAAAAATACAATTCTAAAATTGTAATACATGAATTGGACGCGCAGGCTCTGGAAACCGGTGATCCGATAAAGACCGCGGCCAACTGGTACGGGACAACGTTCCCTCCGACCCGGGTGGATCGGAAGATAAAAGGAGCGCATGAAATTCTGAAGTTCGGCAAAGAGGATCTTCACTGTCTCCATACCCCCGGACACACGCCGGGTTCCATTTCCGTCTATCTGGACAGGGCAGGCAAGAGAATTTTATTCGGCCAGGATATTCATGGTCCGTTTAACAGCGCTTTTGATTCCGACATCCAGGCCTGGAAAAAATCCATGAACTCCCTGCTTTCTCTGGAAGCCGACATCCTTTGCGAAGGCCACTTCGGGATTTACCAGCCAAAAAGCAACGTTCGGAATTATATTGAGCGGTATCTTGAGGAATACGATTAGATGCTGTGTGTTAGAGTTATGCCGGATGTTGCTTCTGTTCGACCTTTTGTAATTTAGGATAGAAAAACAAACTTAAAAAAGAAGAGCACAGGAAGCAGCAAATAAAGGTATTACTTCGGTTGCTCTTTATTGTCTTTTAAATTATCCGGCGATTTATTCGACTTTTCCAAGCTCATCACGGCAAAGGTATCATATATGCTTGCCGGGGGTGTATATAAGCTGGTATCAGGTTTTTTATCCAACTTTAAAGCCTCGGCGGGACACGCGGTGACACAAAGACCGCAGCCGATGCAGCGATTACCATAAAATTTGATTTTATCGTCCTTCATCTTAAACGCGCCTGCCGTGCAGCGGCTGGCGCAGACTCCGCACTGTGTGCAGATGGATTCATCAAAGAGGCAGGTGTAATTACTTTTCACTGCCATGGCCGGTGCCGGAAAAAGCTTAAGCGAAATTAACATGCCACAGCAACATGAACAGCAGCAGCACATCGCTTCCACTTCCCGGGAATTCAGAATGTGGATAACCAGACCTTCCGCCTCGCTTTGCTTCAGAATGGACAATGCCTCATCCGTGTTTATGTAGCGCGCCATTTTGTTTTCCACATAATAGTCAGCGAAGGTATCAAACTGCAGGCACGTCTCGAGGGAATGCGAGCAGGTCTTTCCATACAGGCGCACGGCTTTGCGGCAAAAGCATTCGGCAACAGCAATGCGTGATTTCCTCTTGATGATGGCAAACGCGTCATCGTACGGGGCGATTGGCTGATCTGCGACGATTTCAGCATTAATGGGGATGGACCGCAGATGGGGTGTTTTCTGTCCGTGAAAAGTGGCGCCCAAGCCTGTCAGGTAATATTGAGAGATATCCTTCAGTAGCGGTTTATTTAAATTGTTTAACTGAAACTCATAGATACCGACAATGAAAGGGACCGGAAAATAACAGATTGCATCGTCTTGTTTAACCCGGAAGATTAGACCTTTTCGAGCCATACCTTCCAGTTTCGCCGTCATATCATTAACATCAGTGCCAAGACTCAAGGCCAATTGCCTTGCCGTTTCCGGCCTGGTCTCCATTTTCAGGAACAGTTCTGCATCTTCCTCACTAAAGAGCTGACGAAGAATTTTGATCTCAACACCATCTGTCGTTGCCGGGTAACCGGTCGCCATCATTTCAAGCTTGTCCCGTAAACGTTTATAAATATCGTTCATGCCATACATGCCATTTTTCTGCTATATTTTGACCTGCCCAGGATGTTTGTACCACATATTAAATTTGAGTTCAGCAAATTCTAATAATCCTTTTTATTGACCTTCACAAGCTATTCTCCTATACTCACAACTTGAAAATGATCCATATTTCACAGGAATTGATATCATGACGATTAAAACGGAAACGCATGTTAAAGATGGTCCCGCCGTCCATAATGTTCACATAAAACCTGGCAACAAAACCAAACCAATCTCCTTGACCCATGATAATTCCATTGTATTCAGCCGCGAATATCCCGTTCCTGAAAACCTTTTGAAGAATCTGCGCTACGAATACCTGAGGCGCGAACTATGGGTGCCTCTTGGATTGCGCAGAGGAAAGATTGTGGTTGTCGTAGACGATCCCGATAACATTGTCAAAAGAGATATGATTGAAAATATTCTAAAGTCCAAGTCCGTTGAATACTTTTGTGCGACCAAAAAAGACATTTGGAAATTTATTGAATACTTTTACAATGTCGGCGAACCGGAAAATGAAGAGATCGAATCTCCTGAAGTTAAAGCTGACACACAAAATGAAGGCGCAAACGGTGTATCCGAGACGGACGTGAACATTGTTAAAATCGTCCATGATGCCATCAATGACGCTTATGATAAGCGTGCTTCTGATATTCACATTGAACCGGACACCAAAAACAGGTTTGTCCGGTTTCGCTTCCGGATTGACGGCGAATGCATACATTATAAAAACTTTCCATATGAGTACCGGGCGGCCATTGTCTCCCGCATCAAAATCATGGCCAACTTGGATATTACGGAAAAACGTCTTCCGCAGGACGGCAAGCTACAATACAAAGTGCCTGGCGCGGATGAAATTGAGCTTCGTGTCGCTACCTTGCCGACGCACGGTTATGTGGAGGATGTCGTTTTGCGTCTGCTTACCCGGGGGAAGATAATGACCTTTGAAGAGCTCCAGATGCCCCGGCTGGTTCATGACCGCTTTAAATCCCAGTTGACCAAACCTTATGGACTGATCCTGCTGGTCGGGCCGACTGGTTCGGGAAAAACAACAACCGCCCATGCCGCGCTCCAGATCATCAATAAACCCAACGTGAAGATCTGGACGGCGGAAGATCCTGTGGAAATTACGCAGGTGGGGATAAGACAATTGCAGGTGCATCATAAAATCGGCCTGGATTTCGCGGCGGCAATGCGGTCGTTTCTACGAGCCGATCCCGACGTCATTATGGTAGGAGAAATGAGAGACTATGAAACGGCGAAAATGGGCATCGAAGCTTCCACAACCGGACACCTGGTGATGAGCACCCTGCATACAAACAATGCTCCGGAAACCATTGTGCGACTTCTTGACATGGGCATCGATCCCTTTGCTTTTGCCGAGTCCCTGCTCTGCGTCCTCGCCCAGCGACTTGTGCGACGCCTTTGCACCAAATGCAGGGA
>JBDKUG010000062.1:0-4959 GCA_039679815.1 Smithella sp.
TTGAAGATGTCCGCGACAATGTCCTGGACGTTTTTGTTCTGGAAGATCCTGCAATCCTGTTCCAGTGACAACAGTTGGGTAAAGGGGACGATCTCGACACGGTAGATGTATTTTCCTTTATCCTTTCCCTCACCGCTAATCCCTATATGTTCGAATTTTCTGACGATACCGTGAATGTAACGGTCGGCACGATCGGATGTAATGATCAGAAGCGCTTCTTTCTGCGTGACGGAGTCAAATTGAATTTGTGTTTTACCGACCAAAATAACATCTGCAAAAAAAGGACTTGAAAGATGCTCTGAAGCCTCAAACCCAATCACTTCTAACGCAGATGCATCTTTGATTTCAAAGAAGATGCTTGCATCTGATCCTTTGACATCACTCCACATTTTGATAACCCCCATTATTTGGATAACGATTGTTTATCTTTAGAATCATTTTTCATTTTATTATTGCGGCCAAATTCATTAAAGAAAACACACCACCGCGCGCAAAAGAGCGCTGCGCATCCGGCACAATTTCCATAATCAATAGTTATTTTTTTGTAATAATTTGAAGACGCGTTTTTCTAAACGTTGTTGCGAATTTTGTCAATATAAAATTATTTGTTTGCAGAAGTGTGATAAAGAATCTTGTCTATGATAAATATTGCAGATGTGAATTAGTCCGGGGAATTATTGCAATATCCTAAACAGCGGGATGTTCATTTATTTTGGGTTGCTACGGATCGTGAGAAAGCATAGCAAGAAATCCATAGGACAATGGAATTTGTGAATGAATTATTAAGCGTTTTTGACTGGATTATTTCTCGGGATGGCGAAATGATAACCATCCCCCGCTAATTCTTTCTGCGGCGCTTTCATTTCTTAAGACAACCACCTCCGTCGCTTCGCGCCACCTCCGCTGGCGGAGGACAGAAAGCGGAAATGCTCCTTGAACCTTTAATCTTATTTCCTAATGCGCTTCGTCCCAGTTTTTGCCGGAGGCAATTTCCACTTTCAACGGCACTTTGAGCCTGATGACTTCTTCCATCTCTTTTTTGACGAGATTCATCACTTCTTCTTTTTCCCGGGCCGACGCTTCAATGACCAGTTCGTCATGCACCTGCATAATCAACCGGGAGGAAAGTCCCTTTTGAGTCAACAGATGATCAATATTGACCATCGCCACCTTGATCAGATCGGCGGCGCTTCCCTGGATCGGGGCGTTGATAGCCATTCGTTCTGCAAACTGTCGGACGGACGGAATCGAACTTTTCAATTCCGGCAGATAGCGGCGGCGGTTCAGCAGCGTGCAGACATAACCGTCTTGTCTCGCCCCTTCCAGAATACCGTCCAGGTAAGCCCGCACTTTTTTATAGCGCGCAAAATAACCGTCAATATAGGCCTGCGCGGTTTTCTGAGGCACTCCCAGTTCCCGGGCCAGGCCGAAAGCGCTCATGCCATAAAGAATGCCGAAGTTGATGACTTTGGCCTGCCTGCGCATATCGGGACTGACCATCTGGGGAAAGACGCCGAAAACGTCTGATGCGGTTCGCGTATGAATGTCTTCGTCAGAGGCAAAGGCCGTAATCAGCGCGTCATCTTCCGACAAATGCGCCAGCACCCGAAGCTCGATTTGTGAATAATCGGCTGAAATCAAAAGACAGCCGGGCGCGGCAATAAAGGCCTGACGGATCCTTTTGCCTTCCAGCGTCCGGATGGGAATGTTCTGCAGATTGGGATTGCTGCTGGATAACCGGCCGGTGGCGGTCACGGTCTGGTTGTAGGAGGTATGGATCCGTCCGGTCTGCGGATGAACAAGCGCCGGAAGCGCGTCCACATAGGTGGATTTCAGCTTGGACAGAGAGCGGTAAGCCAGGATTTCGGCCGGCAGCTCGTGGCCGCGAGCCAGGTCGGATAACACATCCACGTCTGTCGAATAGCCTTCCTTTGTCTTCTTTCCTTTCGGAAGGTTTAGCTTTTCAAAAAGAATTGTCTGTAATTGTTTCGGGGAGTTGATGTTGAATTTTTCTCCGGCCAGGCGATGAATCTTTTCTTCGGACAGGGACAGCAACTGCATCAGTTCTTCGGACATTTGTTTCAAAAGGGCAGTGTCCAGCAGAACCCCTTTTTTCTCCATGGCGGCCAGTGTGAACAAAAGGGGCATTTCGACGTCACGGTAAAGCGAAGCGGCTCCCGCCTCCTCCAGCCTGCCCTGAAGTGCCTGCGCCAAAGTCAGAATTGCTTCGACTCGCCGGCCTGCATAATCGGCCATCTTATCGACAGGCACCAGTGCCAGCGGATAGGTTCTACCCTTGCCGCCCGCCACTTCGCTGGCCGTAGGAATTCGTTCATGGAGATATTCCCAGGCTATTTCATCTAGTTCATAGGTTTGCCTGGCCGGATTAAGAAGATAGGCGGCCAGCTGCAGGTCTTCACCAGCCTTCACCTCAAGACCCTCCAGGCAAACAAGCGCTGGTTTCAAATCATAAAAATATTTTTTTATTCGGGAGTTGCCGAACAACGGTGCCAGCGCGTCCAGAGCTTCTTTTGCCTTAACCTGCTGTTTTGCATTTGTGTGTCCCAGGGGAAGGTAGAAGGTGTCCGAATCCGTACAAAAAGAAATGCCGATTAATTCCGCCGGCGGATTCTTTTCCCAGATGATTTCACAGGCAACCCGGTTGCTGCGCCGCAGTTTTTCGGCCAATTCCGATAACGCCGCGCCATCCGCAATAATGCTGCATTCTTTCACCGGCGCGGCGGCATTTCCTTTTATCTGATGCAGAAGGGAGGAAAATTCAAATTCACTGAAAAGGCCGGACAGTAATTCCCTGTCCGGCTCGCGTCGTACAGCATCCTGCAGGTTAAAATCCACGTCAATATCTTTGCGAATCAGCGCGAGCTGACGGCTGAGCTTCGCCTGCAGGGCATGCTGCCGGATTTTCTCGCGCAGTTTCACGTTGTGCAGTTTCTCCGCGTTTTCAACAACCGCTTCGACCGAACCGTACTCTTCGATGAGACGATGTGCTGTCTTCGGGCCAATGCCCGGAACGCCGGGGATATTGTCGGATGTGTCACCCATCAGTCCCAGGATTTCCACCACCTTTTCCGGGCCCACACCGAATTTTTCTTTCACGGCCGCTGCGTCATAGGTTTTGTCTTTCATCGTATCAACCATTGTGACACGGTCGTCAATAAGCTGCATTAAATCCTTGTCTCCGGAAATGATAGCCGTGCGCCAGCCTCTCTCGCTCGCCCGAGCCGTGAGCGTCCCGATCAAATCATCTGCCTCAATACCCTGCTTTTCCAGAACACTAATTGAAAAGGCACGGACAACATCTTTAATGGACGGAACCTGGGGAATGAGATCGTCGGGCATGGGTTTACGTGTAGCTTTGTAATCGTCAAATTCGCCATGCCTCGTGGTGGGTCCTTTGAGATCAAATGTCACAACAATGTAGTCCGGCGCAAGATCACGCAGCAGTTTCATCAGCATGGTGGTGAAGCCATAAATGGCGTTGGTGGGAAACCCCTTGGAGTTGGTCAGGGCGGGAATCCCGTAATAGGCACGATAAATATAATTGCTGCCGTCCACCAGGGCCAGCAGTGGCGGGGAATTTTGTTCAGTCATTAAACATTCCGCTTTGATAATATATGCGTGCCTTCTCCGTCCGATGCGAAGACAGGCACACAACAGATTAAGACTATTACGGCAACAATGGATCCTACTCTGACTGTCTCTGTTCTCTTTCCGCCTGCTGCCTTAATTGATCGGCCATATCCTCTGCCGACTGCCGGTATTCTTCACCCATCTGCCGCCATTTTTCCATGGATGATACCATATTTCTGGCTTTGTATTCTGCATAAAAACCGCCAAGAGCAAAGACCAAACCAATAATACCAAAAACAAGCCACGCTTTTTGTGAAGGAAGGTTATGGACATGAACACTTGCCATGACGATGTAAAATGTAAAAATGGCCATACTGACAAGACCGCCCGCATAGGGAACCGCGCCGAGAATTGTCGTAATGGGAGACAGAGCCATCAGGTATGCGCCGCAGCGATAGGCTGTTTCATAATTTTCCTGGGAGCCCATTAATTTCCAGATGACGAAGAGGATGGCCGCGCCGATAAAGCTGCCAACGGCGGCGGCAATTGGCATGAAGATGATCATGCCAAAACCAGACATCCCCCCGCCACCGTAGCCTCCGGCAGGCCCCAGACCGATTAAACCCAATATCGCCTGAATAATACCAACGATGAGCCCCATCACGACGGCAAAAACAAGCGGCTCCAGAAAACCGCCGGTTTTGGGCATTCCCTGGAAGAATTCCGCAGGCTTGGTGACGACGTTAATTGCTGTCTGGGGCATGGCCGCAAAGTTGATGTCTTTTGGATCCATCATTTCGTCCTCCTCTTATTTTATTTTTGGAAAAACAGTAAAATTGTATGCGCTTGTATCTCACGGATACAATTTTCAGTCAACCAGCCATTTCGCATAGATATTCCTTGTCATTTCGAAGCGTAGCGGGAAATCTTTTGCTTTTTGTTGTAAGACTCCCCCTGCGACAATAGCAACAGACGAACATTACACTTCAAATGAAGCGTTTATTTTAAACGTTCTGACCGCGCGCATATCCAGGATATCCGGCACACCGCTTTTCTCTTTGACGTCTTTGAGGAAGGATTCCAGCTCCAGGTCGGTCGGCGCACTTACGGTGAACCAGATATTGTATTCGTGATCACGCCGATAATTATGCGTCACACCTTTGTTGGCATTTACCGTCTGAACAAAGAGGTCAATTTTTTCCTCTGGCACACGCGCTGCACACAGGGTGCTTACTCGCCCGAGCTTCACTCCGTCGAACACCGCGCCGACCCGGCGGATGATCCCTTTTTCTTTCATCTTCCGGATACGGGTAATCGCTTCGTCTTCACTGATGCCACATTGCCCGGCCACAATCAGAAACGGCCTCT
>JBDKUG010000067.1:0-4484 GCA_039679815.1 Smithella sp.
GGTGTCGGGGCTGTCATCACCATGCTGGCTGTAGGAAAAGGTGCCAGCAATAAAATATCCGAACAGATTGCTACGGTCGGCAGCAACCTGATCATGGTTATGCCCGGTTCGACAACCACCAGCGGCATTCGCCTGGGTAGCGGTTCTTTCCAGAATCTGACCCGTTCCGATGCTGAGGCCATAAAAAACGAGTGCTCCTCGGTAGCGACTACCGCGCCGATTATCAACGGCAGCGCACAAATTGTTTACGGCAATCAAAACTGGGCTTCGACGGTTTTCGGAACGGACGAAGGTATGCTGGAGGTTAGAGACTGGACACTCTCCTCCGGCAGAAATTTCTATGAGCAGGATATCCGTAGCGCCACCAAGGTGTGTATATTAGGCCAAACCGTCGTAGACAACCTCTTTGGGAATGATGATCCAATTAATAAAACGATCCGGATCAAGAAAATACCTTACTCCGTGATCGGCGTTCTGGCAAGTAAGGGTCAGTCCATGATGGGACAGGATCAGGACGATGTTATCTATGTACCGATATCCTCTGCACAAAGGAACCTGTTTGGAAGGTTCCTCCCGGGAACCGTGCGACAGATCATGGTCAAAGCCAAAAGCACGGAGGAACTGGAAAGAGCAGAAACACAGATCAAGGAACTGCTCAGGCAGAGACATCGTATCGGTCCGAACCAGGAAGACGACTTCACCGTACGGAACCTCACGCAGATGATGCAGATGGCGGAGGAGGCTTCCAGGGTCATGTCGCTTTTGCTTGCCGCCATTGCCAGTGTATCCCTGCTGGTAGGCGGAATCGGCATCATGAATATCATGCTGGTGTCAGTTACAGAGCGCACGCGTGAAATCGGCATCCGTATGGCGGTGGGCGCGAAATCATGGGATATTCGCACACAGTTTATCATTGAAGCGCTGATTCTCTCTCTCATCGGCGGTCTGATTGGTGTTATTCTGGGCATTATCGCTGCAGAACTATTGTCTTTCTTTGCCGGTTGGACAATATTGATTTCGACTTTTTCCATCCTGATGTCTTTTGGCTTTTCCGGTCTGGTAGGCATTTTTTTCGGTTTCTATCCTGCTTACAAAGCTTCGCTCATGAACCCCATTGACGCTCTCAGGCATGAATAGCCAAAATTTATGTAATCTTCACTCTCCCGGATAAATATATTGACCTGTCTTTGCTTTTACGGTAAAAATCACCTCAAGTTTGATCAGGCTCTATAAAAAAAGCATGCTCAAACGTTAACAAAATTTAAAATTCTACAACGATATGAGGGAGGCACAGAGAAAAGATGAGCATGGAAATTACAGCCCCCATGCCGGGGAAAATCGCCGGTATTACCGTAAGTGTCGGCAATCAGGTCAAGGAAGAAGATGAAGTCATCATCATGGACGCAATGAAAATGGAAATCCCCGTATACGCACCGGGTGCGGGAACCATCAAGGAAATTAAAGTAAAAGTTGGCGATTCCGTCAACGAAGGTCAGGTATTGGCAATTCTTGAATAGTTCTTATTCTGCCTGTCTTGGACATAACAAAACGCTGATTTTCGGGCCACCCGCAGAGTCAGCGTTTTTTTATTAATACAATTCATCTTCTTGAGGCGTTGAATCGAATGAATTCATTCATCAGCGTTCGATATTTTCGCACGGCGTCGTTGCGGCGGCTTATCGATTGATTATAAGCCTCCACATAATGCCGGTAATACCTTCTTTCCAGCCATTCCTTTTCAGCCGGTGTTAAATCAGAATCATTAAATGACCTGCTGGGAAAAACGCTTTTGAACAGATTTTCCCGATTGCGTTCAAGGTCTTCACGGGCCTCCTTTTCCGGATTAATATTGTCCGGATTTCCGCCGATCTGTTCCAGCACCCACTGCTCATATTTCTTTATGTCCAGACTGCCGTCGGGGCGCGAAATCAGCGTCCCCGTTTTCCAGTTGACAAAAGAAACCTGCCCGTTCGAATCCAGGTAGCAATAGACATCGCTGGACTGAGGCATTTGTATTTGATCACTGGAAGCCTGTGAGGAAGATGGATTGAATCCCTGCTGCAAACCGGCAATTCTTGATGCCGCGACACAGAAATTCAGATTTTGCCCGGAACTGTACTGAAACGTCGCGACACCGATCACCTCCCCGCGCATATTGAGCAGGGGGCCGCCGCTGTTTCCTGGAGAAACAGGGGCCGTAATCTGGATAAATTCTATGGATTGCTGATTTCTCCTCAAGGCTGAAACGATGCCATCGGAAACTGTCTGTTCCAGCCCCAGAGGACTGCCAATGACGATGATCTTTTCCCCGACATTAGGTAATGCTGCGTTGATGCTTACCGGTTTCGATTCACGGGATATCGCATCGGTTGATGCGATCACCAGGTCGGCCGCTGTATCTTCATGAATCACTTTTTGAATTTTATACACATTTCCGCTGATCGTTTTGATTTCAGCTCCATCCGGATTCGGCAGCACATGTTTGTTGGTAACAATATGACCTTCTCTGTTGATAAAAAAGCCGCTTCCGATTCCTGCGGCGGTCTTTACGGTAACCACACTCTCCCTGTTAGCCTGAATGATATCCGTAATCGAAAGTTCTTTCTGAACAGGAAAGTCATCCGAAAGAGGACTTGTCTTGCTGTATACGGACTCGCCCTGAACGGCTAGTGGTTGAGGACTCTCCGTCAACGGAGGCGCCTCCGTGATTTGATTAACGGTTTTTTTATCGTGTTGAGATAATTTGGTTATATATGGAACGGCAAAAGCATGCAGAAAAATGATTAAAATAACACCTGCGATGGCGTAAATCACTAAACGTTCAACAGAACTTTTCTTTTGGGGAACGGGTCCGGCTGTTGGCTTCGCAGAACCATCAGAAACAGGCCCTTGATCTTCCGAGACGGAATCTGATTCCCATTTGCTGTATATTATTCCGCATTTAGGGCATTCCGTTGCCTTGATTATATCATCGCTTTTCTTTCGTTCATAACCGCAATGGGGACATATCATAAACGGCTTCCTCGTACTTATTGCCAATAATTAGCAATTTGCATACCAGATTTACCATCTTTGCAGTTTTACTCATATTTCCAAATGAGGTTGAGATTTACAACAACACAAAAACGGATCTTGTGTCAAGAGGAGAAAACTTTCAGAAATGCTACAGGGGAAAACGACCTCTGCTGTTTTTATCTATGATTTTACTGGACGTAAATATTTCAAACAGTCCATTTGCTTTTTTACGGCAGGGCTGTCTTCATGCCTCTTGAATCTTTGTCAGGCTCTTTAAGATGCAGATGCATGATGCGACGGATTTCAATGATGGCTTCAGGCGTTTCCTGCACGCTGTGTCCGGATTGGATCACCTGTTCAGAATCCGCTCCATCGAGGTGAGCACTCGTGTAAGGTACAACTCCATCGCTGGATTCAGACAGAGGAAGATCCGGAGTTCTACATCCGATAATCGAATGGTAGCGCACCCGGGATGAAACCGGTATATCAGCTACTGCCCCGATAAAGGGATCATGACTGCTGAGGTTGTCGATGCTGTTAAACGGCCGCGTCAATGAAACCGGATCAGCTGATTCCGGATCGACCAACAGTCTGGCGACTTCCGTGAAACGGCCCAGAACCGATAAGGGCACGGTTACAATACCTGCTATCCAGCGCACGGGAGCGATTTCAGCCAGAGGCGTACCCTTGTGCGGAGTCGCAATGAAGATCACCCTGCTGACCTGCCGCATTGCATCAAACATCATATATGGCCCCAGTTCTTTCTGAGCATTTTCAAGCCGTCTGCCTTTCAGCGGATATTTTTTCAAAAAAGCGTCCCACAAACGGTCCTCAGATGAGGATACCATCAGTCGCGACAGGATGCCTCCCATACTGTGACCAATCAGCATCATATCCTTCGAGGCCCGTGCTGTACCTTCCGGATCAAAATGCTCGAGTGATTTTTGGACGGCTTTACGAATCTCGACATTGTTAAACGCAATGGGCGCGTTAGTCGGATAATAAACCTGCCAGATCTGGTAATTCTGACGCAGGGTTTCATCGCCCATTACCTCGTTGGCCAGATTGATCCAGGCCTCGGGACTACTGGCCAATCCGTGCAGCATAACGACAATCCGGCGATTCTGATTGTACGGTTGCAGGAGATAAACCCGCGGCATCTCAAGAACCTTACCCCTGCCGATAAGGGTCAGCAGAGACTGGGAGGCAAAGCCGGATCGAGCCAGCCAGAGTCCGTAAGCCGAGGTAAAATTGGCTGCCAGCGGTATCTTTGCACCAACCAGATCAATGTCCTCACGGTTATAGGGGTCATAACCGGTGATGACCGCTTCATGTACATTGAGTACCTCATCCAGACTGGTTCCCGGGAAAGTCATCAACACAGTGATTGCCGGAAATGGCGTTTCGCTGTAGGGCACCTCTGCGCTTTGTGTATCAACAACACGTCTGGAAGTTACTGCCACAAATTC
>JBDKUG010000292.1:0-5046 GCA_039679815.1 Smithella sp.
TTCCCTTTTCAGCACTTTTATGACCTTCTCGCGCAAGACGCTGGGTTCATATTCAAGTCCATCGGCAACAAAATCAAAGAAGGGATTATTGTCGCTGAAAAGAAAATCTCGTGCACCGGCTGTGTGCTCATTGCCGCGCTTTAGTGCAGAGAAAGCCGATAAAAATACAGCAAGCCACAGAAGATATACTCCATCTTTACTGTTACCGGCGCGGATCGCGTTGTGTCATTCATACGATAAGTCTCCCAGTTTCTTTTATTTCTTTGAGCATGACGTGGAATTTATCCAGCATTCGCGTAACCCCGCGGCCGTCTGAATCGCTAAAAAATGGCCCTGTGTATTGAGGTGAAGAAGCAGCTGGCCGACAATCGTCAAGCCGCAGCACACCGCTACCAAACGGGCCTGCCTGGACAAAACCGCCCGAATTTGACGGCCCGGCCTTGGCCCAGCGAGCGTTGCGCTCCCTGAGCGCCATCTCTTCCATGCGCCCCGCCTGCAGGCGTCCCTCGATTTCGCCGAAATCAAACTGTTGCTTTGCCGCAAGCTTGACGGCACGATGCCCTTGCAAGGCGCTTATCTCTTGCTCGTTTAGTGGCAATCCCAGCTTAGCTTTTCTGGTTAGCTCTTTAAAATCATAAGCTACTTCCATTTCATGATCCTCCTTTTTTCTTGAAATAAATGTCGTCTTCTTTCGATGTGGTGATCCCGCTGCGTTCTTCTTGTCGCCGGATTTCACGTAATTGCCGTTCGTCTTCCTTGATCGCGTCCTTGAGTTCGCCCTTTTTAAACTCTTGATGATCGAAATATGTTTTCAATTTTTATCTCTCCTCTCGATTGATTTTTGCTCCGCGTCCGGGCCAAAGGAGTCAATTTCAATTAAGCTATCCTTGATTTCCTTGACCTCCGCCTGTCTCTTTGGAACCCAGTTTTTTTCTTGCTCTTTTATCTTTGACATTTGCTCCCGATAGAGGCGCTCTAATTCCTCGTCTTTGATTACTTCGGGAAGATCAGGTGGTGGAGGTTCCGGTTGGATTTTCGATAATTCGATTTTAAGGACTTCTGGAAGAGGCAATCCCAATAGGTTGATGCGATACGCCGCCTCTCGCGCCGTCATTTTCCCTAAAAGAACGCCATTTAAAAGGTTTTTGGCATCCTTGGAAACAGCAGGAGTTGTGTCACTGAATAACTTGAGATATCGCCCCAGCAGCTCAAGATTTTCCTTTTTGCCGGAAAGTTTGAATTTGATTTTTTTGATTGGTTTTGCTCCATCTCCAGCCCCTTCAGTGCCTTCTTCGAGACTCAATTCCTGAATTGCGGTTGCCTGATCGCGTGTGATCCTTGAGAGATCAACATAGGCAGTTCCATCTTTTTGAATGGTTATGTAATCAAACATGTTGGCAAAGGCCATCTTTGCAATTTCGTGCAAAACTGTTTCGCTGGTGATTTCGAGTTTGCTTAATCGCTGACCAATGTATCTATGAATGTTTGCCAGAATGTCAGCATTTGTCAGCATTCTCGCGCCGTTTCTTCGCGCAACATTTTCGCTCACGCGGTACCCTGCACGCAGGTAAGCCTTCGTTGCGTTCATGTCCACAAGATATTCGCGGACAAAAAGCTTTTGTCGAATGGTTAATTTCCTTTTCATTATTGCTTTGCCTGCTTTTGAAGTTCTTTCCTCCGTTCCGACCACCTTGTAGCTTGCGATTGGTAGTAAGCGGCCAATGATGCACAAAGGCCATCAATTTTTTTTGCGACTGCAACGGATTTCGTTTTCGCCGTCCGGTCAACATGCTGTTGCCCTTTCAGTGCTGCGAACTCATCCATTAAATCCATGAACTCTTCGCTCTGCTTTTGAATTTCCCTTGGTAATACAAATCTTTCTTTCATTGTCATACTTTCTCCTTTCCTTCTTTTTTTTGCGTTTTAATCCTCACGGTTTTGGGCTGTTGCGATTCCATAAATCGCTGCATTGCCTTGATAATTCTGGTTTTGCGGTCACCGCTGGTCATGCTGCATGTCCTTGAAAGTTTGCGTTTCCGGGATGAAGCGTAACTTGATTGTGCCTGTCGGACCGTTGCGGTGTTTCGCTATTTCGATTTCGGCGATGCCCCGATCTGGATTATCAGGACTTTTATTGTAAATTTCATCCCGGTAAATGAAGGCGATCACATCCGCGTCCTGCTCGATGGCGCCGGATTCGCGCAAATCCGAAAGCATTGGATGTTTGTTTGGCCGACTGTCAACCTGCCTGTTCAATTGTGATAGGCCAATAACAGGAATATCCAATTCTCTTGCAATTGCTTTGAGCGTCCTGCTGATCTCTGCAACTGCCTGCTCGCGGGTGTCGTGCCGCCCAGGGACACGCATCAATTGAATGTAATCAACAATGAGCAGACTCAATCCATGCTCCGCCTTTAAGCGCCGGGCCTTTGCTTGAAGCTCCATCGGTGTTATGTCCGGTTTATCATCAATGAAAAGTAGGGTTTTTGCCATGGTTTGGGCGGCGCTGACAAGTTTCGGCCATTGATGATCAGGAATAAGGCCCCGGCGAAGATGACGGGAATCAATGCCGGTTTGCCCGGAAAGGTAACGCATCATCAAGCTTTCGCCGGGCATTTCCAGAGAAAAAATGGCAACAAGCTTGCCTTGTAAAGCAACATTTTGGGCGATTGATCCGGCAAAAGCAGTTTTACCCATTGCGGGCCGTCCGGCGATAATAAGCGATTCACCGCTGTTCAGTCCGAGGATCAGGTTGTCGAAATCACGATGACCGGTTGCAATGCCTGTCAAAAGATCACCTTTTTCATGCCTGCTTTCAATATTTGCGATTGTCTGCTTGACCAAATCATAAGAATTGTGGGTTGTGCTTTTCTCTCTTCGAATAGACAAAGACAAAATGGATCGTTGCGCCTGTTCAAGTGTTTCCGTTATATCAACCGCGGTTGAAAATGCCGCGTTGATGACCTTCTGCGCCTCGTCAATGATGGTGCGCCGTATTGCGTATCCCTTAACGATTTCTGCATAGTGCCGGACGTTTGCCGCCGAAATTGCGCCGTCCATGACCTCAGCCACATAAGCAAGTCCGCCCGCCTTTTCAAGATTGCCTCGACTTTGAAGCTCATCCCCGACGGTTATTAAATCCGCCACACCGCCGCGATTAATCACGCCCAGGCCCGCTTGAAATATCAGACGGTTTCCTGCGTGATAAAAATCTGATCCGTCCGCCTGAAGGATTGAAAGCGCTTCACCGGCTGCCGTGTTTTCAAGAAGTATGCCGCCGATAACACCGCGTTCCGCGTCAAGGTTAAATAGCTGCGCCGTTCCGTTCATGATTCCCCTCGCAATAAACACAACCGTTTTCCGTTAAGTCTGACTTGACAATGATCCGTTGACCGCACCGTTGACACCTTATGGCCTCCAGTGATTCCGGTTTCCTGTATTCTTTGACCGCGCCTGTGCTTTTCATTTTCGCAAAAAGCTGATCGTATTGTTTTCTTAGCTTGGAGGTGGAAAGAATATTGCTCCGCCAAAATTGATCCCGTTGACACCATTCGATGACTTGGCCGATTTCCGAAACGTCGCGTTTGTCAATGCGGATCATCAAGTCAATGTCTTTGGCCCAGGCTTGAATGTTCGGTTTTTTGTGTTTTGGGTTATTGCTGACTATTTTTGAAAGAAGTAACTCTGCAAGTCGAATCTCGTCAGAGTTCGACAAGAAGGTTTTTATGTATTCTTTCTCTATTCTTTCTCTTAATTGCCCTTGTTCGAGAGATGGTCTGCCCTTGTCCCTGCCCTTGTAACTTTTATAATCTTGGTAAGTGTCATAATTTACTACAGAAATAAGCAACCCGACGTATGCCCTTGTTAAGTCAGTAGGTCTGCCCTTGTTCGCCGAAGTCCCGTCAATCAAGGGTTTCACTGTTATCATGCCCTCAGATTGTAACCATAAAAGAATGACGCGAACCTCTTTTACAGATGGCTTAATAATGGCTCGGTTAAAGCAGTAGGCCATGGCATCGGCGATAGCTGTATAGGTCGTAACGAGCTGCCCGCGCATGAGTACATGGCCCTTGAAAGTATGGCCATCCTCGAATGCCGCATGGCCAACAATCCAAAAAAACGCCTTGAAAACCTGCGGGGACTTTCCCCAGATTGGGGACTGAAAGACTGTTCGCGCCCATAAGACGCTGCCGCCAGGGATTGCTGCCGTCATCGTTTTTGACCTCCCGGTAACTGATACGCCAGCGGATCAGTAAAACGCGCCGTCATGAGCTGTTGAATTTCGGCTTCCGGACACGGTCCCAGGGCCACTTCGCCTTTGGCATCGGCCAGCTCAGCCAGGAGCAAAAATACGTTTGCGGTTACTGGGTCCTTACGGAAAAGGCGCTTGTAGTCGCGCCTAAATTTGCGATTCAGCATTGTGGCCCTCCGTACGCTCCATGATACCTGCAGCCAGTATCTCACGTAGGCGCTTCTCTACATCGGTCGTTTCGGCCCTGAGTTTAATTTGATCGATATCCAGAGTCATCGGATTAAAATCAATTGTGATGCTGGGTTTATCGCTCATTGCGCATCCTCCGCCTTCCAAGTGCCATCGAGATAGGCACGGATGGCCGACGTTTTCCAGGCCGACGTACGGGGTCCCAGATGCACTGGTGCTGGTATGCGTTTTTCATGGATGGCCTTCCAGAGGGAGCTTTTGCTTATTGGGATTATCGCGGGGTAACCTTTCCCACCGATGATCTGCCAAATCCTTAAGTAGCCATCATCCGGCAGCCTATGATTCACTTCTACATTTGTCTTTTTGTCGCTCATCATCGATCTCCTTTTGTTTCGGGTTTTTTTGTCCCGTGACAGGCAATATAGACCGGTGACGCAGAATACGTAAGTGTGGAAAAGCGCAGAATAACGCAGAAAAGCGCGGAATAACGCAGGTTAGTGAAGACCGTATAAAAATTTTTACGTTCTTTAAGGTTTTTTAGACGGGGGGGGGAGGATGAAGGTTGTGCCGGCAATGATGACTTTTGGGGGTATATTTGGGGGTAT
>JBDKUG010000030.1:0-22960 GCA_039679815.1 Smithella sp.
TTTATTATTTTCGGGTTGATATTCATTCATATCAAAACGTTAAAAATATCGACGGATTCAACATTCTTTACAGAAATGTATGAAGCAGGCATGGAAAGCAAAAAATTCATCTCATTTTACTCAATGACTGAGTAATTTTACTCAATGAGAGTAAGTTTAAATCCAGATTACGCAATAGAGGGATTTGTTTTTCTCCGTGTCATAACCCTTCGGGTCAAGCGTTCCGAGCAATTTACCAGTTCTTCAAACTGGTAATTAATGAAAGAAACCAGGCTATACAACCACGGTTTCTTCTTCCCCCTTTCTTAAAGGGGGATTGAGGGGGATTTTTTAGGCAGCGCGTAGTCCTGTATAAAATCTCCCCTTCCCCCTCTTTAAAAAAGAGGGGAATTAAATACATACCACTAACGAAACGCTTTGCTGGCAGTGAAGTTTCTTACGCGAAGCCTCTCAGGCGGCGTGGTAATCTCATGAATACATGAGCTTATGAGATTGCTTCGGTCGCTCTGCTCCCTCGCAACGAGTAACCCAAAGGGTCATGACATTTAAGACACAGTCTCCCTTCCAGAGGGGGACAACAGAATGTTAAGGCATCCAAAGGTGGCCAACCGTTGTTCGCATCAACGGCTTAGCGCTTCATTGATTTTGTCGGCCAATTCTATTTTGGCAAATGTTTTTCCTATAGCGTCACCCAACGCAAAACTAGCCTGGTAACCCATCCGGTCTTCTGAAAAAGCTACATGTTCCAGTGATGTTGTAGCCTCCACAGTGGTACGATACAATATTTTCTTTTCCTGCACATCTGCAACGTAAATCGTCAGTTTCAATTTTGTCGTGTACGTGTTGGTTGGAAAGTCCCGGCGGCAGCTTATTTCCATCTCCTCAATTGTGCCGCCAATCAGAACTCTTATGTGACTGACCTCGGGAATAGTTTTTTCGTTTAAATTCCATGGATCAACAACACCGGACAAATTATATCCGGCTTTTCTTAAATACTGCCTCATCCCATCGGCTACAGTGTACGTCGGCCTGGCATATTTCGGCAGCACCAGCACTCTCACGCCGCTTTTTTCAATAACGCGTCCAATGACAAGCGGGTCGTCGATTTTTCGTGTATCGAGAAATTCGGCCACCCCGATGATCGATTGCAACGCTTTTTCATCCGGCTTCAGGTAGAAGGGAATGACAGCATTTTCCGCGTCATAATCCATGCTGATGGTATAGATCCCGGTGGTGGCACAACCTGAAATACTCAAGGCCATGATCAGCAGAAGAAATATCAAACCATGCTGTTGAGTCTTTTTCATGAACAACCTCCCTATTCTATAGGATGGACAAACAAACCGCTGCGTAGTTTGGGTTCAAACCAGGTGGACTTGGGTGGCATAATCGCCCCGGCATCGGCCACACTCATGACCTGTTCCATTGTGGTGGGATAAAGAGAAAAGGCAACGGAAAATCCATCCTGATCCACCAGTTTTTCCAGTTCCGCCATGCCCCGAATGCCGCCGATAAATTTAATGCGGTCGTCCGTACGCGGATCGGCAATTCCTAAAACAGGCGCGAGCAGATGATCCTGCAATATGGCCGCGTCCAGCCTGGCCACCGGATCTTTGTCATCGAACGCGCCGTCTTTTATGGTGATCACATGCCATTTGCCATCGAGATACATACCGAAATCATGCTCACGCTGCGGTGATCTTGCGGTAAAGTTTTTCGTCACAGTGAATTTTTCACTGATTTTATCCAGAAACTGCCCGACGGTAAGGCCGTTCAGGTCTTTTACTGCCCTGTTGTAATCCAGAACCTTCAATTGATTGTGAGGAAAAAAGACGGCAAGCACATGATCTGATTCCTGCACCCGGCCTTCTCTGCGTCGTTTGCGGGCAACCGCGGCACCGGCAGCGGCACGATGATGCCCGTCGGCAATATAAAGCGCGTCCACCCGGGCAAACTCTTCTTTCAGTTCACTAATCAGCCCGTCATCTGCCACCACCCAGGCGGTATGGATCACGCCGTCTTCGGCGGTAAAATCATATTCCGGCGGTCCCGCAACAACCTTTTCTACAATGGCGTTAACGCGCGGGCGAGCCAGGTAGCTGATGAACACCGGACCGGTCTGGGCATTGACGTGATCCACATGGCGGATGCGGTCTTCCTCTTTGTCTTTCCGGGTCAACTCATGTTTCTTGATTTTGCCCTGGTCGTATTCTACGGCACTCATCACGGCCACAATGCCCGTCTGCACCTGCTGACCCATCTGCTGGCGATAAACGTAGTAACAGGGAGACGGATCCTGAAACAGAATTCCTTCTTTCATGAGTTTGCTGAAGTTGCTCCTGGCTGTTTCATAAATCACCGAGGCGTCCGGCAGCGTTCCGTCCGGTACATCGATTTCTGATTTTTCAACATGCATAAAACTCAGCGGCTTGCCGGCCACGGCTTTTATTCCTTCTTCCCGGGTCATCACGTCGTATGGAAGAGCCGCAACCCGGGCTGCATATTTTGCCTGTGGGCGAACTGCTTTAAATGGTAATACTGATGCCATAGAAAATTCCTCTGAAAAAAAATATATTGTTGCGATGCTAGTAACACAATGGCATAATCCAATCAATATCAAATTGACCATATCCGGGGAAAAAGAATGAAAAATACACTTGTTTTTATTCACGGTCTGGAAAGCACCTCACAGGGAACCAAAGCACAATATTTCCGGAAGCTGTTTCCGCAAATGATAATTGAAGATTACATCGGTGACTTTCAAACACGCATGCAAAAACTCAACAGCCTTCTGGACGGCCTGGACAAACTGATTCTTGTGGGGTCAAGCTTTGGCGGGCTGATGGCTGCCCGGTTTGCTCTGGATAACGAACCAAGGGTTAATAAATTGATCCTTCTCGCTCCCGCCCTTATTCTGGAAGGCTTTGAAAACGCCGTAAAGCAGAAACTGCAAATTCCCGTGATTCTTTATCACGGGATCAAAGACGACATCGTCAACCCTGATGCCGTGAAAATAATTGCCGAAAAAACATTCGGACGTCTGGAATATCACCTGGTCGATGATGACCACCCGCTTAGCAATATCTTTCCCACGCTGGACTGGCCCAAGCTTCTGTCGTAGTGACTGTCGCGTGATATCGCGTGACCTTGTGCCACCATGCGGGGACAAGTTAGGTGTCCTCCGCTCGCGTGACCTTCAGGTTAGGCGGAGGTGGCGTGAAACGCCGGAGGTGGTGTCCTTTGCTGGTGTTGAATAACCTCCCCCGAACCCCCTCCAAAGGGGGACATGATAGGCGGTCCGTTTATCAGGTTATTCCCCGAACAGGCCGAGGCATTCGGCGTATCCTCAGGAACACACCCTGCGGGTTGATACATGTGGTCAATCAGCATAAAATTGTTCCACCAGATCAAGATACTCGGCCAGCAACTTGCGGCTGACAACGAAAATATGTCCGATGTTCTTTTCGATGATGCGGTTGAGGTGCGGGCTGGTGTAGTGGACATTCCCCTTTTCCACCTGCCCCCAGGTCTGACCGGCCACGCAGGAACCCGCCGGCGCGATGGGGTCCCTTGATCCTTTATATTCAAAAATTCTAACTCCCGCCTTTTTCAGGATTTTCATGTTCACGGGCTTGCCGTCAAAGCTGGGATTGGTAGAGGGCAGACAATAGGTGCCTTCAAAAATCTGGTTGCCGAGAAATACTTTCTGGATCCATTCAATATGTGCGGTCACGGGGAACTTCGTGCCATGCGTCAGCCAGTACAGAAAAGGAGCGGAGTCGGTAATGGCCTCTTTGATCTCAGCGCGGCCGTAAAAACCCAGAACAACCGTATACTGGACGCCGGGCTGGATTTCATTCATTCCCGCTTCGATCACCTGGGGCGGAATATTGACGGCGCCAAAAAGCTCCTTCATCAGGTAAGGATCGTAGTCGCGGCGGATGAGTGAACGGATCGGGGCGTGACCGCTTTCTTCATCGTCAAACTTCGTGGGTGATGCCATCAGGGCAATTTTCCTGATGTCCATCTGCTGCCCGGATGCCAGCCGTTCCTCGGCCCTTCTTGCCAGGTAAGGCATCATAAGCGTTCCACCCATGCAGTAGGCCATCATGTATATCTCTTTTCGGGGATGCCTTTTCTTGATCATGTCTATATAAAGATCGGGGATTGTTTTCCCGTAAAAATCCAGGCCCAATTCGGTTTCTTCCCATCCCGGATCGCCATGATCAACCAGGTAGATGGTGTAGCCTTTACGGTGCAGGCCTTCAACAACGGATTTACCGGAAGCCAGATCAAAAAGTTCCGGCCTGTTGATGAGTGGAGTCACCATGTAGATAATTTTGCCGTTGGATTTTATGCCTTTGGGAACGGGATAATAACGCAGGCTGACCCGGTGAATCATAGATCCCTTCACATATTCATAGGCGGAACAACCGATATGGCCCCCGGTGGCCCTTTCGGAATATTCCTTGATATCAAAAGCATTTTCCGCATAGAGATTCTCGAGACGAACATGATTTTCAACCAGATATTCCTCAAAAGAAGTCATCAGGGTCCCGTCCGGCTTTGTTTTGGCAAAGGGAAGGTACCCGTTTGCGAACGGTTTTTCCGTAATCAATACCAGCAGACACTTCAAGAGTTCTTTCATGGCTTTCAGGCGGGTCAAACCGATGTTGTTATATTTATGCTCCAGCTGGGAGAATTCATCCATATAGTTTTTCAGGTAGTCTTTGCCCTTCGTCGTCGTACAAATCATGTGAGCTTTTTCACGGTTAAATTTGCCATCTATTATGAAAAAACCCGTCAAGGTATAAAGAAGCCGGGAATAATTTTTATAAATCCATCCGTTCACGTCAGCAATCACATCGGGATTTCTGGACGCACCCACAGCAATGCGCGCACTGGCTTTGATCGGTCTGATGAAAACATCCAGGAACGCGCTTTGCCATGCCGCGGCGATCGCCCAGGGTCCGAACACAGTAATATCCTTGCTGATGGAGTCCAGAATCCGCTGATAACCGAACAGACCTCTCACCTGAGAGCCGATCATTTTGCTTTTCCAGGCCAGAGCGGTATTTATGGACTCCAGATTATCGGCTGGTGATAAACCGATTATATTTAAAAGCTCATCGGGTGTAATCTTCTGTTGGGCATCGTTATTCACCTTATCCATTTGCGCTCCTTCCGTCAGACCAGACTGAATGATTTTAACTGCATATTATGATCGATTCCTGCATGGGGACATCATACTATATCCCGCCCTGAAAATCAGCCGAAATACTCACCAAAATACATTGACAAAAAAAATCTTCTATATTAAAAATTCACCATTGAAGGGCAATCATTACCGGGGGAACTGCCACCGGCATGATCGATCCGGTAATGCAACAAATGTGCGTGTACGTTGCTTTCTGTAATTTTTAATTATTCAACCATAATTTCCTGTATTGCTTGCACCCCAATGAGGTAATCATGTCTGACGAAGGCAAACCATTTCCTTTCCATGACTCTTCCATTTTTCCGTGGCTGAAGAATGCCACGGATATGTGGCTCAACCTGGTAAAAACAATGCCGTCCGGTTCAGATTCCGCGCTTAAAACGCAAACCGCCGTGCAAAACCGTTTTACCCAGCATCTGGAAACAAATTTGAATCTGCTGAAATCTTTTTCCCGGATGATGAGTGAACCGGAATCCGCATCTGCTGCAGCCAACTCAGTCAGCGCACTGCCGGAGATTCTCCTTAAAATGGCCCAGTCCGGCTTTGATGCGGCAATGCAAATACAAAACCACTTAATGGAAAAGGCAGGCAATATCGGTAAACGCACGGAAGCCTACAACTTTGACAATCTGGATCAGGACGTATTTAGAGCCCTGACGGAAATCTATGAAAAAGAACTGCGGCAATACCTGAAAATACCGCCGCTGGGATTGACACGTTTTTATCAGGAACGGTTCAATGAAATGCTGGATAAGCACAACCTTTTCGAAACCACGCTGGCTGAATTTCTTTCCATTCTCTATCTGCCGATGGAAAAATCTTTCAAAGTGCTTCAGGAAAAACTGCAGGAGATGGCACAGGAAGGCCACCTGCCCAGTGACACGAAAGAAAGCTATGGAATGTGGCTGAAAATACTGGAAGGCCACTATATGAATCTGTTCAAATCCAAAGAATACACCGACGCGCTGCATCGGACGCTCAACAAGCTGGAGGATTTCCTTATAGCCAAAGATGACGCCATGCGTGATTTTCTCCAACTGATGCCGGTTGTGACACACAGGGACATGGATGATCTGTACAAGGAATTCCACCTGCTCAAAAAGAGAGTGAAAGAACTGGAAAAGCAGCTCAATATTTCTCCAAACACCCTGTGCGTCGCAAAGTAGCCGTTTTTAATGCCTTTGGCGGACAATGACCAACGATTCTAGGAAGGAAATTTTTTTCATGAATTCAACAAAGATTCCTATCGATCTCATTCTGGAGCGGATGGCCGAAGACGCGGAGAAGGCACAACGGCGGGTCTCAAAAGCTTCCGATGTGCTGCTTGGTGAGCTCAACTGCGAACTCGGCTCGACGCCCTATGAAATCGTCTATGAAGAAGACCGGATCCGGGTGAAGCACTACTTTCGCAATGAAAACGCGGAAAATAAGCTGAAAACCCCTCTTTTGGTGGTTTACGCGCTGATCAACCGTGAAACCATGCTGGATTTGCAGCCGGATCGAAGTGTTGTAAAAACGTTTCTGCAGGAAGGCATCGACCTGTATATGGTGGACTGGGGGTATCCCAAGCCCAAGGATCGCTTCCTGACCATTGATGATCATGTCAACGGCTATATGAACAACGTCGTCGATTTCATCCGCCAGAAGCATAATGTCCCTAAAATTAACCTGATGGGCATTTGCATGGGTGGCACGTTTTCCGTCATGTACTCCGCGCTGCATCCGGAAAAAATCAAAAATTTAATCACCACTGTTACACCGTCGAGTTTTGACACGGACAAGGGTCTTTTACATATATGGATGAAAGATCTTGACGCGGATCGGATGATCCGCACCTTCGGCAATATTCCCGGCGATCTGATGAATCTTGGTTTTCTCCTGCTGAATCCTGCGCGGCTGATGATTGATAAATATGTCGGCTTCGTGGAAAACATGGACAAAAGGGATTTTGTGGAAAACTTTGTGCGTATGGAGCGCTGGATTTTCGACAGTCCCGACGTCCCCGGAGAAACATTCCGCCAGTTTATTGAAGACTGCTATAAAAACAACCTGCTGATTCAAAACAAAATGCACCTGGGCGGGAAAAGGGTGGAATTGAATAAGCTGACCATGCCGCTGATCAATTTTTATGGTGAATACGACCATCTGGTACCGCCCGAGGCGTTCAACCAGCTGACCAAGGCTGTGGGCAGCAAAGATGCCCAGGACGTCTGCCTGGAAACCGGACACATCGGCATTTACGTCAGTTCCAAATTCCAGCGGCAATTCGCACCCCGAATCGCATACTGGCTGAAGGAACGCGACCAGACAGATAAAGTTGAACCGGCCCGGATGCAACAGTCCTTGCCGGTTAAAAAAGAGCAGGCGGCGCAGAACAAACAAAAAAAAGCACCGATGGTTAAGAAAAAGCGAGTGGCAAAACCCGCAGGGGCAGTGAAAAAACCGTTACCTGCGCCGCAGCCCATTCGCCAAACAACGGCAAAAAGAGGGAAGTCATTGCTCATCCAAAGAATTTCTGAAGCTATATAAAAAAGGGAGATGGAATCATGTCAACGGAAGAAGGATATTTTCGGGCTTTAAGCAAACTGAGCAAAGAAATGGCTGCAACGGATGACTATATGAAAATAGGGCATCTGATTGTCTCCATGGCCGTGAAAACCCTAAAAGCAAAGGCAGCCGTCGTCTTTATGATTGATGAAAATTCGGAAGACTCAATCAGCAACACCGCCATACTTCAGGTTGGACTTTCCGATAAATACATCCACGCGGGCCCCGCTCACGCCATCAAGATCAGCCCACAGTTACTGAAAGACGGTTACATGTATTTCAGGGATGCAACAACCGACAAGCGGCTGGCAAACCGCGAGGCAAAGAAAAAGGAGGGTATCGGCTCGATTTTATCCGTGCCGATTATAGATAAAGGCAGATTGCTCGGCATCCTGAGTCTTTACACCAAAGACATCCGTAAATTTACCAAAGATGAAATCGATTTTCTGTCCATTCTTGCCGAGCAAGGCGGTTCGGAAATTGAAAACGCCCTGCTGATCCGGAGGCTGCGCCATCAGTCGCGTATCTTTCTGAAATTGGCCGCAAGTATTTCGGAAAGTCTGGACGTAAAAGCGATTTTACAGGCGATGACCCAAGATCTGGTAAAATCCCTGCGTCTTAAGGCATCTTCTGTTCTGCTGCTGGAGGAAGATAAGCGCACCCTGAGAAGAGTGGCCAATTTCGGCTTGAGTGAAAAATACCTTAACAAGGGACCGGTAAGAGCGGATAAAAACATTGCCGAAGCTTTGAAAGGCAGAACCATCACCATTAAGAATGCTCTCAAGGATGAGGGCATTCAGTATAAGAAAGAGAAAAAAGAAGAAGGCATTGTCTCCATGCTGTATGTTCCCATTAAATCGAAAGAGGATACGATCGGCGTCCTTATTGTTTACAGCGCAAAGGAACGGGAATTTACGGAAGATGAGATCGCGCTCGTCACGGCGATGGCCATACAGGGCGGCCTCGCGATTAATAATGCATGCACCTATATGGTTATGCAGGATGACATCAAGGATTTGAAGGAGAATATCTGGAGCCACAAGTCCTGGTTCTAGCCATTTCTCTATATTAAAGCGCTATCTTTGTTGACGTCGTCGTCGACTGCCTCAGCGTATTTATAATACGCCTCGTGGTCTCCTCCTAGCCGCCGCGATATCATCTTTAATTTAGAGAAATGGCATATTGCCTAACGATCTTTGCACAATGATCAAATTGTCATAACCTTGCAGGTCACGCGAGGGCACGATTGCCGGGGTCCAGTTCAATAAGTCTGGATTCCCGCTTTCGAGACTGTATCGAAATTACCTGTTTGTCATTGCGAGCTCCCGCAGGGAGCGCGGCAATCTCTTTGTTATCCGATAAACATGAGATTGCTTCGGTCGCTGCACTCCCTCGCAATGACATTACATCACAGTCTCTACGCGAGAAATGAGCTATCTCGATACTATGATAAGACCGGAAATCATGAGTGTCCAGTGTTCGCCAGTTTTGATAATTAATAAGGAGGATAATATATGATCGCAGGGAAAAGCATTGACCGGCTTCAGGTCGGAGACGCGGCGGAATTTGCCAAAACCGTGTCGGAAACGGATATCTATCTGTATGCGGGCATCACCGGCGATTTCAATCCGGCGCATGTCAACGAGAACTATGCAAAAAATACTTTTTTCAAAACAAGGATCGCGCACGGGATGCTCACGGCGGGATTCATTTCAGCCATTATCGCCAATCAGCTGCCCGGCCCCGGCACTATTTATCTGAAACAGGAATTAAGTTTTCTTGCACCGGTGCACATCGGCGACACCATTACAGCGCGGGTAGAAATTCTTGAATTGAATACTGAAAAAAATCGCGTCCGTTTAAAAACCACCTGCAGCAACCAGGACGGCGTTACAGTGCTTGAGGGCTTTGGACTGGTCAGCCCTCCCAAAGCTCCCAAAAAATAACCTCCGGGACTCACAGGATCCTTTCGATGCAAAAAAAGCCGCCGCGTTTCATCGCGGCGGCTTTTTTCCAATATGTACGTTTTTTTTATTTCTGCGCAAAAAATGTTTCTACCTTCTTGAAGTTCTCATCGGCGGCCGCTTTGAATTCATCACGCCCCTTCTTGTAGGTCTTGATCCAGTCATTAATCAGCTTCTTTCCCTCTTCCGGGAAAAAGGCTGTCTCCTGCTGCATCATGGCCGTGATCATTTTCTCAGTCTGATCCTGAATAACAGCCATCGCTTCGAAGGAATTGTCAAAAGCCTTCTTGTTAAAATCCACCATCTGTTTTGCAATCTGTTTGGGTTCCATCGTTTCCTCCTAAATTTTGTTTTTGGGTTGGGTTTTGTTTGTTTTCTTATTGTTGACCATTAATTTACGTTGAAATCCAGAATCTGCTTAATCATTCCTATTGAAGGAATGACAAATTTGCCCGGTTTCATTATTGCTTTGTTGCTTTAAGTACATCAATTCCTGAGGTTAACATTTTTTCCAGTCTTGAATAATTCTCGCTGGCAGCTTCTTTAAAATCCCCGGTGCATTTTTTGTATATACCATGCCAGTCATTGATGATCGATCTTGACTCAGCAGGAATCCAGGGTAATTGCTTCATAACGTTATCCACCGCCTTGACAGTGTGCTCCTGCAACATAACCAGGGCATTGAAGCCGTTTTCAAAAGAAGCCTTGTGAGCTTTAATCATTTTCTTTGTCATTTCATTGTTATACATAATTCAAATTCCTTTCCTTTACTTGTCTTGAGATTCATTATAATCAGCATTTCTGCTTTGTCAAGAAATAATATGTTGCGTTGCAATATATTTTTATCAGATCTATTCCATGCGATTAATTATATTATATTCTGTATATTCAATTAGTTACAACAACTATTGCCGTCAAAAACCTGACCATGATTATTTTGTATTGCATTATTTACCGCAATTGCGTAATAATCATAGAAAAGGGAGATCAAGATGGACAAAAACATTCAGCATCTGAAAAAATACTCGAACCGCAGGCTTTATGACACCGGGAAAAGTGTTTACGTTACACTTGATGATGTAACCGACACCATCCGCCAGGGCCGGCAGATTCAGGTAACCGATGCGAAAACCGGCGAAGATGTCACACCGGCAATCCTGACGCAGATTGTCCTTGAAGAAGCGCGTAAAAAGAAATTTCTTCTTCCCCCTCCTCTCCTCTATCTGATTATTCAATACGGCGAAAATCTTCTATCTGATTTTTTTGAGAAATATCTTGAACAAACCATTAAAAATTATCTGCTGTTCCGGAACATGGCCGACGATCAATTCAAAAAATGGCTCGATTACGGCGAAAATTATTCAAAAATGAATCCAAAGGCAATGGCCGGTCTGTCATCCGTTAAACCTCTCTTGGATCTGTTTACCCCGGAAGCAAGTAAACAAAAAAACAAAAAAGGTCATAAAAAAGAATAAAACTGAGGCATTCGGTTTAACGCTACCGGATCAACTATTGCCTTGACATTATTCTTGTCATCTCTTAACATGCCGCAAAATTCGGATATGAATGTTTACCAGTCTATGTACTCGAAAAAAATAGTTATTCGCTACACTCCAGACACTGTTCAGCAGCCGGTCATTTACCTGCTTGCTCAAAAACACAACCTTGTTTTCAATATTCTTAAAGCCAGAATTTATCCCCGGCGCGAGGGTGTCATCGTCCTGGAACTCAGCGGTCAAAAAGAAGATTTCGATCGCGGCATCCACTTTCTGAAAGAAATGGGACTGAAGGTCGAGCCTCTTTCGAAAAGTGTGAGCCAGAACGTTGACAAATGCGTTGACTGCGGCGCCTGTACCGGTTTTTGTCCGACCGGCGCCCTGTCTTTTGAGAAAAAAACTCAAAAAGTTCTGTTTGATCCCGAAAAATGCAACGGCTGCGAACTTTGCGTTTCCGCATGCCCGGTTCGCGCAATGGAAATTAATTTAATGTAATCAAAAACCTATTCACCAGAAAGGCACTTAAACGCTCATGGGAACCTCAAAAGAAGGTTTTGACAATGAAAAATATATATCTCAACAAACCGAATCAATATTAAAACGCGTTGAAAGGTTCAACAATAAACTCTACCTGGAATTCGGCGGCAAACTTCTCTATGATTACCATGCGGCCCGCGTGCTTCCCGGTTACGATCCCAATGTCAAAATGCGGCTTATCAAAAAACTCAAGGACCGGGCGGATATCCTGCTTTGCATTTACGCAGGCGATATTGAAAGAAAGAAAATCCGCGCGGATTTCGGCATTACGTACGACGCGGACGCAATGAAACTCATTGATGATCTGCGCAGCTGGAATATCAGCGTGAGGGGCGTTGTCATTACGCGTTTTGAAAATCAGCCATCCGCGGTCTTATTCAAAAACAAGCTCGAACGCCGCGGTATCCACGTCTTTACGCACCGTTTCACGAAGGGCTACCCGACCAATGTGGATCTGATCGTCAGCGATGAGGGCTACGGCGCCAATGAACGCATCCCGACGGAAAAACCGCTGGTAATCGTCACGGGACCGGGACCGGGCAGCGGGAAAATGGCAACCTGCCTTTCCCAGCTTTATCATGACTACAAAAGCGGCATCAAATCCGGTTATGCCAAGTTTGAAACGTTTCCGATCTGGAATCTGCCACTCAAGCATCCGGTCAACATTGCCTACGAAGCGGCAACCGCCGATATCCGTGACTTCAACCAGATCGACCCGTTCCATCTGGAAGCCTACGGTGAAGCCTGTGTCAATTACAACCGTGACGTGGAAGTGTTCCCGGTTTTAAGAAGAATCCTGGAAAAAATCACCGGCGAGCCTTCATTTTACAAGTCTCCGACAGACATGGGCGTCAACCGGGCCGGGTTTGCCATTACCAACGACGATGTCTCAAAGGAAGCCTCCAAGCAGGAGATCATCCGCCGATATTTCCGTTACCGATGCGAATATGCCATGGGATTTTCAGATAAGGAGACGGTGCAGCGCGTAGAATTATTTCTGAACGATTTTAATCTGAAACCGGAGGACAGACGCGTTGTGATACCGGCGCGCCTGGCGGCACAGGAGTCACTGGAACGCAACAGAGGCAACGAGGGAATCTACTGCGGAGCGGCCATTGAACTCATGGACGGCACGATCATCACGGGGAATAACTCGCCATTGATGCACGCTGCATCCAGTGTGGTGATCCACGCAATTAAACACCTGGCGGGCATTCCCGACAAAATCAAACTATTGCCGCCCAACATCACCGACTCGATCCGCAAGCTGAAAACGGAAATCCTGGATGAAAAAAATGTCAGCCTCGACCTGGAAGAAGCGCTCATCGCGCTCTCCATCAGCGCCGCCACCAATCCGGCCGCGGAACTTGCACTGGAAAAAATAAAGGAATTGCAAAGCTGTGAAGTTCATATGACGCACATTCCCACACCCGGCGACGAAACAGGGCTCAGGCGAATGGGCGTTAATCTGACCAGTGACCCGAATTTTTCGACCAATGATCTGTTTATTACATAGAAAAGTTCATTTCTTCTTGAATTCTTTTTTGACATCTTTGTCGGCAGTATCCAGCATCTCGTTGATCTCCCCGGGAACTTTTGTCACCTTACCCCCCAGTTCCCTGGTATCCTGCCAGAAACGGCTTAATTTGTTTCCAATTGCTTCTCCGCCGGTTTTAAATGTTTCAACGGAGTTTTTTATTTTATCGGACGTGGATGCGGGATCTTTGAAAAAGTAAGAGCCGCCGCCCAGGAGAATGACTAAAAGAACAATAATGGCCAGTTTAATCAATTTGCTTAAGATAAAATACAGAATCAACACAACAAGAGAAATGGCAAGCAGTGTGAAGGCCGCCGGGTTTGCCTGGAAATAAGCTCCAACAGATTCCATGGAATATATAGTCTCCTTCCGGTATTTTTTCTAATTTTGTCTGTTTCTATCGCATTTTTTAGAGAAAATCCATTTTTTGTTTGGCTTGACAAGGGGCAGTTAGCCGGAAAATAATATAACTTGTAATCGGATTTGAGATGATATATCCGCCGGATGAAGATTATGAAAAAAATAAAAATGACAGTCGGCCTGACCACACTGGGATGCAAGGTAAATCAGTGTGATTCTGCTTCAATAGCCGGAGAGCTGCAATCAGCCGGCCATACTCTGGTTCCGTTTAACTCCTTTGCCGATGCTTACGTCATCAATACCTGCACGGTAACCTCGTTTGCCGACTTTCAGGCGCGACAGCTCATCCGACGGGCAAAGCGCGCCAATCCCCTGGCCCGCATTATCGTAACCGGCTGCTACGCGCAAACACAGGCTCAAACGCTTACCGCCATCGACGGCGTTACCACGGTGGTCGGTAACGATAACAAGCATCGGATCGTCGAGATGCTGAATAATCCGGAGCAGAATTCCCGGCAAATCATATCATCCGATATCTTCCTGCAGAAGCAGTTCACTTCCACCCCCTTTTTACCATGGACGGGTCGGACCCGGGCTTTTTTCAAAATTCAGGACGGCTGTGACGCGTTTTGCAGCTACTGCATTGTCCCTTTTGCCCGCGGCACCAGCCGCAGCCTGCCCTTCCAGGACGTTGTGCAGGGCGTGAAAAATTTCATCAGTCAAAATTACCGGGAGATTGTTCTAACCGGCATCCATCTGGGACACTATGGACATGATTTACAGCCCGAAACCGATCTTGTCCGGATGCTCGAATGCCTGTTGTCACAAAATCCCGAGACAAGGTTTCGCCTCAGTTCCATCGAACCCAATGAAATATCAGAGGAACTGATTTGTCTTTTCAACCGGCATCCAAACCTTTGTCCACACCTGCATATCCCTCTGCAAAGCGGTGATGACTCCATCCTGAAAATGATGAAACGCAATTACGATACGGCGTCCTATGGCAACCGGGTTGAAAAAGTGGTCCAGGCCATAAAAGACATTGCCATCGGAATCGACGTGATGGTCGGCTTTCCCGGTGAAGGCGAAAAGGAATTTTGCAGCACGCTGCGGCTGCTGGAAGAGTTACCCGTGGCCTACCTGCATGTTTTCCCCTACTCCGAAAGGCCGGGAACCGCTGCCCGGGACATGCAGTCCAGGGTTCCGGAGAAGATTAAAAAGGAACGTGCCGCCATCCTGCGGGTTCTTGGCGCAAAAAAAAGAGAAACGTTCTCCCGGCGTTTTATCGGGAAAACACTGCCGGTGCTGGTTGAGCAAAGCCCGGATAAGAAGACCGGCCTTGGCAAAGGGTTCTCTCATAATTATCTTCCTGTAATACTGGACAAACCCCATGGAATTTTAGTAAATACAATCGTCACCGTAGAGATCGAACAGTATCGGGAAGGCAGACTCACAGGCAGAATTGTTCATGGATAAAGACAGAATAAAACGATTAACGGCTCTTCAGGAAAAGCTCGGCTACAGTTTCCGGGATATGGATCTGCTTTCGACCGCCCTGACACATCGCTCCTACACTCATGAGAATCCGCAACGGGGTGCAAACGACAACGAAAGACTTGAATTCCTGGGTGACGCTGTTTTGGGACTTTGCGTCAGCGATCTGCTGATGAAAAAGCACCCCGGTTTTGACGAGGGGACGCTCTCCAAAATGAGGTCTCTGATGGTCAACGAAAAACCCCTGGCGGATCTGGCGGGGAAACTTGCCCTGGGAGATTGCCTGCTGCTGGGGCACGGAGAGGAACTTTCCGGCGGACGCTCCAAGGAATCGCTCCTGGCCAACGCCCTGGAAGCAGTGATCGCCGCAATTTATTTTGATTCCGGCTTCGGCAGAACAAAAATAATCCTCAAGCGCCTGATGAAACCCCTTCTCAATGATGAGACCCTGAACGCGCAGTGTTGCGATTATAAAACAGCCCTTCAGGAATTGTGTCAGAAGAAATACAAATCAGCGCCGCTCTATACACTTCTTGATTCACGCGGCCCCGATCATGACAAAATCTTTGAAATTGAAGTAACCATCGGCAGTGATATCCGGCAGACCGGCCGGGGAAAAAGCAAAAAAGACGCTCAAAAGCAGGCGGCGCAAAAAGCCTGGGAAAGTATTCATCATGCAAAATAATCCTGAAAAACACCTTTCGGAAAAATCCCTGATTATCCCTATCTTTATCATGAACAGCGGCTGCCCGCAGCGCTGCATTTTCTGCAATGAAAAAATTGCCGCCGGAAATTACGCTCCGGAAGTCATCAAAAGTTTTTTTGACGGAGAAGTCGCCTCCTATCTGCGTTGGAACAAAGACAAAATGCGCAGGGTGGAAATCGCTTTTTACGGAGGCAATTTTACCGGTCTGGAACCTGAATATCAAAAGCGCCTTCTGTCCTGGGCCGGCGCTTATATTGCAAAAGGACAGGTCGCATCAATCCGGATCTCAACAAGACCTGATTATATTGACGACGACCAGCTGAAATTTTTGTACTCCTGCGGTGTCCGGACGATTGAGATCGGCGCTCAGTCATTCAACGGGGAGGTCCTTCGTAATGCCTGCCGGGGGCATGACGCCCGGGCAACGGTTCAGGCAATGAAACTGCTCAAGAAGCACGGCTTTGCAACGGGACTGCACCTGATGGCCGGCCTGCCGCTTGAAACCCGTGAAATGTTCATGGAGACGATTGAGAAAACCATTGAGCTGCACCCGGACACCGTGCGTATCCATCCGGTTCTTGTTTTCAAAGATACGGCGCTGGCTGACGAATACCGTGCAGGCCGCTATCAGCCCCTGTCTCTTGATGAAGCGGTCCAGTGGTGCCGTCTGGCCCGGGAAAAACTGATACCTGCGGACATTCGCATCATCCGCTTTGGTCTGCAAATGACGCCGGAAATGACTCAGGAAGGGGCTGTTCTGGCCGGTCCGTTGCACCCGGCCTTCGGCAGCCTGGTTTATTCCGCGGTTTTTTACGCAGCCACCCTGCAACTGCTGAAAAATGTTTCCCCGCATATCCGTGAATTTCGCTTCAAAGTCTCCAAGCACGACGTTTCCAATTTTCAGGGCCTTGGCAACAGAAATATCGAAGCAATAAAAACCCTTTACCCGGACACTCATATCGTTATAGACTCCGATCGCAATGTCCCTCCGGGAAACATATCACTGAACACCGAAGCCGGAGAATCTTATTCTCTCGATATTCCGGGTATCGTGTAATTATTGGAGACGATCGTGTTTAAATCAGGCTTCATCGCCATTCTGGGCCGTCCGAATGTGGGTAAATCAACTTTTTTCAACGCGATCATCGGCGACAAAATATCCATCGTCGCCAATAAGCCGCAAACGACGCGCAACCGCATCACGGGCATCAAGAATTTCCCTGATGCGCAATTGATCTTTCTCGACACGCCGGGAATGCACAAACCGAAAAGTCCTCTCAACCGGGCAATGGTGCAGGCCGCCCGCGACACCATAGGCGATGCCGATGTCCTTTTGATGATGGTCGAAGCGGACGGCAAGATCGGACCGCACGACCTTTTTTTGATTGAAGCGCTGGCCGGCGTCAAAGCTCGGGTATTTCTGGCCATCAACAAAATTGACCGGGTCGGGAAACCCTCTCTGCTGCCCCTGATTGATCAGTACAGCAGGCTTTACAACTTCGCCGGAATTTTCCCGATCTGCGCCTTAAAAGGCGACGGTCTGGAGGATTTACTGGGCTCTCTGAAAGAGGCGCTGCCGGAGGGGCCGCAGCTGTTCCCCGACGACATCGCAACTGACGCAACGGAGCGTTTTATTGCGGCGGAGTTTATCCGGGAACAGATTACGCTTTTAACCCGGCAGGAAATTCCATACGCCTCAGCAGTAATGATTGATCTGTTCAAGGAAGATGAGGCAAAAAATCTGATCCGAATCGCCGCAACGATCAATGTAGAAAAGGAATCACAAAAAGCGATCATGATCGGTAAAAAAGGCGCCATGCTCAAAATAATCGGGACGAAGGCGCGCCTTTCGATGGAAAAACTTTTCGGCGCGAAGGTTTTTCTGGAATTGTTTGTTCGCGTCAGAAAAGACTGGACCAGCTCCGATAAAATGCTCCGAGAGTTCGGTCTTATCAAATAGAGGTTTCCATGCAGGCAAAACCCGTTATCGCCATCGTCGGCCGGCCCAATGTGGGCAAATCAACGCTCTTCAACCGCATCGCGGGAAAGCAGAAGGCCATCGTCATCGACGAACCGGGCGCAACGCGCGACCGCAATTATATGGACTGCGCCTGGCACGATAAAGCCTTCACGCTGATTGACACCGGCGGATTCGAACCGGTAACGGAAGAACGCATTCTGATCCAGATGCGTGAGCAGACAAACCTGGCCATTGAAGAAGCGGACGTCATTATTTTTCTAATGGACGGCAAAGACGGCCTCACCCCGACGGATATTGAAATAGCGCGCCAGTTGCGGAACCGCGGCAAAAATGTATTTTACGCAGCCAATAAAGTGGACGGTGCGCGCCATGAAGAACTTCTCTCTGAATTTTACCGGCTGGGCATCGATGAAATTTATTCCATTTCCGCCCAGCACGGGTCAGGTGTGGATGAACTGCTGGCCATACTGACGGAAGGTTTTCCTGAAGCAACCGAAAGTAAAGACGATGAGGACGAACCGATTGCGGTGGCGATTGTCGGCAAACCCAACGTCGGCAAATCATCGCTCATCAATCTGATTTCCGGAAAGGAAAGAAGCATTGCCAATCCCACACCCGGCACCACACGCGACGCCATCGACACAACCATCAAGGTACACGGTCGACATTATCTCCTGATTGACACGGCGGGCATCCGCAGGAAAAACAAAATCAGCCTGACGCTGGAAAAATACAGCGTTGTCCAGGCGCTCAAAACCATCAACCGCTGCGATATTGCACTGGTGTTGATCGACGCGGAAGAAGGCATCACCGAGCAGGATGCTAAAATCGTCGGTCTCGCCTATGAGCGCGGCAAGGCCTGCATTATTGTCGTCAACAAGTGGGATAAAATCAAAAAAGACAATGCCACTGTGGGCAAGTTTGTCGAAAAGATCCATGATGAAATCAAGTTCATGGATTTCGCTCCGATCATTTTTATTTCAGCGCTGACCGGGCAGCGTGCGCCGAAGATATTTGAAATTATCAACGACGTCTACAGCCAGTACACGAAAAGAGTGGGCACCTCGCCCTTAAACGATCTGGTCGAACGATCCGTCCGGAAAAACCCGATGGCACGCTTTCAGAACCGGTCCATGAGCATCTCTTACGCCACGCAAACCGGTATAAAGCCGCCAACATTTATCTTCTTTGTCTCCCAGGCCAGAGGAATCCACTTTTCCTACGAGCGCTACCTGATGAATCAAATCCGCACCGAATTCGGCTTTGACAAGGTCCCGATTAAACTGATCTTCCGCAAAAAACGCTAATTCCCTTCCTAAATCAAGCGCTATCTTTGTTGGCGTCGTCCTCGGCTTCCTCGACATATATACAAATATGCCTCGTCGCCTCATCCTAGCCGCCGCGATATCATCATTGATTTAGAAAGGGAATGGCAACTACCGTCACAGCCGTCGTCGAAAAAAATCCGGACAACACCAAAACCGATATCATGTTTTCAAGGTTTTTGTCTCCCCAGCAGCTTTTTTTCCTTCCACGGTCCTTTTTTATAGTACAGCAAGTTTAAAAAGACAGCAAGTGTGCTGCTTGCCAGCATGGCCATCCAGATGCCGTCCTGCCTGAAACCGCAGGGTCCGGCAAGGAGATACGCCAGAGGTATGCGAATGACGAACATGGCAATGAACGACAGGGCCAGCAGAGCCATCGTGTCACCGGCGCTTCGCAGCACCCCCTGAATGGCAAACATAACGGCAAAACAGGGAAAAATAAACGCCATCCATTGATAGTAGTCGCGGACGATACTGAGCACACGCGTTCTTTCCGCGGATTCTTTGAGGAAGGCGGCACCGATGTACTCCGGAAATATCAACAGCACCACAGTGCAGACAAGGGCAATGGACAGGCCTAAGTAAACGGATACCCGCATCGTCTGGAAAACACGGTCCAGATTCTTAGCGCCCAGATTCTGTCCTGCGATGGTTGTCGCGGCCATCCCGATGGATATAAACGGGATCGTAGCGAGCATGTCAACCTGCATGCCGATGCCGAAAGCCGCTGTAACAGCCGTGCCATAACGATTGACAAGAGCTACAATGATTACACCGGCCAGGGAGACTACAAGCATCTGGAGCGACGCAGGAACACCAACGACAAAAACTTCCCGGATGATTTGCCAGTCCAGGCTGTAATCCCAGTTTCGCATGTTAACGTAAGGATTGAACCGGATAAGGTAAACATACCCGATGATGCTGCTTGCCACGGCCGCCAGTGTCGTGCCCCATGCCGCGCCGGCCACTCCCAGTGGAGGCAGGGGACCGAACCCCCGGATGAACAGTGGAACAAATAGGATATTAAACACGGCAAGCATGATGAGGATCTTTACGACTGTTGTGGCATCACCCAGTCCCCGCAACATGCCGTTCATCCAGTTAATAAAAAAATGAAAGACCATCGTGGCTATCATGATTGTCAGATAAGACAGAGCCATGTCCCGGATTTCCACCGGCGCCTGAACCAATTCAATCAGCTCGTGACGAAATATCAGGGCAACAACGGAAATCAGCAGGCAGAACAGAATTGAAGAAAAAAATGAATTTGACAGGATTTTCCTGAGCATGGCCTGGTCTTTTCGTCCGAATGCCTGCGCAATCAGGACATTCGTGGCTATCCCCAGCCCGAGGAGAAACGAGGGCAGCAGCATAATGATGGGCAGGGAGGCGGCTACGGCGGCAACTGCCTTATGCCCCAGAAGCCTGCCCACCCAGATCAGGTTGATAATACCGTAGACGGACATCAGCAAATTACCCAACATGATGGGCATTGTGAAATTAATTAACTGTCTGGCAATGCTGCCTTCCGTAAAATCTTTCAAAGTATTCCTCTGGGGTTAATGCATTTACTCTTTCCGGGCAATAATCAGCTGAGTTTTGGGCAGATATTGATCGAAAGATTCCATGACTTTCTCAGCACCTTTCAATTCCATTAAACCGGCCCAGGTGTTTGACCAGCTTTGCAAAACAGGGTGATACGGTGGAACGATAGAATCCAGGACAGCTCCTTGCAGATCTCCGTTCTGATGAACCAGCCAGAATATGGACATAAAGAAGGTCCAGTAGAAACCCCATGTTTCATATCTTGTCACTTTTAATCCTGAATTTTCCACCAGCCGGACAAAGCGCTCCTTATCAAAAATCTGAATGTGGTTCGGCCGGGTAAAATAGACAGGATTTGCAAATGGCTTCTGCAGCATTTCCGACCGTGAATCAGGCACCGTGATAAAATACCGGGCACCCGGTCTGCCCACCCTGACGAGTTCCTCCATAATCTTTTCAGGCTGTGCGGTGTGTTCCAGCACTTCCGTGGCCAGGATCCCGGTTGCATACTCACCGGGCAGCGGCAACGGCATTGTGTCACTGACGAAACCTTCAACTTTTCTTGCCGGGGTTGTTTTGATTTTCTCAATCAGCGCCGCAATCTTTGCCGCATCCACATCCGAAAAAACAACATGAGCTCCCTGCCTTGCACAAAACAGAACAGCATTCCCCTCACCGCATCCGATGTCTAAAACAACATCATCCTGTGTAATTTTGAAGCCGGCAAAAAGTTCTCCGGTATCTAATTGATACCATCCACGCTTGACCGCGTCCAGTAATCCACAGACACGGGGATCCACATCTTTTTGCCCTCTTGCTCCCGGGGTTCTTGCGTCCTGATGCTTTAATCCGCAATCCGGTTCTGATGAAGATTTTTTATGTTTGCCTGACCTGTTCGTCATTTCATTTCTCTGTCTGGAAAGGGATGAAATTTATCCGGGCAAATCAGATTGAACCGCAATGTGGGGAGTTCTGCAAAATCCCGATCTGGTTTTCTTCTGCATTACCCGGACAGGAGATCTTTGAGAATGTCAGTCCCTGTCGTCTTTCCGTTTGCAACCTACTTTAATTCAAAAAAAATGAAAAGAAATTTTACAAAGAGCAATCTTTCATTCAACCTGACAACATTTGGCCTGATGATCCTGCTGGCCTCACGTGATTTCGGCGGTTGGGTATCGCAATCGTTTTCGTTTCTGATGCTGCTGCTTTTCCTGATGAACATCGTTGCCGCAACCCAGGACATTGCAACAGACGGTCTGGCGGTAAGCAGGCTGGCCCCGCACCTGCGAGGCCTTGGCAACAGTGTTCAGGTTATCGGTTACAAGACAGGCATGATCTTCGGAGGCGGTCTGCTGTTGTGGCTGGTCGCCCGTTACGGATGGCAGTTGTCCTACACAGCCCTCGCGTTTCTCATTATTCCAATTCTGCTGCCCGTCTGGCTTATGCACGAGCCGGAAGTTTTGGAAAGGAATGAATCTACGCGCGCTCCATGGCACGGCTGGCAGGGCTATGTGAAATTATTTGCAGATTTTCTTTCAAGAGAGCGCATGGGTTGGTGGCTGATCACGGTCGCAACGTTCAAAGCAGGCGACGCACTGGCTTCAAGAATGATCGGCCCATTGCTTTCGGATCAGGGCATGTCTCTCTCTGATATCGGACTTCTGACCGGCGTGGTTGGCGCAACGGCAGGGCTTGCGGGAGCACTGCTTGGCGGCCTGTTCCTGCTGCGTCTCGGACACTTCAAAGCTCTTTTGATCTTCGGAGCTATGCAGGCGGCAGGCTTTATCGGTTACCTGTTTATCGCAGGCGGCGGCCTTTTTACCCAGATGTTCGGTTATCAAGCCGTTTTCGCGGCAGGCGTAGTCCTGACATTATGTGCCCTTGTTCCTGTCGTCATGTATTTTCGAACCGCAGGATATTCGCCGTCATCCGGCAAATGATCTCCGGACTGCTTAACATCTCCAGGATTCATCATAGATAAGCTTCTTTATCCCATTTCCGTATACAGATAATTTTATATTGACAAAATTCGCAACAACGTTTAGAAAAACGCGTCTTCAAATTTTTACTTAAAAAACAAAATAATATTTATCCCGACAACCGCGTCGTGTGCGGTGTGTTGTTCATAGGACGGTAAAGACAACGTGAATGAACATTCGGTGAATAATCTGCCACACATAAAAACGGCAAAACCGCTGCAGAGGTGCGAAGTAATGCCATAGGTTAAAGGGTTATATTGCAACATGCGGA
>JBDKUG010000285.1:0-7333 GCA_039679815.1 Smithella sp.
AGTCAGAATCCGTCATAAAAGCATCGAGAAGAACTTTCTTGTTTTGTCTGGAGTATAAGAAACGCCGCCCTGTCTGTCAACGGTAAACGGACCCCAAACAGGGGGCTGCCAATGTTTACCATTAAAAAATGATATTCATTACGGATTGAAAGAATGTATATCCGTAATAATCCTGATCATTCCCTTACAGAAAAAGATTGTGAAAGGTCGTCTGCTCGGGCTATGAGTATCAATATGTTATTAATCTTTAAAACAGAGCTTACATTCGGTAATGATTCTGAAGATGTGCCGTAAACGATGGCCTTAAAACACGATGAAATCAAAATTAGTGATTAATTTATGTATTTTTAGTTTATCAAGTAGATGTCTACTAATCTGTCTGGATTATTATCGAAAAATGGCGGGCATGTAAATACTTCTTAAGGGGTATTGTGCAAAGAAATCAACTTTTTATCGGTAATACGAAGTAATACAAATTTCTCTGTTCTATGATTTGAAAGAAGCTCTTTCCATGAAGTTCGTTATTCCTTAAACACTTCTCTTGCGATGACGATGCGTTGAATTTCCGAGGTGCCTTCGTAAATAGTAGTTGCGCGGGCGTCCCGGTATAAACGCTCCACCTTGTAATCCTTCGTGTAGCCATACCCGCCGTGAACCTGAAGCGCCATATAGGCACTCGAATTAGCTGTCTCCGATGCAAATAATTTGGCCATGGAAGCTTCCCTCGTGAATTTTAATCCTCTGTCTTTGCGGTCGGCCGCAGCCAGTGTGAGCCACGAAGCCGCTTCAATTTTTGTCGCCGAATCCGCGACCATGAACCGGATCGCTTCAAACGAACTAATGGATTTTCCGAACTGACGCCGTTGCCTGGTGTAAACTATGGCTTCTTCAAGACAGGCCCTGGCAATTCCAACAGCCTGAGACGCGATGCCGATTCTTCCGCTATCCAGTGCGAGCATCGCCACCTTAAATCCTTCACCGGGGTTTCCCAGCAGATTTTTCGCGGGGACTTCGCAGTCCTCAAAAACAAGTTCAACGGTATTGGAGGCCCTCAATCCGAGTTTTTCTTCTTTTGTCCCGATTTTAAAACCGGGCGTGCCTTGTTCTATGATGAATGCGGAAAGCCCCTTCGTTCCCTTTTCCTGTCCGGTTCGGGCAATCAGATTGATGACGTCTGCGTATTGACCATGAGTGATAAATACCTTGGAACCATTAATGATATACTTATCCTTTTTAAGTTTTGCACTGGTCGTCATTGAGCCGGGATCAGATCCTGCACCGGGTTCAGTCAATGCGAATGCGCCGAGAAGAGATCCTTCGGCAAGTCCCGTGAGCCACTTTTTTTTCTGATCCGCTGTGCCGAACTTAAGAAGCGGTTCTGTGGACAAATTGGCAACGGACATGGTTACCGCGCTTGAGGCACAGTGAAACGCTATTTCCTGCAGTGCCAGGGAATAGGCCACCGCGCCGGCACCCGATCCCCCAAAATCAGAGGGAACCATCATTCCAAGCAGGCCGAGCTCCCCCATTTTTTTGATCGTATCCACCGGGAAAATTCCTTGACGGTCCCATTGGGCAGCCATCGGCTCCAGCTCCTTCCTCGCGAAGTCCCTGGCCATGAGTCTGATCATTTCCTGTTCGCTTGATATTTCAAATGACATCGCCGCACCTCATGGAATATAAAGAACAACGAGCAGTTCTGCTTTTTCGGAAGAAGGGTTGCTCAATGCATGATGAAGGGCGGAATTAAAATGGATGCAATCCCCCGGTTCCAGAAGGCTGGTATTCCTGCCTACCGAGATTGACAGTCTGCCTTTTAACACATAGATGAATTCTTCGCCTTCATGGTGATACTCAACACCCTCATGAGCCGTCTTGGGTTCAATGGTGACAAGATACGCGCCAAGATGCTTGTCGGAACCTGACTTGGTAAGTTGCGTATAAGCGTATGATCCGGCGCGCTTTTTCTGGCTTTTGACCCTCGACGTAGCCTTTTTGCTTTCATTCGGGTCCAGTTTCCCGACATCAACATTAAGCGACCGGCTTAATTGTAAGACAAGCGCCACCGGAGGTGTTGCTTCGTCTTTTTCAACCTTTTCGAGGAGGTCGGCCGGATACCCGGTTTCATGCGCCAGTTCCCTGATGCTCAATCCCCTGACCTCCCGATAATTCCTGATGCTCTGGCCGAATGACTTCTTTGGTTTTTTCTCTTTGACCATGGTGTTCTTCCCGTAACCGGCCCTTTTTTTGAAGGCCTGCAATTTTTTATAATACCCTGTAAATAAGGATCTTTGCCGCTGTGATTTTCATGGTGACGTTGTTTCCTGTTCGAGACACACTTGTTCAGATCACATATTGTTCATGAAATCATACATTCAAGTTGCATGAAGTCAAGGTAAAATAGTTTACCATTAAAAATGAATATTATAAAATTTTACCATTCAACGGCATAAATTTTTATTGACACTCAAGTATGCGATTGCTACTATTAATCATTCTACAAACAATTTCTTATCAAACAATTAAATAGTGAGGATTAACCAATGCTCCATAGCCTGGTGCTGTCAGTGACTTTTGGTTGCCCGATTAAATGTCGATTCTGCGGAGTCCATGCTGGACCTCATCGCAAGGATCGAATGAGTCTCGAATTCATGAAAAAGATAATTGATGATGCGCTGAGACTCGGTACACTGGAGTTAGTCGTATTCACAGGTGGTGAGCCATTTTTACTTGGTGAAGACTTATACGCTATCGTGCATTACGCATCCGAAAAACGTTTGTTGACTCGTATTGTCAGCAACGCTTACTGGGCAACATCCTATGAGCGAGCCAAGGAAATTATAGCGCGGCTCAAGAAGCTTGGCCTTACCGAAATCAATTACAGCTGCGATGATTTTCACCAGGAGCTTATACCGATTGAGCGCATCCGCTGGGCAAACGATGCAGCCGCGGAGCTGGGGATGCCGGCACTTCTGGCTGTCAAAGGCATTAAGGACAGCCGAATCAATCCTTCCAGTTTAGAAGAACTCCTCGGGCACAAATTAACCAATTTTATAGAGGGGTCGAAGAAAAATCCCCGCAACTTTGTGTACAGTTACGGAGTAACAATACCCGTGGGTTGGGGTTGCAACGCAATTAAAGACCATGAATTGCTTTGGCCTGCAGATGACGCAACTTGGCAGGGTCCGTGCAAAACTGTCCTCGAAAATATTGTGATCAGTCCGAATGGAGACCTGTCGGTGTGCTGCGGCATCGGGTCGGATAACATTCCGGAGACGATCATTGGTAACGTCAACCAACACCGACTGGTCGACATATTGTCTGAAGGCAACAATGATTTGATTCTCAACTGGCTTGCCCTTGAAGGTCCTTTTGGAATTATGCGATTCGTACAGCAAAAGGTGCCCCACCTGACATTCAAGCAACATTACGTAAATACCTGTCATTTGTGTCATGACCTTTTTTCCCGAGATGAGGTGAGAGACGTTATTGCAGCACACTGTGACGAACGGATCCCTCTCATTGCCATGAAACGCGCAACACTGGAAACCCGCGGCCGGAGTATGATTCAGAAGCATAAAAACAAAGCATCCCAAAAAAGAAAGGAGTATCAAAATGGGCGACACGAAGCGAATCTCTAAACAGATCAGTGGTGATTTAAAGAAATTGAAAGCTGTCATGGTAAGGCTTAACGACAGTCGAACTGCATATAAGCGTTTCATGGCCAATCCTGAGAAAACACTTACAGAGGCCGGCATCGACCTTAAGGGCTACGGCGTAAACCGCAAGGTGACGGCCGCATTGGCCAAGGAAATCGCCGCCCACGTGAAACTGCAGATAGACAAAAATTACTGGGCTGTTTTCGGCCGGATAATCAGCGTGATGGAAACCACCCCGAACTCGAGCACGGAATCAGGATGCACCAAGAACTTCGATCGCTCATCACAGACAGACTATCGCTATGAATCGATGACCGGTACGGAAGCGGGTCAAGCCTGCGAAAAAACGTCCGGGACTTACACGGGCAGCAGTACACGATTCGACCATAGTGGCATATCATTTGAAACTTTCGATGAGATCTTCCAGGGCCCAATGATCAGTTCCAGAGCAATGAACTACATCGTAAACAATGCCGCTAAAGCCATGAAAGAGGCACAAATTATGCGGTAGCAGGATTTTTCAGAAGTCATTAAAGCAGGGTGGAGTTGTGAATAACGAGATGGTATAACGATGGCGGGTTTGCCGGACTGTTTGCAGCGAGTCTGCCCTATCTGATATCCAAGGCCCCCGATGCAACCGGGGGCTTTCTTGTGCTGGACAATCATTTCTGGAAGCAATGCTAATCTCGGTGCTCTCCCATGCTTCAATCACCTATGAAGGTTCTTCGGGGGCCTTACCCGTTACGGGGACTTGACCTTGGAATTTAATCCCGCTCATGCTGGACAAGTGTTGATTCTCCGTAACCTGCAGTGAGGTGTTTGATTAGAACGTTGAATTTTCTAAGACGAACCCATAGTCCCATGATAAGATAACAACTTGATCAACCGGGTGTAGGATGGTATTGATAACTAAACGTCTGGATACTCGGCGATTATCCTGCCCGGGGTTCGCGAGGAATGCCGTGGCGAATGGAAATGCTGATTTGGAAAGTATAAACAATAATGAAGTAGACTGCGAATATGTATCGCGTTTGGTAGCGCGGTCTGAAAACGGAAATCTGCCCGGATGGAGCTGATTTCGTCATCACAATTGCAACGATTAACTGCGCGACTCGATTGTTGGGCTTTTAACGTTCCCCTGTTAGTGATTGAAGGCAAGTGAGGGGAAGCACCTTTTCATTAATACGAAATATTTTTATGGATATAATCTATTTGGATAACGCGGCAACCTCTTATCCCAAGCCCAAAGACGTTCTCGGCGCGATGACGGCCTACCAGCAGAACATCGGCGGTTCACCCGGTCGCTCAGGCCACCAACGGTCCATAGACGCCGGACGCACCATTTACAAAACGCGCGAGGCCCTGGCAAATCTTTTTCATATTGATGATCCGCTTACCATTGCACTTCTGAAAAATGCCACGGAAGCGCTAAATATCGTCCTGCAGGGCGGATTGCAGCCGGGGGATCATGTGATCACAAGCAGTATGGAACACAATTCCGTAATGCGGCCCCTTCGTTTTATGGAATCACGCGGCGTCGAGTTGTCGGTTGTTTCCTGCTCGCCAGAGGGCGAACTTGATCCCGGTGATATTGGCAAAGCATTCAAAAAAAATACAAAAATGATTGTCCTGACACATGCATCCAACGTTACGGGAACGATTATGCCGGTTGAAGCCGTCGGAGCACTTGTCAGGGCAAAGGGGGATGTATTGTTTTGTGTTGATGCCGCCCAGACTGCCGGGGCTTTGCCAATCGATGTGGAGAAAATGTCGATCGATCTTTTGGCCTTTACCGGGCATAAATCACTTTACGGACCTCAGGGCACGGGCGGTCTTTACGTTCGCAGCGGGCTGGAAAAAAGGATTGCTCCGCTTATGATGGGCGGAACGGGCAGCCGTTCGGAATTTGAAGAGCAGCCGGACTTTATGCCGGACAAATATGAAAGCGGCACACCCAATACGATAGGACTGGCAGGGCTCGGTGCCGGCGTGGCCTATGTTCTTGAACAGACAATCGAGGCGATTCGCGCCAGAGAAGAACAATTGACAGGTGCCTTTCTCAAGCAGCTGAAAGAATTTAAGGATCGGGTGACGGTTTGCGGCACAATGGACACTGCCCGCCGGACCGCTGTTGTTTCATTTAACCTGAAAGACATTTCACCCTCTGACGCCGCTCTCTACTTTGAAGACAAACACGGTATTCTATGCCGTCCCGGTCTGCATTGCGCGCCGTCGGCGCATCGTACGATCGGCACTTTTCCGCAGGGAACCATCCGCTTCAGTTTCAGTTTTTTCACCACCAGGCAGGATATTGATGAGGCAGTCGGTGCAATCCGCGATTTATTAAACACTGCCGCCCGCTGAGACACGATGACCTCTGCCGGACATTAGGCTATATCCGGCCAATAACATTCAACATTACACCGGAAATTAATCCGACGGTTTGCTAAGGCCGCTTAAATATTGCTTGACAAAACAGGTTCATTTGCATTACTTTTTTAAAAACAACGATCGTTGTATTTATGGATATGCAGGAACGTGCATATTGGAACGGTTTTCCTGAAGACGGAACAGTCTCGTCATCCGGATGCTTTGGAGGCCGCGTGCTGCAATGGACCAACGTTTCGTCAATACAAATACCCATGCGCATAACTTCCATAAACGTTTAACGCACAGCAGTGATTTTACTGCACCATCTTGTCATTTTCAATCGCTCACAAAACATCAATTTTCATCTCTGCAATTCTTTCGACAACGAATGCACGGGCTTTGTCTGAACACGGCTTCTTTTGTGTCTTTACCCGGTATGCTGGCTTTTGCGGTGGCCAGCGGTGATCAAAGCGCAAGAAGTGGTTTCTGAAAATTGCAGAAACCTGTCATCATCATTGATTTGAACAAAAATTGAATCTTTTCATAAAGGGTGTAATGACATGTGGACTTATGTTCAGACGGTTATTATTTATACTTTTGTGCTGGGTTCCATTTATCTTCTGATCGCGCTCGGTTTCTCCCTGATCTGCGGGGTGCTGCGGATTTTCCATCTCGGATACGCCTATATCTTTCCTCTCACCGTTTACGGTACCTGGATGTTTATGTCGGCGCTTGGTTGGCCTCTGATCCCATCCATTCTGGGAATGGTCGTCATTCAATTTATCGTTTCCATCCTCATTTATAAAGGGATTATTAAAAAATATCTTGCTACCGAGGATGTTCTTTTGACGGCGCTGCTCCTGGTGGCGCTGATTATTGAACAAGCCGCTAATTATTTTTATCCGGTTCAGGCGGGCGTCTATCTGGAAACAACGCTGGCGGATGGCATATTCCAGATCGGTGAAGTGGTGATTCCCAAGCAGCTTGTGATCGGTGCCATGATTGCTCTGGTGATGACCGGCGCTTTCGTCTTCTTTTTCGTAAAAACAAAAACGGGGATGGCCATCCGGGCGTTGTCTCAGGACATCTACTCATCAAAAATTGTCGGCATCAATGTAGAAACGCTCTATTTATTTACCATGATGATCGTCCTTTTGCCCGTTATCATCGCGATGCTTGTTGTGGCACCGGTCTGGTCGGTCGAGCCGGGTATGGGCTGGTTGTATATGACCACAGCGATTCTGGTTTCCGTTCTGGGCGGGCTGGGGAATATCAATGGCACAATCATGGCCAGTTTCTTAATC
>JBDKUG010000389.1:0-1604 GCA_039679815.1 Smithella sp.
CAGGTTATGCCTGTAAAGATAGTTCTCAACGCTGAAAATGGTATCTTCAAGCGAGAACGGGTCCGTATCCTCATGAATGCCGTTTGAATCGATGAAAAAAGCAAGCAGCGACGACGGGATGAACTGCCCCCAACCGATCGCGCCTGCGTAAGAACTCGTAAAATACTGTGGCGGGTGCCCCGTCTTTCTTGAAAATTTGTAAAGAGAAGCAATTTCCCGAACGGCAAATTTCTTCCGTTTTGTAAAAATGTATTGAGACACCAGCGAATTGAACGCATAAAAATTCCCCCGCTGATGACAGTCGGCAAAATTGGTTTCGATACCCACAATAGCTGCGATCAGTTCCTTGTGGATACCGTGTTTCGCTTCGGCCCTGTCGAAGATATTTTTGTGGACAGCAATGAACGTTCTGCCTTTTTCAATTTTGTCCTCCACGCCAAGCCTCGCGAAGTACCATTCCCTGTCGCGATTCATGTCATGATCGACCTGCTTTTCGGCGGCGTTCTGGAAGTAACGGGCGATCGAAGAGTGAACCCTGAAGGATTCATGCCGGGTCTGCTCGTCAAACCATTCTTCGGGAACTCCGTTTGCGGCCAGACGCTGTTTCAGCTCCATCATTCTCTCAGCAAGAACTGCTTCCGAAGGTTCATCGGATTCGGGAAGGGATGAGGATTCATCCGTTGTTTTCCCCTCCTTCGAAAGGGATTCTGCTCCTGCATCTGTCTTGATTTCCGGACTCTTCTTAACATGCCCGCCGCTTCCTGTACAGGCAAGCAACATGATGGTCATTGAAACTATGATCAACAGATAGCTGACTTTTATGAGAGAACACATATGCATTATAATTCCTGAGGGTGTATGGCATCTTCAATTTGATTTTTTGGTGGGCGATGTGAGACTCGAACTCACGGCACCTGGCTTCGGAGGCCAGTACTCTATCCAACTGAGCTAATCGCCCACACCGGGATTCCTACTATATCCCGCCAGAATCTTCAATGAATAAAATCATAAAGAGGATTTGTCGATGAGTTTTTGGGAGGTGTGATCCTTCCCCTGATAGTAATTGATCCACGAGGAAGTTTGATACAGATCCCAGTTGCAGGGGGGGACGATTTCCCGGGACAGTAGTCCTTCCTCTCCGTATTTTTTCAGCCGGGCATACGCGCGGACGTAAATGCAATGCCTCTTTTCCGGATAAACTTCACACCATCCTTTGTAACTTCCGCCGCAGGCGCCGTTGCGCTGGTTTTTCGGGCACTGCGACATCGGGCAGAGGTAGACCACGTCGATGAGCGCGCAGTCACCGCAGTCCCTGCAGTCAAAAAGCGCAACCTTGGTCAGGTGCTCCATCTTGTGAAAAGGCCCCTCCATTTTTGTTCCCTGCACTTTGCCGCACAGCCTTTTCATGAAGCCGTAAAGATTTTTCCCGGGCTCGTACATTAGCTGATGGAAGAAACGTGAAAATCCATAAGAGCATCCGATTTTAACATCAGACAGCTGATCTACGAGTTTAACAGGGACTTCGCGGTTGAGGCCCGTTTCCGGATTCTTTTCGTAGTAATAAAATCCGCCGTCGATGGGGTAATCAAAATACTGCACCAGGT
>JBDKUG010000241.1:0-24988 GCA_039679815.1 Smithella sp.
AGGGTGACGAAATTATTATAGAAGCCCGTATTATGGCCGTGGCCGATGTTGTTGAAGCAATGGCTTCCCACCGTCCGTATCGTCCAGGCCTGGGCCTTGAGGCTGCCCTTGAAGAGATTGAGAGAAACAAGGGTATTACTTACGACGATGCTGTCGCCGATGCCTGCTTGAGATTATTTCGTGAGAGAGGCTATCAGCTTCAGTAATACATAATCCGTGTAACTCCTCCATTAAATGGTCACTTCGACAGGCTCAGTGACCGAAAAATAATGGAGATGGTGGCTGGGCTTGTCGAAGCTCCCGCCGGCTCAGATCATGTTGACTGAACCAGTTGTTTTGTGTACTTAAATTCAAACCATGTGTTTAATCTGCAAGATTGAACCCGCAAAAGAACCCGCAAAAAAGGTTTGCTGAGCGTACCGTGCTGAATAGCCGGAATAAAGGGTCCGCTTAAAAAAAGCGGGCCCTTTTTATAATCATTGTCTTGCCTCTGATTCAGGGATACGATATAAACACCCATCACAAATTTTGGATGTTCAATGAGCAAAAAGTCAGGCAGTCAGACTGAACTGAAAAAAAGCATACTGGAACAAAGCCTTTGCACCGGCTGCGGTGCCTGCGTTGGACTTTGTCCTTATCAGGTCATTTATGCCGACCGGACGGTACAGCTTTTTAGCTGTGACCTGCCCGACGGCAAGTGTTACGCTTTTTGCCCGAGAACACCCGCCGATTATGACCATATTAAAAAAAGCATTTTTAATATCAATGATTTGACGCCGGAAATCGGTGCGGTAAAGGGTTATTACTTATCACGGGCTTCTGACCCCCGGCTACGTGTGAAAGTCCAGCATGGCGGCACGGTCACGGCGCTTCTGGAGCTGGCCATGCGTGAAGGGATGATCGATTCCGCCATTGTTTCTTCACGCAACAATGAATTTGAACAACATGGCCTGCTGGTTACAGATCAAAACCGCTTGCGCGATTATTCAAAAAGCTGGTTTACGGTATCTCCTACCGTCGCTGCTTTCAACCGGATACCGGACGATCGTAAAATAAGGACAGGCGTTGTGGCAACACCCTGTCAGGCGACGGCTCTGGCAAAAATGAAAACGGCGGAAATACCCGGTTACAAAGGATCCGACTTGCCGGGGCTGGTCATAGGCCTCTTTTGCGGCTGGACGCTTTCCATGGAGAAATTTAACAATCTTCTCGGTCGATATGGTGTATCTCTAGCAGATCTGACCGGAATGGATATACCGGCAGGGAAAAATCTTCTGGAGATTTTTACGGGGAGTGGCTTAATATCTGTGCCAATGGCCGAGGTGGATCATTGTGTGCGGACCGCCTGCCGGTATTGCATGGACAGCACGGCGGAGTTTGCCGACCTTTCTGTCGGAGCGGCGCGTTTCGGTACGGACTGCGAAGAAATGCGGGGCTGGAACCAGATCATTGTGCGCTCTGATCGCGGCAAACAGCTGCTCGAACTGGCCGTTGCAAAACATGCGCTGGAAATTCGTGAAGCTCCGGCATCGGCCCTGCGGGAACTGAAAAACGCGTCAGCGGGGAAAAAGAAAAAAGCGTTAAACAATATTGTGGAAAAAAGTCATTCGACGAAAAACCTTCTGTATCTGCAAAACGACGATCCGGTCGTGCGGAAATATTTGAGCGTTGATAAGAAGCGAAAAGGGAAATCATGAGCAAGTTGTTGTCACCGGACAGGTCCACGGTTTTGTTTCTGGGCAATGAGGCGATCGCAAGAGGTGCGTTGGAAGCCGGTATTGAGGTTGCCACGGGATATCCGGGAACGCCGTCTTCGGAAGTGATCGAATCTCTGGCCGATGTTGCCCGGGAAAGGAATCTTTACGTGGAGTGGTCCGTCAACGAAAAGGTGGCGCTCGAAGTTGCTGCCGCCGCTTCATTTGCCGGTTTGCGTTCGATGGCTGTCATGAAGCAAAACGGCGTCAACGTGGCCTCAGATTTCCTTTTGCACCTGACCGCATCGGGAACACGCGGGGGGATAGTACTGGTGTCCTGCGAAGATCCGGGCGCTCTCTCAAGCGTTAACGAGGGGGAGTCACGCTATTTCGCGAGCATGCTGCAGATGCCGCTTCTGGAACCGGCAGACTTTCAGGAAGCCAAGGATATTACGAAATGGGCGTTTGAACTTTCTGAAGCGATCGGCAATGTCGTCATGCTCCGCTCCGTTACGCGCATGTCGCACGCGAGCGGCAATGTGACTTGCGGCAAGCTGCCGACAAAAAGCAGAAAAGCCGGTTTTGAATATGACGGGCCGGTGATGGATTCACAAACCGGGCCGATGATCAGCACACCCGTTGTGGCCAAACATCTGCTTCGTCAGCAAAAACTCAAAGATGTTCAAAAGATGTTCGATAAGAGTCCTTTTAACCGTTATATCGGCCCCGCAAGACCGGAACTCCTGATCATCACCAGCAGCGCCTGTTTTCTTTATTCCTGTGAAGCCATTGAAATGCTCGGGCTGCAAAAGAAAGCGGGTATTCTGAAACTGGCCACAACCTGGCCTCTGCCTCCGAAGCTTCTTGAAAAATACCTGCGCAAAGCAAAGAAGATTCTGATCGTCGAAGAAGTCATGCCGTTTCTGGAAGAAAACGTGAAGGTCCTGGCCTCAGGCATAGCGGGCCGGATCGGCATTAAAACGTTCTTCGGCAAATACGATGGAACACTGCCGTTTGCCGGGGAACTCAATCCCGATGCTGTGGCCGATGCGTTGGGCAGAATTCTGAAAGTAAAGCGCAAATCCCTGCCGGCAGATTATCTTAAAGATATACAAAAAACAGCGGCCTTGATTCCAGTGCGGGAGCAGACATTTTGCGCCGGCTGCCCGCACCGTGCGTCATTCTGGAATATCCATAACGCCATTGCCCTTGACGGCAGGAAGGGATTTGTCTGCGGCGATATCGGCTGCTATTCGATGGCCGCGCTCTCGCCTGCAACCGGTTATCACACCATGCCGACGCTGCATTCCATGGGTTCCGGAACCGGACTGGCCAGCGGCTTTGCCAAATTGACCCAATTCGGCCTCGATAATCCGATCCTGACCGTCTGCGGCGATTCCACATTTTATCACGCGGTGATTCCGGCGCTAATCAACGCGCAGCACAACCGGGCGGATATCACCTTTATTGTTCTGGACAATGCGGGAACTGCCATGACAGGTTTTCAGCCGCATCCGGGGCTGGCGGTAAGTGCGCTCAAAGACGTGGTTCCCGCGGTTGACATCGCCGCGATCTGCAGGGCGATCGGAGCAAAAGTAGCCGTCAGCGATCCGTTTGATCTTGCGGCCACAGGCAGAATCCTGACAGCATTTCTTGCGGACAAAGGATCGCTCAAGGTGCTGATCCTTCGTCAGGCCTGCGCCCTGAGTCCCGAGAAAAAAGGGAAGAAGACATTTGATGTCCGGGTGGATGAGTCCTTGTGCCTTGGTGAGGCCTGCGGCTGCAACCGGCTGTGCACGCGGATTTTCCGCTGTCCGGCCCTTACCTGGGACCGCGATAAAAAGAAAGCCGTGGTTGATGAAGTCATCTGTGCCGGCTGCGGTGTATGTGCGTCGATCTGCCCGCAGCAGGCGATTATTAAAACGGAGGTCAGCGGGCCGGGATGAAAGAGAAGACTTTAACGAAAACAAGGAATGTCATCTTAACCGGTGTCGGCGGTCAGGGTAATGTGATGGCATCGAGAACACTGGCCCACATGCTTGTCGATGCGGGATATGTCGTCACCATCGGTGAGACATTCGGCATGTCCCAGCGAGGCGGTTCGGTGATGAGTCATCTGCGCATTTCACACGATTCGGTCAAAAGCCCGCAGATTCCACGAGGCGGGGCGGACGTGATTGTCGGTCTTGAACCCCTTGAAGCCCTTCGCGTTTTAACGGTTTACGGCAATCCGCAGGTATCCGTCTTATACAATTCACGTCCCGTGTATCCCATCGGTGTGATTACGGGCGAGCTGGCTTATCCGTCCGGGGAAATCATCAGGAACGCTTTTGAACGATTGTCCGCCGCGTTCTGGGAGATTGATGCGACATCCGCCGGCCTTAAGCTTGGGAATCCGGTTTTAAGCAATATCGTCATGATAGGTGCGCTGGCCAAAACAGGTCTTCTCCCTTTTGACCGGCGAAGGTTTGAAAAAGAAATCAAAAAAACACTTTCGGCGGATAAATATAACATAAATCTGAAGGCTTTTGATGCAGGCGCCGATATGATTAAATAAGGGTTGACGACACGTAATCGAAACTTATATTACCATTTCAGAACTTTAATTCTCAGGAGGAGGTTCATGGAAGACATTTATTCCGCGATTCAAATCAGCGAGCACGTGTACTGGGTGGGCGCCATCGACTGGACCATCCGGGACTTTCACGGTTATACAACACCTCACGGCAGCACCTACAACGCCTATCTGGTTATGGCGGATAAGATCACGCTGATCGATACGGTCAAGGCGCCTTTTATGGACGAGATGCTCTCGAGGATTGCGTCTGTAGTTAATCCCTCAAAGATCGATTATATTGTTTCCAATCACTCCGAGCAGGATCATTCCGGTTGCTTTTCACAGGTTATTGACCTTATTAAACCTGAAAAAGTAGTTGCCTCGGCGGTGGGGGTTAAAACCCTCAAGGATATTTTCCACGACCAACACGGTATCCAGCCGGTCAAGGACGGCGAATCGCTCAGCCTGGGGAATATGGATTTAAAGTTTATGGAAACCCGGATGATTCACTGGCCTGATTCCATGTTCTCATATCTGGAAAAAGACGGTGTCCTGTTTTCGCAGGACGCTTTTGGCATGCATCTGGCAACATTAGAGCGTTTTGCCGATCAACTGCCCGCTGATATGCTGGAATATGAAGCGGCAACTTATTACGCCAATATTGTTCTGCCTTTTTCACCGATTGTCCTCAAGGCACTGGACAAAGTTACCGCCACCGGCTGGGCCTTTAAAGTACTTGCGCCGGATCATGGCCCCGTGTGGCGACAAAATTTAGGCTTTATTCTTGACCTGTACAAAAAGTGGGCACTGCATAAATCGGCCAATAAAGCAGTTGTGGTTTATGCGACCATGTGGCATTCAACGGAAATGATGGCCAAAGCGATTGCCGAATCGATGGCGCGGGAAGGGGTCCGCGTTAAACTTTTGTCCATGAACGAGGTACACCGCAGTGAAGTGATTTATGAAGTACTGGAGGCAGGCGCTTTGATCGTTGGCTCGCCGACGCTCAACAACAACATTTTGCCGCAAATGGCGGATGTGATGACATATATGAAGGGATTGAAGCCGGCTCATCTGGTTGGGGCGGTTTTTGGTTCATTCGGCTGGAGTGGAGAATCCGTCAAGGATCTGGAGACTATTCTCAAAGAAATGAAAGTGGAGATCGTAGCCGAATCGGTTTCCGTCAAGCATGTTCCGGGAGAGGATGTTCTTGAAAAATGTTCAGAGATGGGCCGGACGGTTGCGGCTGAACTGAAAAAAAGAATTGCTGATTGAAAAAAATCGGGATTGAAGGAGGAAACCCATGAAAAAGTATGTTTGTGGAATATGTGGTTATGAATATGATCCGGCAAACGGTGATCCGGAAAATGATGTGGCGAAGGGTACGGAGTTTAAGGATCTGCCCGAGGACTGGACCTGTCCGGTTTGCGGAGCCGACAAGAGCGAGTTTTCTCCCGCCTGATTTATACATTATAAAATATACAGGAGTTGACTTATGGACGAAAAAATTCGTGAGGCCCTCCAGCAGGCTTATGCGGGTGAATCAAAAGCCGCACTGAGACTCAAGGTTTATGCGCAGAAAGCGGATGATGAGGGATTTAAACAGATTGCCCGACTGTTCCGCGTCATCGCTTTTTCGGAAGAGATTCACGGGGCGCGAGCACTCAGGGTTCTCAAGGAAATCAAAACGACGGAAGAAAACCTGGCTGAGAGTTTTGAGTCAGAAAAAACCGTAGCGGAAATTGCCTATGACCGTTTTGTGAAAATGGCAGAGCAGGTGGGGGACAAACCCTCTCTTCTGCATTTCAGCCAGAGCCGTGACGTGGAAGAAACGCATGCCAAACTCTATAAGCAGGCGATGAATCACTTCATGGAAGAACGCGAAACCGTTTATTATGTCTGCAAGGTGTGCGGTTATGTGGCGGACGGTGTATTGCCGGATGAATGCCCTGTCTGCGCGGCGAAGAAAGAGCAGTTTACAACGTTTGACCAGTAAGCAACTCAGTGAAAGGAGAATGGTCATGGCCGCGCTCCGTATCATCATGGGGATGTTGATTCTTGTTGCCCTGGTGTTGCCGCAAAGGACGTTCGGCGCGGAAAAACCGCTGTGGGAACTCGGGGTTGGCGGTGGATTTCTGATTATGCCGGATTACCGGGGATCTGATGAAACACGCGCTTATCTTCTTCCGTTTCCCTATGCGATATATCGGGGAGGGGTATTCAGGCTGGAAGACAAGCGGGTTGCGGCCAGGATATTCAAGACCGACCGCATCACCCTTGATGCAAGCGGGTATGGAGCGGTGCCTGTCCGCAGCGGCAATAATGATGCAAGACTCTGGATGCCGGACCTGGATGCCACGTTTGAGGTCGGACCGGCGCTGCGCATCAAACTTTTGGAATCCAAAGAAAACAGATATCTTTTGAGCGTGGCACTTCCGGTCCGGGCGGTTTTTTCGACCGATTTCCGTACAGTGCGTTATGAAGGATTTGTCTTCAGTCCCCGGTTGAATTTCGAAAAGGGCGATGTGATTCCCGGAACGGGCGTGTATGCGGGCATATCGACGGGGCCGATGTTTGCCGATCGTGGCTACCATAATTATTTCTATGAAGTTGAACCTCAATACGCTATGCCGACACGGAGAGCATATGTACCGGACGGGGGGTACAGCGGTTCGGCGTTCACGCTCGGCGCGGGAAAAGATTATAAACAATTTAAATTTCAAGCTTTTGCCAGTATTGATTTTTTGCAGGGAACCGCGTTTGAGGAAAGCCCCCTCATAAAGAGAAAGATGTCCTGGATGGGCGGATTCAGTATTACCTGGGTCTTTATGAAATCGGAAAAGACCGTGGGGGACGAAAGCCCGTATTAATTAATGATGGTGCAATTTGCGCAAAAAGGACAATTCATGTTGTTTCTTCTGACCAGATGGCTGGTGATAACCGTGGCCATTTTAGTGGCGGCCACCATTCTCCGCAAGGGGATTCACGTGGATTCACTGACCACGGCCATTATTGCAGCCGCAATTCTGGGAATCATCAACGCTTTTCTGCGTCCTGTTCTGCTGATCCTGACATTGCCGCTGACCATTCTGACATTGGGCGTTTTTACGTTTGTTCTCAATGCATTTATGCTGCTTCTGGTTTCTTATTTTGTTCCGGGACTGGAGATTGACAGCTTTTCCTGGGCCTTTCTGGGCGCCCTGATTATCAGTGTCGTCAGTTGGATTGCCAACCGCTTTATCAACAAATCAGCACCGGATGCCGTCAGCCGCCAAAAACCGGACTGCATCGATATGAAGCGGGGGGATGACGGGAAATGGCGCTAGACGCAACGCTCAATCTAACCCCCGCGATGAAGCAGTATGTCGAAATCAAGAAAAAGTATCCCGATTGCATCTTATTGTACCGGATGGGTGATTTCTACGAGATGTTTTTTGAAGATGCCCTGACGGCGGCTCCCGTCCTGGAGATCACACTTACCTCCCGCAACAAATCCAGAGAAGATGCGGTCCCGCTTTGCGGCTTTCCCTACCATGCCGCTTCCGCATATATTACAAAACTGGTGGAGAAAGGTTTCAAGGTCGCTGTCTGCGAACAGGTCGAAGATCCTAAAAATGCCAGAGGGATCGTCAAACGCGATGTCATCCGGGTCATCACGCCCGGTCTGGTTTTGGATGAGGAGAACCTTAAATCCGGCGAAAACAATTACCTGGCCTGCATTGCGCTGGCAAGGAATACACTGGGACTGGCTTTTCTCGATCTGTCAACAGGCGAATTTCAAATCGGCGAGTTTGCCGACCGCGACCGGCTTCTGGCTGCCGTTGGCGTTCTGGATTTCAAGGAGCTGCTGGTCAGCCGTTCATTTTCTGACCCGGTTTTGATCAAAATGCTGGAGGCGCAATTGGCCGCTGGCCGCGTCAATGCGATTGACGAAACCTCTTTTGAACCGGGATGGTCTGATGAAATTCTGGACCGGGAACTAACCTCACAGGTTCTGGATCAATCCAAAATAAAAAGCAGGCCGGTGGCCAAAGTCGCCGCCGCCGTCATTTTACAATATGTCAATGCAACGCAAATGGTTCGTGCCACTCACATTTCCGAAATCCGGTGGTACTCGCCGGAAAATTATCTGGTTCTGGACGATGCCGCCCGCCGGAATCTGGAAATATTTTCGACCATCCAGGACAATGCCCGTGCCGGTTCTCTTTTTTCCATGATCAATGAAACGCTTACGCCGATGGGCGCCAGACGTTTGCGCTGGTGGATGGGGTACCCGCGGGTGGATAGCGAAAAAATCCGTGCCCGGCTCGCGGCGGTGGCTGAAATCAAAGACAATCACATCGTGCGGTCCGATTTGCGAAAAGCGCTTTCACAGGTTTATGACCTGGAAAGACTGGCCGGACGTGTTGCGCTCAAGGTGGCAACACCGCGCGATCTGATTGCGCTGACAGTGTCGCTTGCCGTTTTGCCCGGGCTGCAATCCATGCTGACAGATTTTACCGCGCCCGCCCTGTTGTCGATCCGCAGGGAGATCAGCGATATGTCCTCTCTGGTGGATCTGCTTTCCCGGGCCATTGCCCCTGATCCACCGTCGCGCATTCAGGAGGGGGGATATATCGCTCACGGTTTCGATGACGGGCTCGATCATCTGCGTTCGATCAGCCGCGACGGAAAGAAGTGGATTGCGTCGCTTGAGGCAAAAGAACGACAGGCCACGGGCATCAATACGCTGAAGATCGGGTTTAACAATGTTTTCGGATACTACATTGAAGTAACCAGAGCCAATGCCGGTTTGGTGCCGGATTCTTACGTGCGCAAGCAGACACTGGTCAATGCCGAGCGCTATATCAACCAGGAATTGAAAGAATTTGAACAGACAGTTCTTAATGCCGAAGAAAAAATACGTGAACGTGAAAATGAAATCTTCAATCAGCTGCGTGATGATTTAATGCCGTATATTGTTGAGATTCAGTATAACGCTTTTCGGGTGGCTGAGCTTGATGCGTTTTGCGCGCTTTCAGAAGTGGCTGAAAAACATTCCTATGTCTGCCCGGAAATCGATGAAGATGACCTGATCGACATTAAAGATGGACGCCATCCGGTCGTTGAGGCGACTTTGAAAAAAGAAGAGTTTGTGCCTAACGATACGCTGCTGGACCTGCAAGGCAACCGCCTGCTGGTGATAACCGGTCCCAATATGGCAGGTAAATCCACCTATATCCGCCAGGTGGCTTTAATTGCGCTTCTGGCGCAGATGGGCAGCTTTGTCCCGGCATCGCATGCCCGGATCGGTGTGGTGGATAAAATTTTCACGCGCATCGGTGCGTCGGACAACCTGATGAAAGGGCAGAGTACTTTTATGGTGGAAATGATGGAAACAGCCCGGATTCTGACGGACGCGACGCCCCGCAGCCTGGTGATCCTTGATGAAGTAGGCAGGGGCACTTCAACGTTTGACGGGTTGAGCATTGCCTGGGCGGTGGCCGAATACCTTCACGATTTTGGCGGCCGCGGCATGCGGACGCTTTTTGCAACGCACTATCACCAGTTAACGGATCTGGCAGCGTCAAAGGAAGGTGTGAAAAATTACAATATCGCTGTGAAGGAATGGGGTGAACAAATCATTTTTCTGCGTAAGATCATGGAAGGCGGGACGAGCCGAAGCTATGGCATCGAAGTGGCACGGATCGCAGGGGTTCCGTCCGACGTGATTTTACGCGCCAAGGAAATTCTGTGCAATCTGGAAAAGGGGGAGTTCGATGAGATCGGCATGCCGCGTATTGCGCGGGGGAAAAGCGCCGCGAAATGCGGAAACCCGCAGTTGAATCTGTTTGCACAAAGCGAGGATTCCGTTCTTGACGAGCTTCGGCAAATGGATACTTCTTCCATGACGCCGCTTGATGCGCTCAATACCCTCCATCATCTCAAAAGCAGATTATCATAACCTTGTCGGTGTTCTATACGTTGTTCCTCACGCAGGTCAGTTTTACCTGCTTTTGATCGCTGAGTCCAAGCAGAACTTTGGAAATGCCGTCTTGCAGAAGAGTGGTCATGCCATTGGCAACAGCTTCCTGATAAGTGGATTCTATACTTTCATTGCGCCGGATCATGCGTTTGATTTCCCGGGTGAAGATAAAAATCTCTGAAACGCATAAACGACCGCCGTATCCGGTTTGACCGCACGCGTCGCACCCCCTGGGACGGAAAAGATGAAAATGATTCGTGTAGGGGATGTTGAGCTTTTCGAAAGCCTCTTTCCCGTACATTTGAGCAAGTTCTTCATATTCTTCCCGACCGGGATGGTATTTTTCCTTGCATTTCGGGCAGAGCGTTTTCATCAGCCTCTGTTCCACAATGGACAGCATGGCATCCGCAAGAACAAGACGGTTGATGCCCATGTCCAGACACTTTTCCATGGCATCGATGATATGATCAGTCCGCAGTGTGCTGATCACAAGGTGTCTTTTCAGGGAGGCTTCCATGCATATTCCGGCCGTTTCCGGGTCAAAAATCCGGCTTGCCGCTATGACGTCCGGATCGGCATTCAAAAATGAACGCAGCACGGAATGGAAATCAAAACCTTTACGCGGATCAACGTGAACCTGCCTCAGACCGTTCTGTATGATCTCGATAGATTCTTCCGCCGTCCAGATTTTTTTCTCCGGCGTATTGATGTTGTCAAGGCAGGCATGAAGAGTTGTGTTCATGCCTGCTCCGGCCGGTCCTACAATTAAAATCATTCCACGCGGCTGCTGCAGAATATTCACCAGTTCTTTATAATTGTTCTCCGACAGCCCGAGCAGTTCCAGTGGGATTATTTTGGCTTTGGCCGAGATATGGATCACCATGTCTTCGGGGCCGGCGTGTGTCGGAATAAAGGTCACCCTCATGTGGATGGCGTTCCCCGAAGGTCTTGTTAATGTCAGGTTTCCATGCTGAATGGCGGGTTGTCTCGTTCCGCTGAGATTGGCTAATTGCTTTACCTGATCCGCTATCTTTGCATATTCTTCAATGGTTATGGTTTTGTTTTTCAAGCACTGGCCGTCAACACGGATACGTAAATGAATTGTTTTACCCGCAGCATCCGGTTCAAAATGAATATCGGAACCACGGCGGTTGTATGCATCATAAATAATGTCGGTGAACAATGGGAGAACATGGGGTTGGGGCACGGACGCAGCGGCTACAGCGAACTCAGCGGCGACGGGTTCATCCGGAATGTCACGATCCGCATCTTTTGGAAATAAATCTCGAAGGAATATGGCTGCGGCTTGCAATGACTCCTCGGACGGTTTACGTTCTGTCTTATACCTGTTTTGCACAGCGGTTTCAGGGGTTGGTTCAGGTGCCAAAGCCTCAGCCTCTGCGATGCCGGACAAAAAAGTGACGTTCGTTCGGGGCGCGTCTTCGGACTCGGGAACGATCACGCTTTCCGGCTCAATCTTGATAGCCGGCTTCGCGATCGTTTCAGGACGGGTCAAAATCCTTTGATCGGGTGCGGGTGGACGCTCTGAAAAAAGTCGTTGGGCTGCCGGTTCTGACTGTATTTCTTCATCATTTTCTGGATAGTAACGATTAATCAGTCTCAGGATGTCACTGGACAGGGCAACCTCGTAAATAACGGAATCCGTTTCCAGCATTTTTTCAATTTCTCGCCTTTTGGTAAGGTTTGACGGGTCTTCTACGAGCACATGGATTTTACCTTTCACCACGTTTAGAGGAAACCAGAGCATATCGACCAGCGATGACTTGTCAAGGCTGGAAAGGAGATCACTGATGACAGGCAGGTCGTCGCTATAGGCTCGAAAGGGAAAGGAGAAGTGATCCGACAGTGCCGTGCCTATGTCATCTTTCGAAATGTTGTACCGCTGCATTAAAATCGTTGCCAGATCTTCTTTTGTTGTGAAGGATGCCTTTACCGCGAGATTCATTTGTTCGGGAGTGATGATTCCGTCGTGAATCAGCTTTTCATATCTTTCGCTGCGTTTGTGACCGGCCTGGTCAAAGTCCAGCAGCATAAAGAATGCTTTGGCCAGACAGCTTTCGATTTCATCCAGAAAGATGTGAGAGTAATCATCAATGGTATCGCCGTTTTTTTTGTTCATGATTTCCATGACGCCCAGAATGATGCCGTCATACAGGATTGGGCTGGCGATAATCTGACCGGTTAAGTTTCCCGTTTTTTCGTCCAGTGAATCGTCAAAACGTAACGCGTCGTTAATTCTCCTGATTTCCCGGGCATTGTAAGCATCTGAAACATGGAGCATTTTTTTCTTTTTCACAACATAGCCTGCAAAAGTTGTGTTATCAATGGGGAGGCGGATTTCTTTTGTTTTTATGCCGTCGCTCTGCAGTGTGAAAATTTCTTTTTTTGCTTTGTCCATCACATAAATCGTGAGGACGTAAATATTAAACAGTTTTCGGATGTCTTCCTTGATATCAACAATAATTTCCCGAATATTTTCAGCAGAGTTAATGCGGCTGGTAATGCGCTGGATCGACTTGTGAAATTCAAGATTTTTTAACAGTTCCTCAACCTGAGGCGCTTCGGATATTTCTTCTTTCAGCGATTTTTTTATAAACGTGCCTGTTTTAGACATCAAGCGGTTCCTTGCCGTCAACTTAAAAAAATGATCTCTTTTGTTATTTAGCAAGGGATGTGCCGAAACAAAATAAATATATAATGTTTATTGATAATAGGCAGTTACGGTTATAAAGAGGGATGAAAGCACAAAGAAGCGTGTCAGGCTGGATGATTCATTTTGACCCCGGAAGCTGTTTTGCGAGATAAATCAAAGGTTATAGGATTTAACTTTTCTTTTCAGTGTGGAAAGGGAGATGCCCAGCGCTTTCGCGGATTGCGAATAATTGCCATTAAATTTTTTCAGCGCCCGGCTGATGCAGTTTATTTCAGTGGTTTCAAGCGGACATATTTCTTCATCATCCGGAACGGCTGGAGCAGCATGCGAATAAGAGGTCATATTGTTTCTCAAAAGCAGCGACGGCTTGAGAGGTTGACCTCGCTGTATGATCAGGGATCGCTCAATGACATTTTTCAATTCACGCACATTACCCGGCCATTCATATTCCATCAGCTTTCCCAGTTCCAAATCGCTCAGACGGATACTGGCATCCCGGGACATTTTTCCAATGAAATATTCACAAAGTTTGGGAATGTCATTTTTTCTTTCGCGAAGCGGCGGAATGTGGATTCGAATGACGCTGAGACGGTAGTAGAGATCGTTGCGAAACGTTTTTTCCTTTATGGCTGCTTCCAGGTCATTGTTGGCGGCTGCGATAATGCGTACGTTGATTGGTTTCACGGTTTCGCTGCCGATGCGCCTGATTTTCTTCTCTTCCAGAACACCCAGCAGCTTGGATTGAAGATGGATCGGCATGGAGCCGATTTCATCCAGCATCAGGGTTCCCCCCTCCGCCAGTTCGAAAATACCCTTGCGCGTGGAACTTGCCCCTGTAAAGGCGCCTTTTTCGGAGCCGAATAATTCCGCTTCAATGAGATTCTCGGGAAAGGCGGCGCAATTGGCCGTGAGGAAAAGTTTTGTCGGCAGTTCGCTTTTAAAATGAATGGCGCGTGCCACAACATTTTTGCCCGTTCCGGTTTCTCCGGTGATGAGAACAGGCGCGTCGGTGTCCGCCGCAAGATCAATGGTACGGATAATTTCATCAAATATACCGTGACCGGCGATTAGTTCATATTCTACAGTGTCTTTCGTATTCTGGTAGTCCTGGATTTGCTCTGTTTTCTCCAGCTCCTGTGTGCGGAAAGCCTGTTTGATGGTCAGCTCCAGTTCAGCCATTTCAAAGGGCTTGGAAAGATAGTCATGAGCACCAACCTTGATGGCTTCGATGGCATTGTTGAAGCTCGGGTAGGCTGTGACAAAGATGATTTTCGTCTGCTCATTTTGTTTCAGAATGGCGGGACAAAGCGTTATGCCTTCCGTATCGGGAAGCTTTTGATCGAGAATAACCACATCAATTTTGGTTTCTGTGCAGAGTTTCAGGCCGTCTTTGCCTGTATTGGCCATCAGCACATCCGTTTTTTCATCGGTCAGCAGATCATGCACGGACTCACAGAAAATATCATTGTCGTCAATAATCAGGATTCTTCTTTTGACTTTCATCATGCGTTACGGGCACCTTCGGGAATAACAATGGTCACGCTGGTTCCTTTATCTTTTGTGCTTTTGATTTCCATGTTTCCCTTCATCAGCGTTACCATTTTCAATGTAATCATCAAGCCAAGACCCGTCCCGCGGGTTTTTGTCGTATAGAAGGGCTTGAAAAGATTGGCCTGCGCCTCTTTTGACATACCGCAGCCGTTGTCTTCGACAATAATTGCAACCAGGTCATCCTGTTTCATCACCCGAACATTAATTTTCTTATTCATTTGATCTTCAAGAGCATCCGATGCGTTGGTGATTAAATTCAGCAAAACCTGGTGGAGGAGGCGAGGATCGGCCCTGACGCTTGTTACATTCGAATCAACGATTTTACTGATTTCGATGCCGGATTGATAAAGATCATTGCGGACCAGCGCAATAAAACGGACCAGGAAATCATCGATATGTATATCTTGAATTTCAGGCTTTTCAAAGATGCTGAAACTCTTGAGCGCCCTGAGGAGAAACTCGACACGGGATATTTCCGTCATGGCACGGTCGACATACTTTTCGACAGTTTCGGGAGAGTATTCGATGAGATTCCTTTTTAAAACACTTAACGTCATTTTGATGGAATTGATCGGATTGCCCAGTTCATGACGTATGCCGGAAAACACAAAGCTGATGTTATCCATTGAATTGACCGCTTCAGCGATGGACTCCAGGCGGCTTCTTTCGGTGATATCGCGGATGATGATCCAGATGAAGTTGTCTGCAATCATATACGGCGTATAGCCCAGCAGGCGGTTTTTAAAGCGCAACGTATAATTTTTTCCGAAAATTTCTTTTTCGGGTTTGCTGCCGTAGTCTGTTAAAAGCAAAGACAGGAGATTGCGATAGTCCAATAAATTCTGATTTTGCTGGAAAATCTCTACAGCAAATTTGTTTTTGAAGATGAGTTCTCTTGTTTTTACATCCAGAATGACGATGCCCAGATCAATCGTCTCCATAATACTGGCATATAAAGAGTTCTCCAAATGATTTTCCGAATGGGCCATATTAAAATTTTCTATTGCGGCGTCATGCATAATGTGAATATAATCTCTATAAAGGAAAAGATATTAAAACATACAATCATTATAATACTTTTCGAGATTTGATATAAGTAATTACCTGTATTGTCAAGGATATTTTCGTGCAGACATTGAAGCGAATGATGCTGATTTTAGTGACAGCCGCGATTGTACTTGCTGCCGGAATATTTTTCGCTCCGAGATTCTTAGCTTATTCGACAAACTACACAAAAGCGGATGCCGTCGTAATTTTACTGGGCCCCGTATTTAACGATCGTGAGAGGCATGCGCGGGATCTGATTGAAAAGGGGATGGCGGATTATCTCATCATCCCGGCTTACAATAAAACATTGCACCTGGATCAGAAAACGTTAAAATCCCTTCCGGACAATCCGGACAAAAAAAATATCAACTCAAATAGCAAAACGGAAATGCCGGAATATTATGAAGACACTCATCTTGAACTGATTGAAGCAAAAAAGACAATGAAGCGATATGGACTGAAGTCAGCAATTTTTGTCAGCTCTCCCTATCACATGCGGCGCATTCAAATCATGGTCAATAAAGAATTTGACCATCCATCCGAATATTATTTTTCACCGACGCCTTTCGAAAAAGCCCCGTTAAATGCCTGGGAATTAAAGGTATCCGACAGGAAAAAAGTGCGCAGAGAATACGTCAAGATTTTATGGTTTGTGATCTATTCCCCCTGGACACGGGAGGAAACGGCCGGTTAGTGTTTAATTATCCGGCTTAAGGTAGGGCAGGGCCAGTTGCACTTTTTTCAGGGCCTGCTTTTCAATCTGGCGGGCGCGTTCGCGGGTGATGTTGTATTTATCGCCGATTTCCTGAAGTGTCAGCGGGTCATCAGCCATGATTCGGTGCTGGATGATAAAGCTTTCCCTTTCACTGAGATTGGCCAGCGCGCCGGCGATGTCACGTTTGACCAGGCTTCTTTCCTCATTCTTTATCAGGGATACTTCCTGATTATCACCGTCGTGTGTGAGAAAATCAAGATGCGACGTTTCACCATCATCATTGATGAATTCGTTTAGTGATAAGTCGCGCGCGCCCATACGCAGATCCATCTCGGCGACCTCGGAACCCTTCACACCCAGGGATTCCGCGATTTCACTGAATTCGGGGTTCTTTTTTGAAATGGTTTCCAGTTCTTTTTTTGCCTGGCTTAATTTGAAGAAGAGTTTTCTTTGCGCCTGGGTCGTGCCGATTTTCACGATGCTCCAGGATTTGATCAGGTAATTCTGGATATAGGCGCGAATCCACCACACCGCGTAGGAGATCAGGCGGTAGCCCTTATAGGGGTCGAATTTTTTTACGGCATGAATCAGACCAATGTTGCCTTCCTGGATTAAATCGGCCAGTTTGAAACCGTAATTCCGGTATTCATGGGCTATTTTGACAACAAAACGCAGATTGGAGACGATCAATTTTTCCGCGGCCTCCATATCATTGAATTTCTTGAGCTGCACGGCGAGTTTGAATTCTTCTTCAGGAGACAGGAGCGGAAAGCGGTTGATCTCGGTAATATAGATGTCAAGAGTGCCTGTAACGATCGGTAACTTCAACGTCGGGGCCTCCTCAATGAATTTATCATTTCATATATCTATCGAAGAGTGTTTTTCCGGTCAAGAAAATTATTCAAATAACAGGTGTCTTGACAGGCAAACCATGAATGTTTATTGTATGGAAAAGCAATCTAAGGAATTGAAATGAAATCAGTTAACAGGGTGATGATCGAATCGGCTGTCAAAATGGCCAGGGATGTCAAAGCCGGCATTGTCCTGCTTTGCGCTGATGTGAAAAGGGAATTTATGGAACTGCCGGAAGACATAAAAAAATCCATCCATTTTATTCTGGTCACGCAGGGAAATGAAAAACTGCCGGAACCGCTGGCAAAATTTGTGAGAAAACTGGATGTTCCCAATGTGAATCTAACACGCACGGGAAAAATCAAGATCGCGATAGCCAAAGGAATTGTATCCGGTCTTCTCAAGAGAAATGACAAAATCATCTGTCTTTCCGGCGTGCCGAAATTCGGTTATGCAGACAGTATTTTCTTTATAGACGTTGGAAAAGAGTTCGAAATCCTGACATACGATTTTATCAGCGATGTTGTGGAAGCTGTTGAGCCTGAAGTTTTTAATGCGGTTTTGAATATTGCCTGTGAACTGGCCGCGCAGGGCAGGGAAAGCCGGAAGGTCGGCACGATCTTTGTCCTCGGTGATGATGAAAAAGTTATGCAGTTGTCGAGGCAAATGATCATGAATCCGTTTCAGGGATATCCGGAAGATGAGCGCAATATTCTCAATCCGGATCTTGAAGAAACCATCAAGGAATATTCTTCCATCGACGGCGCCTTTGTGATCAAGTTCAACGGTGTCATCGTGACGGCGGGCCGGCATTTGAACGCGGCGCTCGAAAGCAAGGATTTCCCGTCCGGGTTGGGCAGCCGTCACATTGCCGCGGCGGGCATCACCAACGTAACCAAAGCCGTGGCGATCGTTGTTTCCCAATCCACGGGTGACGTCAGCGTATTCAAAAACGGCAGGTTTTTTGTGACTATTGAAAAACCGGTAGAGTAGGGAGAGGAAAATATGAGATTTGATAAATTCACTTTGAAAGTACAGGAAGCGCTTCAGGAAGCGCAGTCGCTGGCGGGGTCGCTGGGGCACCAGTCGATCGAGCCGGAGCATCTGCTTGTCTGTTTTCTGCAGCAGGAAGAAAGCATCGCCGCCGCCATCCTGAACAAATTAAATGCATCGCCCCAAAAGATAGAGCAGGAGCTGAATCATTATCTGAAAAAACAGCCGAGTGTTCATGGTGCGGGCTCAGGTCAGGCTTATCTGGGCGGCAGGCTCAACAAGCTGTTTGATAAGGCGACGGCCGAGGCGGCGCAGCTCAAAGACGAATATGTCAGCGCAGAGCATGTGCTGGTTGTCATTGCTGAAGAAAAAGAGGGCCAGGCGGGTAAAATCCTGCGCCAGGCGGGGATTACCAGAGACAGTATTTTCAAAGTTCTTGTCGATATCCGCGGTAACCAGCGCGTCACCGATCCGAATCCGGAAGGCAAGTATCAGGCCCTGGAGCGGTATGCCCGGGACTTCAATGAAATGGCCCGCAAAGGTTCCTTTGACCCGGTCATCGGCCGGGACGAAGAAATACGCCGTGTCATGCAGGTTCTTTCACGGCGTACGAAGAACAATCCCGTGCTCATCGGCGAACCGGGTGTCGGCAAGACAGCCATTGTGGAAGGTCTCGCCCAGCGCATTGTGAACGGGGACGTGCCGGAAAGCCTCAAAAACAAACGCGTCATCGGTCTGGACATCGGCGCTTTGATTGCAGGGGCGAAATACCGCGGCGAATTCGAAGAAAGGCTCAAAGCGGTCCTGAAGGAAGTCACCAGCGCGGAAGGAGAGATCATTCTTTTTATTGACGAACTTCATACGATGGTCGGTGCGGGCGCATCGGAAGGTTCGATGGATGCCTCCAACATGCTCAAACCGGCGCTGGCCAGAGGTGAATTGCGCTGTGTAGGAGCGACGACGCTTAATGAATACCGCAAATACATTGAAAAGGATGCTGCCCTGGAGAGACGTTTCCAGCCGATTCTGGTCAAGGAACCGACCGTTGAGGATACGATTGCCATTTTGCGCGGATTGAAAGAGCGGTATGAAGTGCATCACGGCGTCCGCGTCAAGGATTCCGCCATTGTGGCTGCCGCCACATTGTCGCACCGGTATATCTCCGACCGGTTTTTGCCGGACAAGGCGGTGGACCTGATCGATGAAGCCGCCTCCCGTTTGAGGATCGAACTTGACTCAATGCCGTCGGAAATCGAAACGATTGACCGGAAAATCATTCAGCTGGAAATTGAAAAACAGTCCCTGAAAAAAGATACGGACAAGGCCGCGAAAGAGAGGCGCGACAAGATCGAAAAGGAACTGGCCGAACTCAAATCCAGCATGGATCAGATGAAGGTGCACTGGTCGGCGGAGAAGGATGTCATTAAAAAAATTCAGCAGATCAAAAGCCGGGTGGAAGCGCTGAAAATTGAGGAAGCGAGCGCGCAGCGTGAAGGCAATCTTGCCCGCGCCGCGGAAATCCGCTATGGCAAGCTGGTAGAACTCGATCGCGAACTTCAGGAACATCAGAAAAAGCTTGAGGATGTCCAGAAAAACAACCAGATGCTGAAAGAAGAAGTGGATGCCGAAGATGTGGCGGAAGTGGTTTCCAACTGGACGGGCATTCCGCTTTCCCGCATGATGGAAAGTGATGTGCAGAAACTGATCCACATGGATGAACGCTTGAAGATGCGCGTGATCGGGCAGGATGACGGGATTCAGGCCGTGTCCTCCGCGCTGAGAAGGGCACGCTCTGGTTTGCAGGATCCAAACCGCCCGATCGGATCGTTCATCTTCCTGGGACCCACCGGTGTCGGCAAAACCGAACTGGCCCGTGCTCTGGCGGAGTTCATGTTCGACAATGAACAGGCGATGATCCGCATCGATATGTCCGAGTATATGGAAAAACACGCGGTGGCCCGCCTGATCGGTGCTCCCCCGGGTTATGTCGGATATGATGAGGGCGGTTACCTGACCGAATCCGTCAGGCGCAAACCGTATTCTGTTCTGCTTTTTGATGAAATTGAGAAAGCGCATCCGGATGTTTTCAACATTCTGTTGCAGATTCTCGACGACGGCAGGCTAACCGACGGGCACGGCCGTACAGTGGATTTCAAGAACACCGTCGTTATCATGACGTCCAATGTGGGCAGCCAGTGGATTCAGGATCCGTCTCTTGATGACGTGGAAAAACAAAACCGTTCCATGGAAGTGTTGCGTGCGACGTTTAAACCTGAATTTTTAAACCGCATCGATGATATCATTATGTTCCATGCGTTGAAGCTGGAAGACATTCATAGAATCGTCGATATTCAACTGGGGTTGATCGACAGGCGGCTTAAAGAACGCAAGCTCAGCATCGAATTGACAGACGCGGCCAAAAAATATATAGCCGAACAGGGCTACAGCCCGGTTTACGGGGCGAGGCCGCTCAAGCGTTCTTTGCAGAAGCTGATTTTGGATCCGTTGGCACTGGATATCCTGTCCGGAAAGTTTTCCGAAGGAGATCACATTGTCATCGGGATTTCCAAGGGGGAAATCACGTTCAGTAAAAAGTAAGGATTGAGGAGTGAGGAGTGCTCCTGACACCTTACTCTTGACGCCTAACATTAAATGGAGGGGGAGTTTATGGGAGAAGAGAAGAAAGGCGAAGGATTTGTGATTAAAGACAGGCGTTTCTCCGAGGAACCGGAAAAGAAGGAAGACACTGCGGCGGCAAGCGAAGCACCTGTGCAGGAAGATGTTAAAACCGCGACAGATGAACATTTTGACTATCCGCCGGTAAATTTTACAAACTTTGTCATATCGCTGAGCACATCCGCGCTTTTTCATTTTGGCGATTTTCCTGAAAGTGAAGGGGGCAAAGCAGAGAAAAACCTGCCGGCGGTGAAGCAGACCATCGATATTCTGGATATGCTAAATGAAAAAACCAAAGGCAATCTTGACCAGAATGAAGATAATTTAATTAAAGGCGTCTTATATGAGCTGAAAATGCGCTATGTCAAAGAAAAAGCCTGAAATATTCAGGAAAGCGCCTGCCAAGATCAACCTTTCATTGCATGTACTGCGGAAGCGTCCGGACGGTTATCATGATCTGGCTTCCGTGATGCAGAAGATATCCATCTATGATGAGTTAACTTTTTCTCTTTGTGCCGGGGGGATAACGCTTGATTGTCCGGGCACTGACCTCCCGACCAATGAAAAAAACCTGGTTTACCGTGCCGCCCGTGCCATTTTTGAGCATACAGGTTATACGGGCGGTGTTGAAATTGTTTTGAATAAAAAAATCCCTTCCGCTGCAGGTCTGGGAGGAGGGAGTTCGGATGCCGCCACTACGCTGACAACTTTAAATGACTTATGTTCACTGAACGTGAGTCAGTCCGACCTGATGAAAATCGGAGCAAAACTGGGTGCGGACGTTCCTTTTTTTGTTTTCGGACAGCGTGCCTTTGCCACCGGCATTGGAGACGAGCTTCAAATCCTGCCCGATTTTCCTCATTTGCACATCGTTTTGATCAATCCCGCCTTTGAACTTTCCACAAAAAAGGTTTACGAAAACCTTAATTTAGCATTGACAAAGAAAAAAAATAATTATAGTATTCCGCGGTTTTACGCACTAGATGACGTAATTCGGGAATTGCATAATGATTTAGAAGCAGTATCGTTTCGAATGCATCCCCAATTGAATACATTCAAGCAATTGCTGTTGGATGAAGGCGCCCTCGGTGCATTGATGTCGGGCAGTGGTCCTACACTTTTTGGCATTTTTGCTGATGAACAATCGGCTAAAGAAGCGCAGGATGCTATTTTGAAAAAAGTTTCCGGAGAATGTCTGGTTTTCTTTGCCCAATCACTGTAGCAGCTGTTTTTATTCGGATTTACATTAAATAGAGAGACGATGGGGCGTCGTCAAGCGGTAAGACACAGGATTTTGGTTCCTGCATTCGGAGGTTCGAATCCTCCCGCCCCAGCCAGATCAAGATTGCGGAGATAGAACTAAATGTTAGAAAGAATCAGGGTTTTTTCCGGCAACGCCAATGTTCCTCTGGCGCAAAAAATATGTCAGAAATTAGGCGTGTCCCTCGGGCAGGCCAACGTCACCACCTTCAGCGATGGGGAAACACGTGTCGAGATTAATGAAAATGTCCGCGGGATGGACGTTTTCATCATTCAATCCACCTGCACACCGGTGAACGTCACCTTGATGGAACTGCTGATTATGATCGACGCCATGAAGCGGGCGTCGGCTGACCGGATTACGGCCGTTGTGCCTTATTACGGATATGCCAGGCAGGACAGAAAAGTTGCTCCTCGAGCTCCCATTTCCGCAAAGCTGGTGGCTGATCTGATTACGACCGCAGGCGCCCAACGGCTTTTATCCATGGATCTCCATGCGGGTCAGATTCAGGGATTCTTCAACATTCCCGTGGACAATCTTTTCGCCACGCCGGTTTTGATTGATTACATGAAAAAAAATTATCAGGATGACACGGTGGTTGTTTCGCCGGATACGGGCGGCGTGGAAAGGGCCCGGGCTTTCGGAAAAAGGCTGGGGGCATCTCTGGCGATTATCGATAAAAGACGGGAAGGGCCAAACGAAGCCCAGGTGATGAACATTATCGGTAATATTAAGGGGAAGAGGGTCATTATTCTGGATGATATGGTCGATACGGCAGGAACCGTTGTTCAGGCGGCAAATGCTCTTGCCGAAGCCGGCGCTCTCGAAGTATCCGTCTGCTGTACACATCCGGTTTTATCCGGTCCGGCTGTTGAACGCATCGAAAATTCCAACATCAAGGAATTTATTGTTACCGATACAATTCCGTTGAGCGAAAAGGCGGCCAGTTGCAAAAGAATTAAAATATTGTCGGTGTCCGGCCTGTTATCCGAAGCTGTGCGCCGCATATACTATAACGATTCAGTAAGCTCATTATTTATTTAGGAGGAGAGGGGTAAATGGAAATAACCGATTTGACGGCACAAGTCCGTGGAGAACAGAAGAAAGGTCCAGCCCGCCGGTTACGGCAGCAGGGATTAGTGCCGGCTATTTTTTATGGCGGCAACACAGATAATATACAGTTGACCGTGAAAAGCGCTGACCTGGTGAAACTGCATAAGGAAAAGAAAGATCACGCCTTTATCAAGCTGATCATCGATGATGGCGGCAAGAAAATGGAGAAGCTTTCCTTGATCAAGGAATTGCAGATTCAGCCCTTGACCGGAAAATTGTATCATGCGGATTTTTACGAAGTGGACATGAAAAAGAAACTCGTGTTCGACGTCTCCCTGAACTTTATCGGCAAGGCGATTGGCGTCGAGAATGGCGGCGAATTACAGCACATCAAGCGTGAAATCAAAGTTTTATGTCTGCCGTCGGATCTGCCCGATCATATCGATGTGGACATTACGGCCATCGAGATCGGTCATTCTATCAAGGTGAAGGATATTGGGCTTCCCGAAAACCTGACCCATCTGGATCCTCCGGAGGCCGCGGTTGTATCGGTCGCCGCTGTCAAGGTTGTGAAGGTTGAAGCCGCCGTTGAAGAAGCTCCGGCGGAAGGTGCAGCGGCTGCCGCGACTGAACCGGCCAAAGATGAGAAGAAAGAAAAGGAAAAATAAAGCTAAGCGAGATCCGGGCGGTAGATCATGCTTCCCTCTGCTTTGAAAAAATTATTTTTTCGTTTTCGAAAAGAGGGGGAACAGATGGCGAATCTTATTGTCGGCCTGGGAAATCCGGGTAAACGCTTTGAGGCGACAAGGCACAATATCGGTTTCATGGTGCTGGACAAACTTGCCGCAGAGTGGGAAGTAGAGCTAAAACATAAAAGTTTCAATGCATTATGGGGCAAAAGAACCATCGCCGGAAACAATCTTCTTTTGGCCAAGCCTCAAACATTCATGAATTTGAGTGGTACTGCGGTCAGGTAGTTGCAGTCGTTCTTTAAGACGGATATCAGCAATCTCATCGTTATTCACGATGATCTCGACCTGCCTTTCGGGGCGATCCGCCTCAAATCTGGCGGGGGGACTGCCGGTCATAAAGGGCTGGCATCTATCGAGTCTAACTTGGGAACTTCCGGTTTCATGCGGGTAAGACTGGGTATTGGCAAACCAGTTGACAAATCCCGAATAGAGGGTTATGTGTTGGAACCCTTCCGGAAGGAAGAACAGGAAGTGTTGTCGGAATTGCTCCAATGGGCAGCCGACGCGAGCGCTGAAATCGTATTGAATGGTCTGCAGAAAGCGATAAGCAAGTACCAGACAAAAAATATAAATATTTTGAAAAAGGAGGAATAGTTAATGTTTAGAAACAGAACAAGTATTTGGACATTTTTACTGAGCACTTTGATGATCCTGCTCGCCGCGGGTGCCGCTTTTGCCGGTGAGGCAGACATCAATTTGCCGGATTTGGCCCAGGTTACATTTATGGGCGGCGCCCTGTCCGGAATGACAATCCTTAATGTTGGATTGTTTATCTGCCTGATTGGTATGGCTTTCGGTGTGATGCAGTATGTGCAAACCAAGAATCTGCCGGCCCACAAGTCCATGCTGGATGTTTCCCAGACCATTTGGGAAACCTGCAAGACCTATCTTTTCCAGCAGGGCAAGTTCCTGATCGCTTTGTGGGCTCTGATCGCCATTTGTATGATCTATTACTTTGGCGCTTTGCAGTCAAAAGCTGTATCAGATATTATTATCATTCTGGTCTGCTCGATTGTAGGTATTCTGGGTTCTTATGGTGTGGCCTGGTTTGGAATTCGCATTAATACCGTTGCCAACTCCCGCGCCGCTTTTTCTTCCATGAGTGGCGAGCCTTTAAACATCGTGAACATCTGTCTGCGTTCCGGTATGAGCGTTGGCCTTCTGCTGGTCAGCATCGAATTGTTCTTCATGCTCATCA
>JBDKUG010000301.1:0-7141 GCA_039679815.1 Smithella sp.
GTTGCTGTCTGCGGCTATTTCAGCGGCAGGTTTCTGTGGAGGAGTGACGGTTTTCTCCTGTGCGTGGCCTGCAAAACATAAAGTGGACACAATCATCACGATGGCGGCATGGGCAATCAATCTTTTCATTGCAATTCCTCCCATTTGGACATAATTTAATAGTTGAGCGGGCTGCAGCAATTTCATAAAAAAAGCATCGTCCGTTTTTCAAGACTAAGTGAACGTATTTTATTATCAAAAAGTCCTTGGTATGTCTAGGTATTTTTAAAATCCACGGATGATAGCACAGGGAATGAATATTCTTGAAAATAAACGAAATAACCGATAATGTAAAATTCAAATATTCCAGGAGACATTTCATGAATCGAACGGGAAATCGGATTTATTCAGTTTGTGCCTTGATGATGATCATCTTTTTTTTAGTTGGTATTGCCGGATGTTCCACGGAAGCCAAGATAGAGCGGCACTGGAAGAAAGCCGAGAAATATTATTCAACAGAAAAATTTAGAGAAGCCGCTATTGAATATAAAAATGTCATCAAGCTTAAACCTTCCCATGCGACGGCTTATTACAAACTGGCCATGTGTCAGCTAAATATGAGAATGTTTCAGGAAGCATTTGCGGCCATGTCCAGGGCCATAGAGCTGGACCCTAAAATGATCGACGCGCGCCACCATCTGGGGACGTTGTATTTGCTTTCCGGACAGACGGACAAGGCCCGGGAGCAGGCAATGGCCATTCTGAAGATTGACTCGACAAAGTCCCTTGGCCACATGCTGCTTGGAAGCATCTATCTGAAAGAAAACAATCTGGGCAAGGCCATTGAAGAGAGCCTCAAGGCGGCCCAGGGTGATAAAAAACTGGAAGCCTGTCTCCAACTGTCAAGACTTTATGAATTGAACAAGGATTTGAACCAGGCTGAAACGATGCTCAAAGAAGCCATTAAATTAGATGATAAAAGGCAAAAAACACGTTTTTCCCTTGCCGAATTCTACGTGCGGACCGGCAAGAAAGAACTTGCCGAACAGGAGTATCTGCAGGCAGTCCGGAATTTTCCGAAAGACGCCGACGCATCGATGAAGCTGGGAAGTTTCTATGTTTTAACGGGCAAAATGAATGAGGCGGAAAAACATTTCCTGAAAGGGGTTGAATTGTCGCCGGGGAGTGCCCCGTTGCGGGTTCATCTGGGGAATTTTTATCTGATCTGGGGGAAAAAGGACAAAGCAGAAGCGTCCTTCAAGGAGGCAGAAAGCAAAGATTCCAAAAATATTGCCGTGCTGGCGAGGCTGGCGGATTTTTATCTGGGCGAAAAGAAGTTCGACGACGGCTTGAAATACACGGGAAAGATTCTGAAAATCAATCCCAAAAGCCAGGAAGGCCTGTTTCTGAAAGGGAGAATCTTTTTAACAAAAAATGAATTTGAGCAGGCGTTGAATCTTTTCCAGGCCTATATAAAGGATAATCCTCAATCCGCGCAGGCTCATTATTTTGCGGCGATGGCGCATTCGGGAAAGGGAAATATTCAGCAGACAAAAACTGAGCTGGGAGAAGCCATCAAACTGAATCCGGCCTGGGAGCAGCCCAGACTCGTTATGGCGAACATTAACCTGAAGGAAGGGAATGCTGCAGAGGCCGTCAATCAGTTAAACATCGTTCTTAAGAACCATCCATCGAACATCCAGGCGCGCCTTCTTCTCGGAGACTCCTATTTATCACAAAAAGATATGACCGGTGCCGCACGAGAATATAACACTCTGATTCAATATTTACCCAATAATCCGATTGGATACATTCAATCGGGCAAGGTTCTTTTGTATCAAAAGCAGGAGGATGAAGGTCTGGCCATGCTGGAGAAAGCATTATCTCTGCAGCCTGATAATGTGAATGCACTTCAACTGATTACCGCCTTCTATTTGAGCAAAAAAGATACGGACAAAGCCCTGGAAAGAATTCAGCGGCAGATCCAGGCAGTGCCACAAAATCCGGTTTTTTATGGAATGCTGGGGTCGCTCTACGAGATGAAAAAAGATGTGGCTGCGGCGGAAACCAATATGAAAAAAGCCATTGAACTCAATCCCAACCTGCCTGCATTGCAGATCTTGCTGGGTGATTTCTACATGAGGCAGCAGCTGGCTGATAAGGCAAAAAAACAATATCTGGTTTCTGTTGAGAAGGCACCGAATGCCCTTCAGCCATTGATGGCGCTGGGATTGATTTATGAAAGAGAAAACAATTACAAGCAGGCCCAGGAATATTATGAAAAGGCTTTAAAGATCAATCCCGATTTTGTTCCGGCGGCCAATAACCTTGCTTTTCTCTACGCCCAGCACGGCGGCAACATTGATGTTGCTCTGAACCTTGCGCAAAAAGCCAAAGAAAAGATGCCGGAAGATCCGAATGTCTCAGATACGCTGGGCTGGATTTACTACAAGAAAAACGTTTTCGGAACGGCCATCCCTTATCTGAAGGAAGCAGCTGAAAAAATGCCCGGTCAGCCTGTGGTCAGATACCACCTCGGCATGGCATACTATAAAAATGGCAACCGTGATCTGGCAAAACAGGAACTCAATGCCGCCCTGAATATCAATCCAGGATTTGCCGGAGCCGATGAAGCAAGAGCAACACTGAATCAATTGAAGTAATAGGGTTGTATCTGAAGAAAAACTTGTGTTCACCCGGCGGGTGTCTCTGAATAAGAAAGCTTAAAAGGGATATAGCCTCCGATCATATAATATAATAATTTCAACACTTCGATTTCGAAGTCACGAACTCCGGATGAATTGACCCGCCAGTTGGAAAGGTTATACGTGGGAAAATAAGCGTAGGGGAAGATTTTTATCTGCAGGGGGAGACCCTCATGCTGATATGCAAGATAGCTGCGGCGGGTATGAAAACCTGTTGACAGCAGAACGGCGCTTTTAACATTTTCTTTGGACATGCCCTGCAGGACCACTTTAGCTTCATTCAGTGTTATCGGATGTCTTATGGGAACCGTAAGCACCTTGAAATCCGTTTCTTTCAGACCATGATTTTCTAGTTTTTTCCTGACGAGGTCTGCATAGTTTCCGTTGATGCCATAAGGCCTGTCTTTTTGGGCAATATTCTGCAAAACGAACACCAGGCGTTTGACTTTGCCTGATGATAACAAATTCACCCCGCTCATGACCAAACCGGTTGATATGAAGTCTGTGCCTTCTACAATGGCAACGTCCGCCTGATAATCGCCGGCAGGCGCCATATAGCAGCCGGCTTTAAACAGGATGGCATCGCGACATATATAAACAATAATAGATGTCAAAAGGACAAGCAGGCAAATACCTGCCAAAATCCATTTTACTTTCGAGTTTTTCATGTCATTTTTACCCGCCGTTCATTGTTCGAAATTACCTATATGAACAAGTTGATAAAATCCATTAAAAAATCATAACCTGTCGGGATGTTTTACATTCATCATTTGTAATACAATTTATGGGTTAGACGCTCATAGATATTTTCTTGCACTTTTACAGGCCATTTCATTGTCGGTATACTTTACGATTATCGTATGTGAGATTGGTCTGCCTGGATTCACCAACAATTTTGTTTTTATTAATAATTAGTTATTATAAATACTTATGGTGTATTTGGTCATGCGCATTCATTATCTGGCATGACTTGTGCTTTTTGATTAACAAAGTTTAAAGATTAATACCTCTTAAAAGGAGTAAAAAGAATGAAGAAGTTATTGCTTGGTTTTGTGATGGTTGCAGTGGGGTTGTTATTGATAAGCCCGGCGGCAAGTGCCTATCCGGTTTCAGTTGGTGATAAGATTATACTTACACAAGGAACCGGTGGTGCCAATAATGGTGGGTCTTTCAATGTTGATTTAGTCGGTGACTCGGCCGGATCATTGTTTAGTACGTTTTGTCTGGAAAGAAACGAATACTTTAACCCCGGAGTAGCTGTGTATGTTGGTTCAATTTCAGATAGCGTGTATAACGGAGGCTATTCTGGCGGGAATCCCGATCCGATTAGCAGTGCGACAGCATATTTGTATTATCGGTGGGCAACCGGTTTGATAGCAAATACCGCAGCCAATGCAAACGACTTGCAATTAGCGATTTGGAGCCTTGAAGGCGAAATGGGTGCAAACCCTTCTTTAACGACGACGACTGGCGCTGATGCTTTTATATCATCTGCAGCCAATGCCCAGGGGTTTTATGGTGTTCAAGTTATGAACCTTTATGACTCATATGATCCTACAACAGGATATTATAATCCTAAACAGTCTCAATTAATTTATGATCCTGTTCAGACTCCTGAACCTGCAACCATGCTTCTTTTCGGCCTGGGTTTACTGGGTTTGGCAGGAATTCGCAGAAAGATGAAATAAGAAAAATCATCAATAATCAAAAAAAAGGCAGAGTATGAAAATACTCTGCCTTTTTTTACTCTATCCGGCATCGTGAACGTTATCCTTAAAACGTTTGACAAATTCCTTCCATAATAATAACATGTAAAAGTCAAACGATACAAAGCGGTTATCTTGCCGTTATGTAATTCAATGTTTTGGTTGCCGGCATTACATATCAATATTTTACACAAACTGTCAGAGGGGATATCATGCAGCTGAAGATAGAAACCATTAAGAAAAAAGCGACGGTATTCTTCCCGGAAAACTCCCGTCTTGAAGGATATTTTTTTGTATCAGCAATAGCAGCCTTCCATGAGGGCGGAGAGCTGATCACGGAGCTTCTTGCCAAAGACAGAAACTATATTCCTCTTGAAACAGAGGAGGGAGAAATCGTACTGCTCAGGAAAGAGAACATGATGATGGTTTCTCTGGGGGAAGATGAAGTGGATAATTTTCTGCCCGGGTACAAGCAGGTGACTGTTGTTATCCATTTGCTGACAGGGCAGAGCTTTTCGGGCAAAGTTTCTTTTGCCTTGCCTGAAACACACTCAAGATTATCCGATTTTTTAAATTCACGTGATGCTTTTTTCCGCATGGAAATTGACGGGAAAAACTACCTGATCCAGAACAGATTCGTCAAAATGATTTCAGCTGAAAAAACCGGTTGATTCTGTGATTGGCTGCAAACGTTCACAAACGATCCGGTGACGGTCCTTCTGCTACTGTTACCTCGGCTACTTTAGAGGCCAGCGATTCGAGGGTGAAGGGTTTCTCTATAAACTGCACACCTTCTTCCAGTACGCCGTGATTGGCAATGATGTTGGCCGGGTAGCCGGACATGAACAGCACCTTTATGTCCGGTCGTATTCCGACGAGTTTGTTTCTTAATTCTTTCCCGCTCATGACCGGCATGACCACGTCGGAAATCACAAGATCAATGGATATGGCCGGATTTTCGCAGATTGCTATCGCTTCTATGGGGGTATTTGCGATAATCACATCATAGCCAAGATATTCCAGCATCCCTTCTGTGATTTTTAGAACCATCGGATCATCTTCCACAAGCAGGATGTTCCCTTTTCCGGTCAGAACCTGTTGTTTGTCATGTTCTTCCTGAACATTTTTCTCCATGGGTGTGGTTGGTAAATAGATGTTAAACGTTGTCCCGTAGGCCGGTTCACTGTATACATTGATCACGCCGTTGTTTTGTTTAACGATGCCGTAAACCGTGGCCAATCCCAGTCCGGTTCCTTTGCCGGTTTCCTTGTTTGTAAAAAAAGGTTCAAAAATATTCTGTAAAATTTCTTTATCCATGCCAATGCCGTTGTCGCTCACGGAAAGGCAGACATAGTCCCCGGGGGTAAAGCCTTCATGTTTTTCACAATAGAAATTATCTGCGCACATGTTCCTGGTCGCAACCGTAAGCCTGCCTCCGCCGGGCATCGCATCGCGTGCGTTCACGGCGAGGTTCATGAGAATTTGTTCAATCTGCGACGGATCGATACTGATCATTTGCAGATTCTCATCCAGATGACAGGTCAGGTGAACATCTTCCCCGATGAGGCTGACAAGAGCTTTGTTCGTATGGGTAATCATTTCATTCAAGTCAATCACTTTAGGAGAAATGATCTGCTTGCGGGAGAAAGCCAGCAGTTGAGTCGTGATGTCCCGCGAACGGATGGCGGCTTTTTTGATTTCGGCAATGTCATTCAAAACGGGATGATTGTCGGACATACGCAGTTTGGCCAGATCGGCGTATCCCAGGATGACGCTGAGCATGTTGTTAAAATCATGTGCAATCCCTCCGGCGAGCCGTCCGATGGTTTCCATCTTCTGCGCCTGCACCAGCTGTTTTTCCAGTTTATCCTTTTCCTGTGCCGTCTTCCGCCGCTCGCTGATGTCTTTGCTTGTGATCAGAAGTCCCGCTACATTGCCGTTTTCGTCCCGCGTGAAGGTGGCGGTGATTTCCAGCCAGACGGTTCCGCCGTCTTTGTGGTAGGCTTCCACTTCCAGCGTTTGAGTTCCGAACCGGCGGGGTTTCTTCCGGGAGTCGTAGTTCAGTGCCTCCGCCAGTATTTTTTCTACCATATCTTTGGATTCCGGCGTCAATCTTTCTCTGGCTGTGAGATGTTTAAGCTCTTCCAGGCTGTAACCTGTAATGCGCTGTATGGACGGGCTTTGATACGTGTATTGTAAATTTAAATCCAGTGTCGCAATGGAATCGCTCATGTTTTCCACAATCATCCGGTAGCGCTTTTCGCTTTCCCTCAGGGCTTCTTCAGCTTTTTTGCGTTCGGATATGTCTCTCGTTACACCCAGGATCTCAAAAGGTTTGCCGTTTTCATCGCGGTTGAAGCTTATCCTGTTTTCCACCCAGAAGTATTCACCTGTTTTTCGCATGATCTGCAATTCAAACGTCACGGTTTCTTTCTTGTCGATGGCCTCTCCTCTTGCTTCTTTGGACAGTTCTTCACCCAGTTTTTCGGCCAACATTTGCTCAACCATCATGTGGGTGTCCGGAGGCAGCAGGGATGTAAAGGGCATCTTCATGACCTGTTCGGGTGTGAAACCGGTAATGTGCAGGACGGAGGGGCTTAAATAAGTAAAGCACAGATTAAAGTCCATCGTCCAGATGATGTCGCGAATATTATCGGTGATCAGGCGCAGATGTCTTTCGTTTTTCTGGATGATTCGTTCCGCTTCAAGCCTTTGGGTAACATCCCTTCCAATCCCGCTGAAGCCGATCGG
>JBDKUG010000018.1:0-13777 GCA_039679815.1 Smithella sp.
ATTAAGAACAATCTGCCACTTAACAAACCAGTCAGGAGGTCAAAATTGCTGTACCGATTCTTTTATGTTTTGCGAGGATCTTCCTGTTACTGAAACCGATCGTATAAACTCCCCAAACTTTGGACGATTCCATACTCATTTTATCCCCTGCCAACTTTCAAGCGTGCAAAACTCCATCTTGATCCTCCTCGGTCTTTGGCTAGTTTATCGACTCCAATTTTTCCGAAGAGGGTCTTTTTATAGCTTTTTATGTATTCTTGAGGATGTCTTAGAATAATTCGTCCGATTAATTCTTCCTTGACGCGGATCTCCACACATCAACTGAGAAATTCCGGTTTATACCCCAAGGTATCTATGACGACCGCTTTGTTTACCTCATCCAGGCCCAATCTTTTTAAGGCGGGCATTTTTGCTAAAAACGAATAATCAAAGCACTTTGTTCCGTACATATATAAGGTATCCAACTTGGGCAGTTGAAGAATGTCTTCAAATTCAAAACATACACAATTCTTGATCTCCAAAGTCGTCAGCGATTTTAATGCAGATACCCCGTTCAGGCTTTCCAGTTTACTTTCGGAAATATTCAGATGCAGCAAATTGGGTAAGCTGAGCTGGCATAATTCTCCGAACGCGGACGGACTGATATCATTGGCGGAGAATACATTCAATTGATTCAGTTGGTCCAGCGGCAACAAACTTTCATAAGATGAAAAATCCAGATATAACGTTTTTAACTGCTGCAAGGTAGCCAGCGGCGCCAAACTGGATAACTGATTGCACGAAATATCCAAACTCCTGATGGGAAGTCCATGCAACGGACTGAGATCTTTAAATTTTTGAAAAATCAAAACCAAATTATTCAAATTGCGAAAATAAGCAAAATCGGAAAGATCGAAAATTTCACCGCGATCATAGAATACTTCCGATGCACCCTGTCTTTTATGCACCATGATATGATCTTTATGCTTATAACTGGTCAGGTATGGTTCGCCAAAGGCATTCGCGAAAAATGATAACCTCTGGACCACCGCTGTATGTTTCGGTTCCAACTGGCGGTCAGCAGGGAAACCAATTTGCTCGCAAGCTGCTTTGCGTGCCAAATCACAAACGAAATTAAGTTGGCCGGTTAATGGCATTTGAACGGATTGAACCTGGGCGGGGGCAGGTTGGGGTGCCTCGGGCAGGGGTTTCGCTGGGATGGGTGCCGCGCTAACCGGAGGGATCTGAACGACAGTTTTTTGATTGGTCTGATCCTCCGGATTCACTTTCCCGGTTGGTTTCAATACAGAATCGAAGGAATAGGAATATTTCCTGGTGTAGGTGTCTTCATCTAATTGATACTTTAGAATGGCCTGCTTGGACCCAATTTGTAACTGAAGCCCCGGAGTCAATGTTGTCGGCTTGAGATAGATGGCAATAAACGGGGTTTTCTTGGCCAGCGCAAAATTGATTTCATTGCGTACATTTTCGGATGCCACTGAATTAGGGGTAATAAAAACCACAAATAAGCTGCTGGTGTTTAAGGCATTGGCAATTTCTTCCGGCCATTCAATACCTGGTTCAATCCCTTCATCATACCAGGCGTGATACCCTTGCCGGTGAAACTGTGAAAGGATGGGGTACACCTCACCAGAATCCTTATGAGCATAACTGATGAACATGTACGGCTCATTTCCTTTATACGCGCTGAAAGGTAAAGCCGCTAAAGGCACATTGGTTGAAGATGTGATTGCGGGTTGTTCTAATCTATTTTCATTTGTGTCAGCAGAATTCATGATTTCTCCCACTTTTCCTTGTTGGATAATCGCAATGGGGTGGGTCTACTCTCAGGGATAGAAAAAGTTCACAATTCGGGAAACTGCTTGGGGGCGTGAATGATCTTGCAAACACCCCTTGCAGCAAGCTTTCTTCAGGTAGAATCACCAGACTATAATTTAATTGTACCCAGATTCCACGTCTGCTGTATTTTTCCATTAAATTCACCCAAGAAAGGTGATGGTTTTGGCTGAACACACTTAAGTTTAGCATGGTTTCCTACATTGTCCATCGATTTTAACAATCTATTTCATGAAATCGGATGAAGAAATGGTTTTACTCGACCTTGCTTAAAATGCAAACTACTGATTGGGACATAAAAAAGTATATTTATGGAAAGTCAATTTGCATAGATCTCTTGACAGGGATTTTTTGAGAGTTACAACACAACACTCCTTGCCTTTCTGATGATCTTCCCGGCCAAAAATATCTACTTCAAGCAAAAGGTTTTAATTTGCTGCCGATATTGAATCGGGAAGATTTTTCTTATCACAAAAAATACTCGGATTTAATTGTGCAAGAATTTACGGTCCCATATCTGACAAATTCTCCATTTTTCTTATCCATAATAATGCAATTTATACCGGTTCAGATTTGAGTTTTTCTGGGTAGGGAAGCAATTCTCGATCTAATGGTATTTTCCCATATCTCATTACGGCAAATAGCGCTTCAGCGCTCTTCCTGTTCAATCAACATCTGCGGCGTGTCAACATGGCGTCCGTGGCACATCAGTGAGGACGCAGACCCGTATTTTTTATCCATCTTTTTATTTTGCCTTTTCCCCGTATCGAGGACGTGATGAAAGCTACCGAAAATATCATGCTTACATAAAATATTCAGTCCTTAGATTTGCAGTTGCACGTTTCCATAAAACTTATGACGGATTACTTGTAAGCGCACTAAAATTCGCAATAATATGCGAAAGTATCTTGTGTATGCTGCTTGATTATGATATATTTTTTTTGTTAACTCTTCCTCAGTTACTCAAAAGGAGAGAAAACCAATGGCAATCTCATACAATCGAATGTGGAAACTGCTTGTGGATAAGAAAATGAGCAAGGCGGATCTGCGGAAAGCCGCCGCTATAGCACCCAACACGATGACGAAGCTTCGCCGAGATGAGCCCGTCAACTTTGCTATTCTCGAAAGGATATGCGATGTGCTGGACTGCGATTTCGGCGACGTTATGCAATATGTGAAAGAAACATCTCCGGCAGAGCCGGACGGAAAGGAAATATAGATATGGGATATAACGCTTTGCTAAAAATGAAGGAACTGAACCGATCCCAATATGGGATGCAGGATTCCGTACACATCCCGGATTTACCGAAGTCCAAACGGCAGTATGGGAAGGAGGCCCTCTCCTTTATTCGCGATTGCTGCGAGGATTTGAAATTTGACGCCATCAATGCAGATAGGCAAACTCTTATCGATTCAGACGGTAAAAGTGCGGGAAAAAAACAAATACCGTTTAATATGGAGCGAGACTTAGACCGACTAAGTTTTGAGACAGCAGTGGGGCGATTTCTGGCCTCGGGTGCAAAGGAGGACGCTTTTGACATCTATTACTGCTACTGTGAAATATTCAAGCCCTTCGGTGCAGGGTATGATTCGACGGGTCTGCTGCTCGAGCTATTAAGTGAACATGAATCTAATGCCAGCTCGCTTTTAATGAAACACCGCGATCATTATTCTCACAGCGTTTATGTGTTTCTGATCGGGCTTGCGATGTATAAAAACCACGCCGGCTTCCGCACCGCCTACAACATGAAATTTGGCTTCGCAGAAGGAAAAGAAGCCGCCTGTCACTTCCTCGAATTTTGGGGATTAGCATCTCTTTTTCACGACATCGGCTATCCGTTCGAGATCGCACACCAGCAGATGAAGGCGTATGTCTGCAAACTCGATAAAAGTTGTAACGACGATTACGGTTTCGCGCCCTATGTATCCTACCGGAATATGGATGAGTTTTCTATTTCCCGTCTCGGCGATCTGAATGATATGTATGCCAGAGCGATTGTTGAACGACTTGGCGAAAGTTATCTCAGCCGTACCGAAATAGAGCCATATTATGCGGAGCACTGCCTGCGCAAGACGCTCAAAGATCGCGCCATTCACGAAAACCCGGATGAAAAGGATTATCTCTATATGGATCATGCCTATTTCAGCGGGCTGATGATGGCAAAAACTTTTCTTGCGCGCCATAAGGAGATTGATAGCTATGGTAAGCTGCCCGCTCCGGTATTGGATGCCTTCTGCGCGATAATACTGCACAACAGCCTCTTTAAGTTTACAGTGCGCTCCTTCCTGCACACAAGAGAGCCTATGCGCCTTTCGGACGGTCAGCCGCTTTCCTACTTGCTGATGCTCTGCGACGAATTACAATGTTGGGACAGAGCCTCCTACGGACAAAACAGCCGCAGCGGTATATATGCTTATGATTTTGACATGAAGTTTACGGATGAAGGGATGCGCTGGATCTATTTCTACGACAAGGCTTATGAAAACAAAGTGCTCACCGCCAAATCCTATCAGGATATGCTCTACAAAGACTATATAAAAAAGTCTGGAGCGATGAGAAAAAACCGCAACAAATTTGTGGATGATATTGATGAGATCATCTGCGTGAAAGACGTCGTCCCGGCATTTGAGCCAGATGTCAAAACACTTGATCCAAGCAAAATAATTGAAGTTCGAATTGAGGAAAAACAGAAAAAAACCGGGCTTTATCTGTCTGATAGCAACTATATCAATCTGTACGACTTTGCCCTTGCCTTGAACGGGCGCTTTGCTGGGGCAAAGTCAGCGGACGAGATGAAAAAGGTTTTTGAAGAGAACCTGTCGCTGGAATATAAACTCTCCAACATCGCTCAGGCGAAGGGTTTTGCTGCACAGCTTGAGTCCATTGGCTGTTTCTATACAGACCGTCCGGTGGATTATATCCCAGTCACTGATTTCAGAGCGCTGATCCGGGAACCGGGACACGAGAATGACCTTACAAAAATCGCCATCGCGGAGCACGAAAGGTGGTGCGTAGAAAAACGCGCTATGGGATGGGACTACGGCACTTTCCATGTTGGAGCACTAACACTCGAAGGCGGTAAAAAGAAGAACGATAACGTCATGCGCGAACGTATACGGCTGCATCATGATCTGATTGAATATTCCAAGCTTGAAGCTGAGGAGCAGTTCAAGGATTCCGACCCGATGGAACAGATGCTTGAACTGATAAGGGAATATGATGGGTTGACGATTTACAGAATGGACTGACCGACCAGAGCACAACATGGTACCAGGCATTAGATGCATAAGGGAATCGTAATGCAATCGGGTTTCGGGCTGAAAAAGCTTAAAAGCATCGAAATGCCATAGTGGCTTTTGGCTAAATAAAAAGAGATCTTTAAATGATCGAGGAACCCCAAAAAGACATATCAGCATGGCTGTGTAGTAAAGCACATCAGGGCTAAAGACTGTGCCGCTCCTCTTGCTGGCGGCCTTGAGGGTCTGACGGGCAGCTTCTGCTACGGTAGAGAGCCATACACATTCAATTGCAGTCTCATCGTTAGAAACTTTTTTTAGGTCGAATGAGTTTGGAGGAATTTATGATGAATGGTTCAGATCAGTCATATTTGAACCAAAGACCGTTCCCAGCCTATCGAGGGAATAAGCCCTATATCTTTACAAGCTATGCCCATGCAGATTCTGCTAAAGTATTTGCCGAGCTTGTAAAATTTCACAGCCAGGGGTATCCCATCTGGTACGATGAAGGCATTGAAGCCGGTAATAAATGGGGCGATGAAATTGCAAACGCCATTTCAAATTGCTCGCTGTTTATCGTCTTCTTGACTCCTCAATCCGCAAAATCAGAGAATGTGCAGGACGAAATAGACTTCGCCATTTCTGAAAACCGAAAGGTGCTGCCAATTCATCTTGAAAAAACCGAGCTTACCGGCGGATTGAAAATGAAGCTGCAAAGAGTGCAGGCGATCCTTAGATATGCCGTTTCCGATGATGAGTATTGCCGCAAATACACCTCTGCGTTTGAGGCGTGCAAAGTTCCTATGCTGGAACAATTAAAGAACGAAGCATTTATGAACAGTCCCTTCATGCCCTCTTTATACAGTTCACCCAATTCTTCAGGAGATTCAGTGACGCTGGAGTTTATCAATGGCCCGCTTTCCGGGCAAAGCTTCCCGTATCACACGGAAGTGGAAGTGACGCTCGGCCACAGCTCCGGATGCGACATTGTCATACCGGAAAACACCGTATCCGGTCGCCATTGTCAATTTAATTTCTCCCCACCTAAAGTCACAGTGCGTGACTGTGGAAGCAAGAATGGCACATTCATAAATGATATGCTGATTGGTAGCCGTGCGCTATATCAGAGTAATCCAGGACCGTATGAGAATGTTTCTGACGGCGACACAGTGAAGCTCAGCAGCAAGTGCTCCATAATCGTTCACATACAGTCTGAACAAACCGTTACGGATGCCATGGGTGATGAATCGACAGTAACTGACACTTCCGCTGATGAAAATTTGCCCGCAGACGCCAAGCAAGCAGAAGATCAGACTTCTTTCAGGTGCTTTGAGTCTGGAACCTTTGAATATGGCTTTTGCTGCGGAAGCAGAACTGAAAAAGGGCCTGTGCGCACATCAAACCAGGATGCAGTCGTTACTTGTCCTGAGGCTGCCTTCTTTGCGGTCATCGACGGCGTAGGCGGAGCTGCCCATGGCAGAGAAACCGCCAGATACTTATCGGAAAAGCTTCCGCAGGTAATGCGTTCCCTTGCTCACGAACTATCAGACAGTCTATCCGCGTCAATAGGCGCCAAGCTGTTGCGAAATAAAATAGCTGAGATAAGTGACAGCCTTTACGCTGAGCACAGCATCGATGGAAAAACAGATTATTCTGCTGCGATCGCATGCCTTTGGCTCGTTCGTAAGAGTGCGATTGTGCTCCATTTGGGTGACTGCCGGATATATATTCTGCCAAAGGATACTGACAATCTGCTCTGTTTGACAAAAGATCATAACAGGGCTTTTGACGCGGTTGCCTCGGGAAATATGACAGATTACGAGGCACGGACGGCGGGGCTATCGTCAAAGCTCACCCGCTATGTCGGAATGGCTCCACAGGCTCAACTGGATGTGGAGGTATACCCAGTCACAGCCGGCGATCAATTTCTTTTGTGTTCAGATGGTCTGTACTCCTCTGTAGCTGAAAACGAGCTTACCAGAATAATGCGCGAGGGCATGAACGAAGAAGAAATACCTCGGCGCATGGTGCAGACCGCTTGCGACGCTGGCTCGCGGGACAATGTAACGGCTCAGTATGTAATGATATTAGAAAAATAAATCGGCTCCGCCAAACATGGAGGCATACAAATGGCATACAGTAAAGGTTTTGACGACCGTACACTAACAGATGTTGAGGAAACCGTAACAGACGCTCAGACGGAGACCGATATTGAGGTAACTTTGACAGACGCGATTCTGGCAGATGCAAAGCACCGGCAGACGGCTGTGCCTGCCGGTACGCCGGACAAAGAGACGTTTGACAAAGGCAGCGTTCTGCTCAATACCTACGATGTTCTCTCCGCCCCCATCCAGGGAGGCATGGGCGTCGTGTACCGTGTGCATCACAATAGCTGGGATGTGGACCTCGCGGTGAAGCGCCCAAAGAAAAGCTACTTCCAATCGGACAAGCAGAAAGAAAACTTCGTAAAGGAGTGCGAGCGGTGGATCAACCTCGGACTGCACCCCAATATCGTCTCCTGCTACTATGTCCGTGAGCTGGACAATATTCCCAGCGTCTTCTCCGAATGGATGGACGGCGGCAGCCTGTCCGATCTGATAAAAAGCGGCAAGCTTTATGAAGGCACTGAAAAGGAAGTACAAGCGCGGCTTTTAGATATCGCAATACAATTTGCGCGCGGCCTGCAATATTCTCATAAGAATGGTCTTATCCATCAAGATGTCAAGCCTGGAAATCTGATGCTGACAAAGAATAGCGAAGCAAAAGTCACGGACTTCGGTATTGCAGGCGGCGGAGCAGATGAAAACGCGAACACATGGAGCGGTGCATATACCCGTGAATACGCCAGCGCGGAGCAGCAGAGCAAGGGATACTTCACGCCAAAAACTGACATCTATAGCTGGGCAGTTTCCATATTGATGATGTACTGCGGCAAACGCCTGTGGCAGAACGGCATCGACGCAGGCTTGGAGTTTGAAAAGCATATACAACAGATCAGAGTCCCGCTGCCTGATAAAATGACCGCTTTGATTCGAAGCTGTCTTGAGCAAAACCTCTCAGACCGTCCAGAGAGCTTTGACGAGGTACTGGCTGAACTGATGCAAGAATACGTAGAGCAAACAGGAGACGTCTATCCCCGTGAGGAGCCTAAGGCCGCGTCTGACACGGCTGACAGTCTTAATAACCGCGCATTATCTTATCTGGATCTTGGCAGATCTGCAGAAGCGGAAAAGTTGTGGAAGCGGGCGATTCTTACAAATCCTAACTGCATGGACGCCATATACAACATGAACCTCTTTGCATGGCGCAGCGGCAGAAGCAACGATCTTGCCGCGATCGATAAACTCCAGGCTGCTATTGCCAATCAGGTCGATTCCAATGAGGCAAAGCGCGGTGAAGAATTGATGGAGAGGCTCGCTAGTGAGCGCGGCCGTACGGAGGAAACTCCAGAGTTTTCTTTTTCCTTGCATACAGAGAGTGCCGTGGCAGTCTATATAACTGCTGATGCTAATTGGTGCGTTTCCAGCGCGCGAGCAAGATTTGATTCCGACAGGTATGAGATCAGGCTGTGGGATACAAAAAACGGTTCCTGCGTCAAAGTGATAGCCGGCTGTGAGGAAGATGTGCAGCACATTGCTTTTCAACCGCGCGAAAAGCTGATCGCTGCTGCTTATGAATCCTGCATACGCTTATGGAATGCAGCAAACGGCAGGCTGCATAAAGCATTGGGAAAAGAGAGCTGCGAAGCTGTGACTCTCCTTTTTGCCGAAAACGAAAAGCTGCTCTTCTCTTCCCATAGCGATAAGACGATACGAATCTGGAATACTCAACGCGGAAAATGCATCGGAAAGATCGAGCCGGACAATAACACAACGGCGTATGGGCTTTGTATGGGTCCGCGCGCAAGCACGCTACTGAGTGTGCATACAGGATGCTGCAACCTTTACGACTATAAAACAGGGAAACTTCTAAGACGCTATGATGCACCATCAAGTGTTCCGCTTGACTGCATTCAGCTTTCTCCAGACGGGAAGACCATCGCAGTTGCAGGCCACAAGGGTGTTTACGGTTTTGATATTGACAGCGGCGAATGTACATGTTACGACGCCAACCATAACAAGCCTGGAGATCTGAGGTGGACACGCGACGGCATGTATCTGGTAGAAGCATTATACAGTTCTGACAAAAATCTCATAAGAATAATCGATGTAGCACAGAGACGCTGTACATATACAATAAAGCTGTCCGGCTATACGTTATCATCCACTTCTGTGGGGTTAACGTCGGATGGGAAATCTCTGCTTTCTGCCAGTGCGTTTGGAGTTGACAGGGTTGCTCTACCCCAAAAAGGTGTTAATGGCGCGTGGGAACTTTCGCGTATCATAAGCCAGGCATCGTATGATGTTTTTGCCCGGGAGTACGAAGGAAAATTATTCGCTGCACGCGAAGCCTTTGCACGCGGCAGCATACGTGAATCGCTTGAGCTTAACGAGTCCGCATGGCAGGTGCCGGGTTATGAAAACAGCGTTGACTGCCGCAACCTTAACCGTCAGCTTGGAAAGAGCTGCAAAATTTCCAATATACGCGCTGTTACACAAGCCCAAAGCGTTACAAACCCATGCAAGGGCGGTTTGAAACACCTGTTCATCGGTTCCGGTGAGACTTTGCTATCCAGTAAGCCGGGTGATGCAGGCTGCTGTCTGTGGAGGTTGGATGACGGAAGCGTTCTAAAGGAGTTTGCGGCTCGTAATCTGAAACTGCTATGCATGGCTTCAAACGGAAAACGTGCCTTTGCTGACCAAATCGGAAGCGCAAACTTGCAAGTTCTCTCCCTTGAGACCGGAGATATCCATTCAATCAATATGGGCAGTATATCGCCTATTAAAGGCGCGAGCTGTACGCCGGACGGCCGGTTGGTAATGACTGCCGACCCCAACCGCGTGAATTTCGTTGACGCGGACGCAGGCTGTGTGCTTGGAGAACTGCCCGGAGGCAGCAATGCTACCATCCCTACACCAATCATCCTGCCAGACGGCGCGCACGGGATCGTGCATTACGGCCAGGGGAACCTTCGGCTTTTCGATTTGAAAAGTCGCAGCTGTCTGGCGGAGACAAAGCTGATTGATAATATCGATTGCAGCGGCAACAAAATCTACCTCAGCCCAGATGGAAGTCATCTGCTTTGCCTTGGACATATGAGAACAAAACTATTTAAAACAAGTAATCTAACGTGTCTGTGGACAGATCCATCGAGCTATACTTTTGCGTTTTTCCTCCCCACTGGAGACTATTTTATCGCTGCGCGGAGAGATGGTGGTATCTGTCGCATCGAAACGGTCACGGGCACCATAGCTGAGACGGTTGACAGCCGTATTAAAATAGACGTCTTCTCAAGCGTCAATTCTGACGGAACCTTGATACTCGCACCGAATGACATGTGGTATCAGATTGATTACCGATATGTAGTGGAATAGCATACATAGACTGAATGAAAGAAGCTTCTGGTTGTTTACCGTGAAGCTATAACTATGTGTACAATGAAAAACGGGATTCGCTTATGATCAGAGATTGCGGACGCCAAAAGCAGCAAGCGAGGCAAACTCAATTGGATGGCAGATAAATGACTGAAACAAATGGCAGTGATACTGGCATTCCAATCGTCATTGGCGTAACTGGTCACCGCGACCTGCGGGAACAGGATATCCAGATGTTGCGGGAGCTGGTGTCCAATAAGCTGAAACAGTTAATGATTCAGTACCCAAACTCCGAATTTGTAATGCTTAATTCCATTGCGTCTGGTGCAGATACCCTGTGCGCCAGGATAGCGCTGGAGCTGGGAATAAAACTTATCTGCCCGCTTCCTCTACCCATCCAGGAATACCGAAAAGATTTTTCAGAGCCTGACGCAGCGATATTCGATACTTTGCTAAAAAATGCTTCGGAGGTGTTTTTGGCTCCCAATACTGAGCCTCTTCCTGACTGCCAAATACGCGATTTCCATTATCGTCAGGCTGGGATATACATAGCGGCGCACAGCCATGTGCTGATAGCCCTTTGGGACGGGATGCCCGCTAAACCAGACGGCTGCGGAACAGCAGAAACGGTCGATTTTATGTATCGCGGCTATTATGGAAATGGATACGGCTGTTTCAAAGCAGCAAATGACGGTGCGGTCATCCACATTCTGACACCGAGGCAAAGCACCAAAACAGATTTGAGCATCTCTGATCATCTGCTGGAAAACGAAACAAGCAGCCTGAGGAAAACTTTGTGTATGACCGACGCCTTTAATGCGGATGCCAGTAAAGGCGACGACAGAATTGCTTATGCAGGTGTGCTGCTCCCTGAAGAAACCATGAGCAATACGGACGAAAAGCTGAAAAAGCTCCATATGCTATATCAAACAGCGGATCGCTTATCTTTGCGCTTCCAACAAAAATACCTGAGCGCAATGAGATGGTTTTCTGTCTTCGGCGTGCTCTTGGTGCTGTTTTTTCTATTGTACGATGAGCTGGAATCTAATCTTTTTTTATTGAGTTATGGTGCTCTGATTATTATCTATGTATTGGCATTTACTTTGGTTCGGAGGGGCAATTGCCATGAGAAATATCTGCAATACAGGATGCTGTCAGAGACACTGCGCGTGCAGTTCTATCTGAAAGCAACTGGAATGGGAGATAATATTGGCAATGCTTTTACATGGACACAGAAGCAGGAATCCACATGGATCAAGGAGGCTGTTTCCGCCTTGCTGATCGGAGAACAATCAAAACATACTGTTCCTGTCGATGCTATCAAAGAGAGATGGATAGACGGTCAGCTGACATACCATCAAAATGCGTTCAAGCGTGATTCCAGCAAACATCATATGAATGAGGGTATAGCAAAATGGATGCTAGCCACTTCAGTGTTGCTCTTCTTGCTTGTTCTGGTTCTTGAATTTTTCTCTGATTCATCCATGACCGGAAGCATTTTCAGTGGGTCCTTTCCGGTGCTGCTCCTTCATCACCCGGATCAGGAGCTTACGCTGCGCAGCCTGATGAAGTTATTGCTCGGCGGGGTATCGGCAATAACCGTTTTCCTTGCGAACTATTACGGCAAGCTCTCCTTTGAGCGAAAAAGCATTGATCATGAAAAAATGACCGGATTATTCTCGTCTGCAAAGGAGCAATTTGAATCCGGGAAAATCGATAAGAAGCAGCTTTTCCGTGAGCTCGCTCGGGAAGAAATCATAGAAAATGGCAATTGGTTTTCCTATTGTCGTGAAAATCCGCCGTCTTTCAATCTTTAATGTCAAATCGTGTACGAATTGTAAAAAATGAGGCACAACCCGCAAGGCGAGAACGGAAAAGCATGGGATCCTAATTCATGTCATCTGAATTAGCATTTCGAGTAGTCGATTCATGAAAAGAATGCGAGTGTGCGCAGTGTTTTAGTCAAGGATATGGACAGCATTTTAAACTCGGTGAGTATTTACGCCCCACCGATTACGACTTTCTGACGTACGGTCTGATTCGCAAAGTATCACATTACGGTTCCATCATCCTGCTGAAAATTGAACTTTCCAATTCGCAAGAGGAGTCCATGCGTATGTTCGCAGGATCGAATATTTCAGACCTGACGGTTAGAGTGGACTACGCAAAAAAGGGCTGCAGCTAACTTGTCCAGAGAAAGATGGCATTCATCAATGATCAGTTGCTGCTGAAAAAGATCGCAGTGGAGCATCAAGATGGATGATGCCGCAGGACCTGTATAATCCAGGATAAGGTGGCCGGGATCAATCGGAAACAAAGAAAATTGGAGCAGAAACAGAACTGGTTAATCTTCAGAAAATATGGCATCCTAATCCTTCGAAACAAGGATGCGGATGATATCACAGAGTTAACCGTGCGAAAAATCAACGAAACTTCACAGCTGAAGTGGATACGCCAGCTCTGGGGGTGGTTATATACAGCAACTACCAAATATCACACAGATATGTGGAGAAATATATAAAACGGGCTGCAGCGGCAGGTTTGAAATGGCCAATGTCCGAAGAGCTGAGTGATGATCAACTGTATAAGCAGTTATTTCCCAGAACTCATTGCCCAACCCTAAAGCCGCACATGCTCCGGAATTGTCAAAATGTCCACCTGGAACTGCGGGAAAAAGGGGGAACTCTGCGCCTAGTCTAGGCAGAATACCTGGAAAAACATCTACAAGGGTACGGATACAGCTAGTTTTGCCAGTTATAATGGGATTGGAGTAGAAAGGTCCAAACCACCATGTGGTTGAACCACAAAGCAGGTGGCAAGCTGTTTGTAGATTAATAATCCAGATGATGTATCCAATTTTTTGGCTGATGATTTCAAAGTCTATAAAAGACTGAATAAAATTTTCGACCCAAAAAGGCGTCTGCGTCCAGGCTGACGTGACGCAGACGCCTTGCTGACACGCCGCAGACGTTGACGCAGACCCTGCCGCGGACGTTGATCGAACAGGAAGGTTTCCAAGGTGTTCTTTCTGATGGAGGGGGTAGGAAATATCAGCTGAAGAAGAAACGCGGGAAAATGGTCACTTTTTGCCGAAGGCAACTGCAAAATTCTGCGTTATTCTGGATCAAATCTTTCGATTGAACGGTTGTAAGTTGGCTATTTTTGTGCACAAACAAATCGCCCGCTTTTTTTGTGCACAAAATATCTCCAATACAGCGGGGAACGGTGTG
>JBDKUG010000143.1:0-3521 GCA_039679815.1 Smithella sp.
GCGCCTTCCCATCCCGGCTTCGCGGGATAGTGGCCGGCTAATCGCCAAGCGTTGCTTAAAAACCCATCACAGTTGCGGGACAGCGGAAGATTCTCACTTCACTTCCCTTGCAGATAAACCATGCTGCTTCTTACTATGTTTACAACAACACGCCTGCCTGAGTCAACAGTCATAGCCAGGACCTCCCTATCCCTCCCCGCCGTATGCCCGCACTCGGGTAATACGGAATCAAATTTGGTTGAGAAGGCGACGTTAGAGGTGGTATAAGATAGGACGAATCATAGGGTGAGCGATTCGTGGTGTTGGCGACTGAATTCGCTGTATTGAAATTTTCGGTTGTTTGAACGAGAAGGTGATAGAAGAAATGACAAGACTAATTCGTTTCCTGGATGATGACAACAATAACCATCGGGCCAGTATCCGAATGGATAACGGAACTCCCTGCTGGATTCGCGTTGATCATACCGGAATACTGGTGAAGAAATCAAAGATAGGTTTATTTGGGGCTAAATTATACCAGGAAAAGAACATCAATAAGGCCGCGGAGATTGCGAAAGTCCTGAAGAAACAGTATAGCGACGACCTGACGCCTGATGATATGCGGAACCCCATGCTCAAAGCAGTCGCCAATGCAGTTTTGCATTGCAGCGATTTGACACAGGTGACGCGTATTCTCAATGAAGCCGATCACACAGCCGAAAGCCGGGCTAAGAGTGCTGACATTCTTACAGCGGACTTTTTCAAAAACAGTTTGATAATTCTGGCCAACCGCCTCCGTAAAATTGATGGGCTTCCTGAATCGGATAACCTGGAAGATGCCGTCGCGCGGATTCTAACACAGCTCATTTCCTATGTTCAGCGAAAAGTCTCCCGTTTCCCGACAGAAGGTCATGCAAAGGATTCCGAGATCCTCACGGGTATGGTCTTCCTTTACTTTGTCGGAAACCAACTCATCCTGCATCTCGGGGATGAAGGAGCTGAACCTGCAATCAACGATGTTGTTGCAAAAGCGGCCTTATCGGTATTTCAGTTTCTTGGCCCTGAGAAAGTGATGCGAGTCGCCCATGCGGGAATGGTCCAGTACAAGGCAATACTCAAGTCGGGGGAAACGAGGGAAAACGTAAGGAATTACACGCATGCGGTTAGCAATGGTGTGCTGGCATATGTGATGTCCCAGGATGAACGGCTTTTGGACATATTTTGCCGTCTGTTTATAACGTTGGTTGACGTGCAGGAAAAATAAACACATCTACTTCCTTTCACGCTCGATCATCTGCTTTTCAAATTCCATCTGCTGTTGTTGTCTTTGAATCTCGAGTTGTTGCCGTTTCATCTCAAGCTGTTGTCTCTGGACTTCAAGCTCCTGCTGCTGCCGTTGAATCCCAAGTTGTTGGCGCTGGAGGTCAAGCTGCTGCCGCTGCAGGTCAAGCTGCATCTCAATCTGTCGGTGCCTGTACATCTCCCATGATAACGCTCCCGACCCTTCCCCATATTGATTATATCCCATGGGCTGAGCCGCAATATTTCCTACCGTCATAAATAAAACAACGACAGCTGCCATTATGAATGTTATTAACGCTCGCAACACAACCGCTCTCCCCTTTTCTTTCTTAATTTGTTCCATACAAACGCCTGCCCCTTTGACATTCTTGTCATTCTGGACACCTGGAAAGACAGTCTGTGCGCAACATACGGTATGTCAGAAGACAAAGCCTATACTTACTATGCTCGCGTTTACTGACTCATTCGGGCTTGCAAGGCCGCCGTTTGAATAGTGTCTGAATCTGCCTTCCAGAAACAATCTCTCCCATTTGTAGCCAATGCCGCCGTGAAGGATAAACAAACCGTGAGTTCCCTGCTCCTCGAACGCGACACTCGTATAGGCACCTCCAGCGCCGGCCGTGACAAAGAAACCTCTGTGGTTCTTCTCGCCGAAGTAGTATCTTCCGCTCACGGTAAGGCCGCCGTCAAGGCCGCTTGTCGGTCTATTCACGATGGCAACAAAGGGCTCGACAAGAAGGTTGAATTTGCCGGAGAGTGTTCTTTCGTAGCCGTATGCAACCTGAGCAAAGTCGTAGTAATCGTCTCTATGCAGGCGGCCGAGATCCGCGCCTTGATTAAAAGTAGCCAAACCGTATCCCACAGAGATTTCCTGTTGATCCGCAAGAACAGCACAGGGGGAAAGCAATACGAAAAACGCTGTGAGAAAAAGAGAGGCACAAAAACATGGATGGGTCTTCAGCCTCATACCGGGTCTCCTTTCAGAAACGGTTTTAAGCTGCATGCCAGGGATGTTTCCTATCGGGCACACCGACAGCTTGCACCTGATTCTCCCCTTACAGCAACTGGAGAGATTTCATAATCCTGTCAAATTCTGCCTTAACCATATCAAAATCTTCATCCCTGTCGGCAGACCCTGTGAACAAGAGCACCCTGTCCGGTGACTTCTGAACCAGGTACTGCACATATTTCTGGTTGTCTCTGTAAGCATCAGCAATGAGATAGAGTGTGGCAATGGCGCCCTTCTGCTCAAAACGGCATTCAAAGAGGTTGACGGGCTTCGTCGAGAGCTTTCCGAGTTCTTCTGAAAACCTCTGACAGATGGCCTGCTCATCCTCTTTGGACTGAGCTATTGTACCCGCATCCTGGTAGACCGATATGTTGAAGAGAGGAGCTTTCGTCTTGTAATAATACTCCATTTCACCGCCGGTGAGTTTTTCTTTTAGCTTGCTGTAGAGCTCCTGAGGCAAGTTTTTGATTGTATTATTTTTTTCGGCTACCTCAAGAGCGGCTTTCGTGATGTCCGGTGTGTCTTTCACATCTGTGCTGCTTATGATCGTCCAGTCAGCGGGCAGTGTTATCCTGAATCCGAAAGCACTCTGGTAGGTCACGTCTGCCATAAGGGATCCGCATAACCAAAGAAACAGGGAAACGACGAAAAACGCCGCTTTTTTCATTGGACACCTCCTTTACCTGCGCCTTTTCTTCGATTGATCGACGATGAGTCCGCCCACGGCGCCGGCCGCAGCCCCAATTGCAGCCCCCGTTGCCACGCTGTGCCCGGTGATGGCACCAAGAGCAGCGCCGGTACCCGCTCCGATAGCCGTACCGCTCAGTACCCTCTGCTGAGTGGAAGTCATGCCGGCACAGCCTGTAATAAAACTGAGGCAAAGCAGTAAAATGATTAACATTCGGAATGTTTTCATCCAGCACCTCCCGTTTTTGTTGGAAAACCTGCACCTATGGCACTTTTACAACCAAACGAGCTCTTTTCAATGAGAAAATATCTCCTCAAAGACATATTTGCATAAATAGGTACGTGTAATGAGAATGTCAAGACAACATGGATCGCAGACGAATGCAGGATAACGTAAAATATCTTTCGCACAATTAAGAGCCATGGCAACCTCCAAAATCTGGTAATGTTAAGCACCACCAAAACAATAACCGGAAGGAGGAAAGACCATGGCCCAGAGACAGTCTACCACAAGCGAGGGTACGATAATCCAGATTAATGAAGA
>JBDKUG010000371.1:0-19783 GCA_039679815.1 Smithella sp.
CGAGCCTGAATCCTGGGGCACCTGGTCACGCATTGAGAAACCCTGGATTCTACTTCCCTTCAAATTGACGGGAGAGGTTCGGATCAAGCTGAGGCTGAACGGATATGCGGGCAATGCCAACCGGGAAATATCGCTATCCCTGGGTCGTGACGAAAAGAAGATCAGGATTGCAGGAGGCTCAGCCGAAACGGATCTTGTCTTCCATCTGGACCAACCGGAAAATGTTCTGATATTTTCCAATCTTGATTTAACACCGGTTTCGGGTGCCAGGGATGCCCGCTCCATGGCTGTGGGCCTGCATTACCTCGAATTGTCCGCTGATGCCGGTCGGACGGATCAAATGCAGCAAACGGACAGCGGCGATTCTCCTCGCCACGTATCGGTTGAGGGCGTTGTTTACACATCTGTTTTCAATCCGGGTGATGACCGGAAGAACTGGATCGACATGGTCAAAGCTTTTTGCGCGGCTTTTCAGGACGTGGAAGACGCGACGCTTGTTTTGAAAATGACTCACCATTCCTTGTCAAGCTTTCTGGGACGGTTGCATTTTATGTATCAGCAGATGTGGCCCTTTAAGTGCCGGATTATCGCGTTACACGGTTATCTGGATGAGGCGGAATATGAAAAATTGATTGCGTCCACGTCTTTTTACGTGAATGCGGCCCGATGTGAAGGTTTGTGTCTGCCATTGATGGAATTTATGTCCTGCGGCAAGCCGGCCATTGCGCCCTGCCATACCTCACTCGCTGACTATGTGGAAGAATCGTCAACGCTGATTGTGCGGTCCGGTGTCGAGCCTGCGATATGGCCGCATGATCCAAGAGATCTTTTCCGGGCTTTAAGATATCGCATTGATTGGGAATCTCTAATGAACGTCTGTCGCCAGAGCTATGATATTTTTAAAAATAAACCAGACGTTTATCGGGGAATGGCCGAAGCCGCCCGTCTGAAAATGAAAGAGTATTCCTCCATCGATACCGTAAAAAAACAATTGAAGACATTTTTAAATCTTAAGTAAATCGTATGGTCATTATTGTTCATTCTGCTGAATCTAAAGGAAGCATAGCCGCCAATATCGGCGGGCTGGATTACAGTTACTATTTCGTTTTGAAAAAATACCGTCCGGTGCTTGAGAAATTTGCCCACGTCATCGAAATCAGGGATCCCGCGTCGGAAGTGGATGTCATCTACCGGAATTGTCAGGCTCGAGGCGAGCCCTGCCTTTTTTTATCCTTCACACCGCCTTTCAAAACAACCATGGATCTTCAGTGTCCCACCATATCCGTCTTTGCCTGGGAGTATCTGATGCTGCCGACAGATGTGTGGGGAGGAGATCCCCGCAATGATTGGCGGAACGTGTTTCGCAGGCATGGACGAACAATTACCCATTCCAGTTTTGCCGTGCGGTCAGTTAAGCTGGCTATGGGCAGGGATTTCCCTGTATGGTCCATTCCTGCGCCCGTTTGGGATGATTATGTAAAACTTCATCGGGAGGAAAAGACCTCCGCCTGTTCTGATGGATTCGATTTGAATTTGGATGTTAACTTTATCGACTTCAAAGGGTGCAGTGCGGTAACAACCATTCAAGACGACAATACAGGATTTATCGAACAACGATCATCTTCTTCCGCGCACGGTAAAAAAACTTGTCTACATCTGGAGGGCATTATTTACACAACCGTTTTCAATCCCAATGATGGTAGAAAAAACTGGATGGACCTGCTCTGGGGATTTTGCTGGGCATTTCGGGAAGTGGAAGACGTGACTCTGGTGATGAAACTGGCCTATTATGATTATGAGACTGTTCGGGGACTCATCATCAGAGAAATCAAGAAGCTGGCGCCGTTTAAGTGCCGTGTCGTTGCTTTGCATGGTTTTTTAGATGATGATGATTATACAAAACTCATCCGGGAATCCACTTATGTGGTGAATACAGCGCATGGAGAGGGTCAGTGTCTGCCGCTGATGGAATATATGTCTGCGGGGAAGCCTGCCATTGCGCCGACGCACACAGCCATGGAAGACTATGTCAACCAGGACAATGCTTTTGTGGTCAAATCCAGCATGGAATGGATCCACTGGCCGCATGACCCGCGATCGGCGCTGCGCACCTTCCGGTACCGGATCAACTGGGAATCCCTGTATCACGCCTATCTGGAAAGTTATACGGTTGCAAAAAAAGATCCAGGTCGCTATTTGCGTATGTCAAGCTGCGCGGTTGAAAGTTTGAAAATGTATTGTTCAAAAGCCGTTGCCGAAGAGCGACTGAAAATGGTCTTGCAGGCGTGTGGCATGTTCGATGAAAGATGGCTGATTTCAAAGTGCAGGAAAACATGGCGCAAAACAGCCGGACTCATACCATTGTTACAGGAGATGCCTGCTCATGTGTTTGTCCATACTCGCTCTTTCCTGAGAAAGTTTCTGGAAGTCTAATCCATGCTGGTAGCTGCAATATTGTTACTGTGCCTGCAACAATATTGCCATGGCATAGCCTCAACCCGATGTTTTCTGTTGTTTCGGTATATCAGTCGATTCTTTTATATGGGCAATGGCCACAAAGGCCAACTCTGGTTCCAGCTGTCATTACGGCACGGCATATTGTTCACATGCCTGCCGGACGTTGGTTTATCCCGGAGGCGTGCCGGTGAAATGTTGGGTGAAATCTGATGACGATGCTGCGTGTTCATAACCTGGGGAAAGCTTATAAACAATATTTCAGCCACTGGGCCCGGCTGGCTGAGTGGTGTCTGCCTTCTTCCCGTCCCCGCTACCATGTTCACTGGGTCTTGCAGAATGTTAATTGTGAGATACGGCTCGGTGAGGCGATCGGCATTGTCGGTATGAACGGTGCGGGAAAATCTACGCTGCTGAAGATTATCGCCGGTACAACCCAGCCGACGACGGGAATCATCGAAATGAACGGTCGGGTTGCGGCGCTCTTGGAGTTGGGCATGGGTTTTCATCCCGATTTTACCGGTCGCCAAAATGTGATCATGGCCGGACAGCTATTTGGTTTTCTCGTTGACGAGATCCAGGAGCTCCTGCCGGTAATCGAAGCTTTTGCGGAAATCGGGGATTATATTGATCAGCCGGTGCGGACGTATTCCAGCGGAATGCTTATGCGACTGGCTTTTGCCGTAGCCACGGCACAGAGGCCGGATTTGCTGATTGTGGATGAGGCACTGTCAGTCGGCGATTCCTATTTTCAGCACAAAAGTTTCCGTAAAATCCGTTCATTCCGTGAGGAGGGCACAACACTGCTTCTGGTTTCTCATGATCGCAGTGCGATTCAATCCATCTGTGATCGGGTGATCGTCTTGCATGAAGGAAAGGTCGTCAAGGAAGGACCGGCGGAAGAAGCCATGGATTTCTATCACGCCCTGCTCGCCGCCCGGGATGTCAATTTAATCCGGCAGGAACGCAACGTTTACGGAAAAGTTCAAACTGTTTCCGGTGGTGGTGAGATCACTGTTTCGGAGGTCAGGCTACTGACCGGGGATGGAAAGCCAGTGGAAGCGGTTGAAACCGGAACGAACGTGAGACTGGAGATCACCGCCCGGGTCAACAAGTCGGTGGAAGAAGCCGTGATGGGATTTATGATCAAGGATCGGTTCGGTCAGACGGTGTATGGTATCAATAGCTACCGGCTGGGTGAGACCATCGAACATCTGTCGGTGGGCGAGCAACTGGTTTTCTGTTTTGAATTTGTCATGAATCTGGGGAAAGGCAACTATTCCATTACGACGGCAATCTCCAAAATGGATTCGCATTTGTCTGATAATTATGAGTGGTGCGACAGCGGTTTAATCTTTTCCGTGCTCAACACCCGAAAAGCGGATTTTGCAGGCATTGCTTCTTTAGATGCTGTCCTGTCGGTTGAGCGTGTTTCTGCAAGACATAACGATAAACAGGATGATAATGGTTAACGCAGGTCATAATTGTCAAGTAAGTCGCCACACGGACGGTCCTTTTGAAATAATGGTATCAGGATGATGAAAAAACTTCAAATACTGGGCGATAGATTAATCGGGTCCTTTAAAAAAAAGGGAAATGAATTTTCTGCGCCGGGTGAATTGGATCCTCGCATCTGTGGCTTAAAGGATGCTGTTTTGCGAGGATGGTATCAATCTGATAACGGAGAATTGTTTCCCGGCTTTAAAATAACGGCTGACGATATCGTTTTGGATGTAGGATGTGGAGATGGTGCGGCCATTTTATTTTGTGCGCGACAGGGGGCCCATATAGTTTTTTCAGATGTCGACACTTGTAAAATTAAAAACCTCATTGAAAAAGCAAGCCATTCAAAGGCAAAAAAAATAGAGGGTTTTGTTAGTAATACAATACCTTTGCCGCTGCCGGACGGATATGCGACAAAAATATTGTCGATGGAAATGTTGGAGCACACTGCAAAACCGGAGGAAATATTAAAGGAACTGGTCAGAGTGGGGAAAACGGGTGCACAATATCTCATAACCGTTCCTGATTATCGATCAGAAATGCTGCAAAAACCTTTTGCGAATCCCATATACTTTTCTGAGCCGAATCATATTCAGATTTTTGATAAAGACAGATTTATGAAATTGGTGGATAATTCTGGGTTGAAAATAGAAAAATATGACACATGGGGATTTTATTGGACTGTTTTTATGTCATTATTTTGGATTGTGGCACAGAATGAGCAAAAGCATTTTTCCGGCCCTGTTTTGGATGAGATTATTCCGCCGTATCATCCTGTTATACAGAGTTGGTCAAATACCTGGGCCGGGCTGATGGAATTGGATGGTTCTGAAAAGCTTCGCGAATCATTTGACAATTTCCTGCCAAAGATCCAGATCATCATCGCGAGTAAAATGTAAACCACTGACCGGGTACACCATGGCCTCATATAAAAAATAAACCCAGTGATGTTCATACAGGGAAGATACTTGCTCTCAACCGGAATGATCATAAGGCGCACTATTGGAAAAACAACGATTCTATGAAATAGATGTTCTAAAATGCGTTTGCATTTTAACAGTTGTGTACATCCATTCCATATCGACGTCGTTTGAACCGTCTAATTTTGGGGGATATGTCGCCAGTGATTTGTGCCGGTTTGCTGTTCCCGGTCTCTTTTTCGCCGCAGGGTTTCTTTTCGATAAGCAAATAAACTCAACCAGACAGGTGATAAAAAAGAAACTGATCCGATTATTACCGCCTTACTTGTTCTGTTCAATCTGCATGCAGTTTCTCAATGTACCCGGGTTGAGCGTAGAATTGAAGAACCTTAACGCAGGACAATTCATTTACAATCTAATTTTCGGTAATACTTTGGGTATCTATTTTTTTGTATTTGTTTTGTTCTATCTATTTTTCTGGTCACTTGTTTTAAGGTATGTTCCCGGAAAATGGGTTTTAGGGCTCTGGGCGCTTTCCGCTTTATTGCTTCTTGCGTTTGTGAAAGGATTGATTGGTTCAGGTATGTCTTTGTTTCTGATGTTTCGCCATCCGTTTTTTCATTTGTTTGCTTACATGTCGGGTTGGATTTTTTCACTGTACTATGAAACATTAGGATCGTTGTTCAGGCAATATCGAATAAGCATTATTTGCAGCGGTGTTGTTCTGGTTGCGATAATCCTTGTTTTTACCAGAGTCGGTGGTAATCATTTTTCTTCATTTCCAATATTATCCCAGTTCTATATTTACACGTGCGTTATCCTCCTCATCACAGCGGGCATGTGGATTCATAAATTTCAGTCAGGTATTCAGTTTGTGAGCAATGCGTCTTACGGAATTTATTTACTGCATTTTCCTATCGTCCGTGCATGCCAATCTGTCTATCCTGAAATATCTGTGGACTATTCCTTTGTATATGCACTTATTTCATGGTGTATAGGTGTTTCTTCAAGCATTTTTATTTTACTTGTCATAAAAAAAATAGCAGGCCGCTATTCAGCTTATTTGGCGGGTTACTGACGCCGGAAAAAACATACCACAAGTAAAGGCTTTAACCTCTATCTTATCAAACAATTACTTCGCTTCAGTTTATGCTTTTTATTACTTTGGCAACAATAACTGTCGTTTCCACATGTGCCCTTTAGGGTGAGCAGGCGGGAATACACAAATATTCTGGAACTGGATTGTCCCTGTCAGAAGTTATGTCTCATGAAGTAAACGCCTCAGGCACTGATCTGGCACATACAAAATATCGAGCCGATATAGACGGTCTGCGTGCGGTTGCCGTTTTGTCTGTTTTGGGGTATCACGTTTTTCCAGACTGGATTCACGGCGGCTTTGTTGGAGTTGATGTTTTTTTTGTCATATCTGGATTTCTAATCTCAACCATCATATTGGGTAGTTTGGACAGAGGAGTATTTAAGTTCAAAGAGTTTTACACACGCCGTATCGTGCGCATATTTCCGGCACTGATTACCGTTTTGAGTTTTTGTTTCGTATTGGGCTGGTTCACTCTTTACGCCGATGAGTATAAGCAACTTGGCAAGCACATTGCCGGTGGCGCAGGGTTCCTCTCTAATTTTGTTTTTTGGAAGGAGGCTGGATATTTCGATGTTGCCACCGAATTAAAACCACTGCTGCATTTGTGGTCTCTGGGCATTGAAGAACAATTCTATATTGTGTGGCCGTTAACACTGTTCCTTGTCTTTTTTTTCTGGAAGCGCAAGGATGGGTTCCTTTCTTTGATTCTTTTGCTTGCAGCCGCCTCGTTTGTTTATAGCGTAATGCACATCAAAACGGATGTTACTGCCATGTTCTATTCTCCGGTTTCGCGTGCGTGGGAATTAATGCTTGGCAGTATTCTTTCTTATCTGGTTTTATTCCACCGATTTGTCCCGATAAGTGCTGGTGTCCGGGCATCGAACTCAACGCAAATAAGCCTCATAATACCATTGAACAATATATACGGAGCGCTCCGGATTGCTAAATCGCTTGCCGGCATAGCGTTGATTCTTATTGCAGTATTTCTGTTGAAAAAAACGGATCCTTTTCCGGGGCTGCTTGCGTTATTGCCGGCAGTTGGTGCGGGTCTACTTATTTCTGCGGGCGAGGACGCCTGGTTTAATCGTTATGTTTTGTCCAGTCGTGTCCTGGTTTGGTTTGGTTTAATTAGTTTTCCGCTTTATTTATGGCACTGGCCATTATTATCGTTTGCGCGGATATTTGAAAATGGAGATCCGCGGCTGGGAATACGTATTGCCGTTGTCATTGTCAGTATCTTGCTGGCGTGGTTGACTTATAGGTTTATTGAGAAACCCATTCGGTACGGTGGATTAAAAAGCCAAAAAGCTGTAGTTCTTTGCTTCTTGATGATTAGCATTGGTTGTGCCGGCTATTCTTCTTATCGCTATGATGGTTTCTTGTTCAGGGAATTTTTAAATATGAATAAATATAATTTTGAGACTCCGGAAACAGTTAATTCTGTTTCTGGCCTGTTTCAGAAAGATTGTTCATTTCAGTCTGTTAGATTCGATAGAACATATAACTTCGTTTGTCGAAGTGACAGCAGAGATGTCCCTGAGTATGCCCTCATTGGTGACAGTAAGGCAAATGCACTGTATCCCTCTTTGATTAGAAATTCTAGCAATCATCGATGGTTGCTTATCGAAAACTTTCCTCTGATGAGCCATTCTGAAATATATAGCCACCATTGGTTATTTCAGCAGGGGGCAGCGGAGGCATTAATCGATTGGCTTGCAGCAAACGCTGATATAAAAGTGATTGTCATTACTGTTTCGATCCGCAATTTATTTGCCCTGAGTCCTATTGCAGCGTTGACCTTGGAAGAGCTGCCGAAAAGTCCAAATTACCGGATTGCTTATGATGGATTAAACTTGACCATCAAGAGAATGATTGCCGCTAATAAAAAGGTTGTCATTACAATAGATAATCCAACATTGATGGAGCCACGGCACTGTGTACAAAGAAAATCTGAGATTCCCTGCTTCAGTCATCTATTCGCCATGAGTCAAAACCCCGGATGCCGGATTAGTTTTGATAAACATACTAATTTCACGGAGCAGTACTTTCTATTGATAAACAATTTAAAAGTTGAAAATCCGCAGTTGGTTATTTATAACCCCACTCATATACTCTGTAATATTGGCGAAAATGAGTGCTCACACATGAAAGACGGTAAACTATTGTATTCTTATGCGGATCATATATCAACCTATGCCGCTTCGCTGATTGCAAAGGAACTTGTACCGATAGTCGATAATCTTGCCAATTGATGCCATTATCCAACTGTAAAAATGAAAATAAATATTAATCAAATTTCCCAAAAATCAAAATTCTTAAAACACTTCATGAATTTGCCGTATTTTCTTATCCCTATAGGGCTGGCCACATGGTTATACGCCCCGGTGCTATTCTTTGGTAAAACTAAAATATTTGGCGATTCTATCATTCACAATCTTTCGGTTATAGAGTTTAACAGGAAAATGATTCATGAGGGCATATCACCTTTATGGACGAATTTGCTCTTTGGTGGACATCCCTATTTTGCTGAAGGTCAGGGAGGTTTCTTTAATCCCTTGAATTTTATGGTCGCCCTGTTGTTTAACCCTATTACCGGTCAAAATATTTATAATTGGCTTACGACCATCATCGGGGCGCTGGGAATGTACGGGTTATGCCGGCAATTAAGATGCGGACGCGCAGCCTGCACATTTGGCGCGTTGGTGGTCGTCTTCTCTTCATATTGGCTTCAATACCATGATAATATCACCGTTTCAGGGGCTATGTGCTATATTCCATGGGTTTTTCTGTTTTTTGAGCGATGGATAGAGCATCCAGTCGTAAAATCATCTCTCGTGCTGGCTGTTTCTGTGTCATTGCTGATTTTTGCCGGTTACCCCCAAGCCTTTCATGGAACTATAATCTATATGGTGGTGAGAATGATCCCGACCCTGTTTTCCGGTTACATCGGAAGCCGGGCAGATAATTCTTTGAGGCAATATCTCCTTACCGGATTAGGTGCTGTTGCTGTGTGTATCGGGTTAACAGCAGTACAATGGCTGCCCTTGGTGGAACTTGCTGCATTGTCACATCGCAGCGGGGGGGTCGATATTGTATTCCAGATGCCCTTAGATGGGATTCTGAGAGGGTTTTTATTCACCATTTCCGAAGAAGATAATTTAATTTTCAGAGGCCTGGGTAGTATATTTATTTGTTTTGTTGCGAGTCTTTCGCTTACCATAAAGCCGAACCATCGAATAATCGGGCATATGATTGCAGGCGTCTTTCTTGTTGTTCTCGGTATGGGGTATAGCTTACCAGTTTTTGAATATCTGCGTAAATATTCCCTGGTTCCAGGTTTGATGTATTTTCGTGGTGTTCATCTTTATCTGGGGGTCGGGATAGTCAGTATAGGGTTGCTGGCTGGCGTTGCGATTGATCGTATCCAAAGGCAAACGGTAGAAACCACAAATTCATGGAAAAGAAAAATATTTATTATTGCAGGCACGTCCATTTTGTTTTTAATATGCAGTGGTCTCGTTTTGCGGCTCAGAGTGGAACATGTCCCAATTATCCAATATGCATCGTTTATCGGCGCGTATGTTGTGCTTATGGTTTTCATCGTTGCTAGAAAACAGCAATGGTTTGGCCATGCGATGTTAGCTTTTATTATTATAGAGATAGTTGTTTTACGGATTCCTCCTGTTCCTTTTTCAGATTCAAAGCTGTTTGAGAAGCCTCATCTTGCTAACTACATTCAAGCGAATAGTCAAAATAGAGACTTCAAAATCATGGATATAACCAATTCTTGGATTGTCGGGCTCCAGTCACTTTGGTCTCCACGATTAGAGGCTGAAAACAGTAAAGCTTTTATGCGTCTATTTCCATCCACAAATGTTTTGTGGAATATCCCGTCGATGGGCGCTTGTCTTGCCTTACCACTTGCTCGGCAACAATTGATTCAGCCGAAAATGCAAATGGAAATAATGGGAACGGATTCAAATCCGCCAGGCACCCGCCTGATTGATTATCTGGGCGTTCGTTATCTGAGTTTAGAGGGTATTCCAAAAACGTCAGACTTGAAACCATTAATAACAGATAACATCATTATTATGGAAAATATTTACGCACTGCATAGCATACAGAGCTTTACCCGATATGAGATGGCGAATTCAGCGGAAGACGCGTTGAATCGTTTGAAACAATCAAAGGTACCAACGTTGATTCTGGAGCCTCCGTTTAATAAAAAAGAAAGCATAAAAGGTCTTCCAGCAAGCACGGTCATAAATATGTCTAGTGCATTGGAAATATCATCTTCGAAAATTACAAATGTTGAATATAAATTTGACGTCCATGCCCGACAGCCAGCCTGGTTATTCATTGCTGATGCGAACTATCCCGGCTGGCAGGCGAAAATTGACGGAAAATCGACGCCGGTTTACAGCGCGCAAGTGCTGGGGAAAGCAGTGTTTGTACCTTCCGGGATTCATCAAGTAACCATCGAATTCAAACCGCGCAGTTTTATGATGGGTTTGTTTTTACTGTTCTTCACCCTATTGATTTTATTGATAGTCGGAATCCGTCGCATTTATTCGAGGCGTTTTTTGATGATGAAATTGTAAAACCAGTTTTTCTCCAGTATTTAGTTGTTCAAAGCTCTCGCTATATTAAGCAAGTTTTTATTATGAACCTTTCCTTTTACCATACATTCAAAGAAAAATATCAGGGCCTTCACGAATTTCGTGAATCCCGGCTGGCAATATGCAAATCGCTTGTCGAGGCTCTCAAGGTTGTATATGCCGGGGGTAGGGCCGTGGATCTTGATTGTGGGCGTGGCGAATGGCTGGAAATTGTCGGCGAACTTGGCTTTCATGGGGTGGGGGTAGGTCTGGACGAAGACATGTTGGCTGCCTGCCGTGAACGGGGTCTGAACGTTGAACGAAAGGAATCGATTGCCTATCTCAAGACACTTCCGGAATCAAGTGTAGTAATTGTGTCGGGTTTTCCTGTCACTTTGCATATGCCTTTCTCTAAATTGAAAATCCTGGTGCAGGAAGCGCTGCGAGTACTCCTTCCGGGTGGCTTGCTGATCCTGGAAGTGCCTAACCCCGAGACCGTTATGGCTTTCACGCGAAACTTCTATCTTGATCAGACCCATCAACAACTGATTTTCCCTCAGTTGCTTTCCTTCCTGCCGGAGTATTACGGATTCGCGCGGGCCAGGACGATTTGCTTTTGGGAATCCAAAGATTTAATACAAAGTTCGTCGGACACAAGGCAATACGTTTTGGAGGGAGTCCGTCCTGGTTATGCGGTCATTGCTCAGAAAGCAGCTGATGAAGAGATCCATAAGACTCTGAACGCTGCCTTTGCCGTTGACTATGGAGTGCGTCTGGAAACGCTTGCTACGCATTATCAGATTGAATTGAAGACTACAATCCAGCAAGCGACAGAACGTACCGTACAGGCTGAAGCTGCGCTGGATGCAACGCGCAAAGAGCTCCATGAGATTCACCAGTCCAATCAGTATCATTCGCAACTGGCAGAGGTTCATAAAAGACAATTGCAGGAATTGCTGAATAGCACCTCCTGGCGCATCACATCTCCCTTGCGTTGGATCGTTTCAACCTTGCGTTGCTTAACGCCCAGCGCCTTGAAGAACGGAACGAGACTGGTGCTTCAGCATGCCGTGCTTTACACTGGCAGGCGTCCAAGGTTGCAGAAAGCGGTCTCAAGAGTTCTGAATCTTTTCCCCGGCCTGCAATCACGGTTATTTCGAATTAATATTGGAATGGCAACGCCACCGGTTCAACCCCAGGAAACGCCAATACCGGTTCAACCCCAGGAAACGCCAATTGCCGCAGCGCATCTTTCACACCTCGCCCGCCAGATATACAACAATCTGAAGGTCGCCGTTGAGCAGTATCGGAAGGGGCAAGGCTGATGCGTATTGTAATTGACATGCAAGGGGCGCAAACCGAAAGCCGCTTTCGTGGCATTGGTCGCTATACCGTGTCGTTTGCGCAAGCCATTGTACGCAATCGCGGTGAACATGAAGTCATGCTTGCGTTGAGTGGATTATTTCCCGACACTATTGAACCGATCCGTGCAGCATTTGACAGATTTCTTCCGCAGGAGAACATCCGCGTCTGGCAGGCCCCGGGGCCGGTGTGTGAAATACAGCCAGGCAACGACAACCGCCGAGAAGTGGCCGAACTCATTCGAGAGGTCTTCCTGTCCAGCCTCCAGCCCGATGTGGTTCACATCAGTAGTCTGTTCGAAGGATACGTCGACGATGCCGTCATCAGTATCGGTCGTTTCGACACTTCCACGCCGGTAAGTGTCATCCTCTATGATCTCATTCCATTGCTAAATCCGGATCAATACTTCAAACCGAATCAGCGTTACGGCCAGTATTATTTGCGTAAAGTGGAACATCTCCGTCGGGCGACGATGTGTCTGGCCATATCCAACTTCACCCGGGAAGAAGGTCTCGATGTGCTCGACATGGCTGGCGCCAGAATCGTCAGTATCTCCACCGCCATCGACGCGCATTTCCATCCACAAACCATTGACGAAGCCACCGCTGACCAACTCCGCCAGAAATTCGGCATTAGCCACCCCTTCGTCCTTTATACCGGCGGTGCGGATGAGCGCAAGAACCTGCCGCGGTTGATTGAAGCCTATGCTGCCCTGCCCGCAAGCCTGCGCGCCTGCCACCAACTGGTGTTCGCAGGCAAGATGCCCGCAGGCGATGTTGCGCGCTTCCAGCAGATTGCCCGTTCTAGCGGACTGAAAACTGATGAGCTGCTCTTTACCGGCTATGTGACTGACGAAGAACTCGTCCAGCTCTACAACCTTTGCCAACTCTACGTCTTCCCCTCCTGGCATGAAGGCTTCGGGCTACCGCCACTGGAGGCAATGGCCTGTGGTGCCCCGGTAGTCGCCGCCAATACTGCCAGCCTTCCCGAAGTGATCGGCCTGGATGAAGCGCTTTTCGATCCTTTCGACATTGCAGCCATCACGCACATGATAGTCAACACGCTAGAAGATGAGGCGTTGCGAACCTGCCTTCGTGAGCACGGCTTGAAAAAAGCAAAAATGTTTTCTTGGGATGAAACAGCTAAGCGGGCGATCAGGGCATGGGAGGCAATGCCGTCCCGGCAAGATGAGGCGCTTTTCGATCATTTCGATATTGCCGTCATCACGCACATGATGGCCAAGGTACTTGAAGACGAGGCGTTTCGAACCCGCCTGCGCGAACAAAGTTTGAAAAAAGCAAAAATGTTTTCTTGGGATGAAACAGCTAAGCAGGCGATCGGAACATGGGAGGCAATGCCACCCCAGCAAGCGGATGCAGTCGATTATCTGTCACGAACCCTTGCTTACAGCCGATTTGTGGATCTCTTGGCCGGATATAGTCATGATAGAGATGAGTCAAACCTTGTCACCCTGTCTGCCTGCCTGGCGCAGAATGCGAACGCGGGTGTCGAGCGCCAACTCATGCTGGATGTATCGGAATTGTGCCAACGTGACGCTGCCACCGGTGTACAACGTGTCGTCCGCAGCTACCTGAAATGGCTCCTGCAATCTCCGCCAGCGGGATTCAGGGTTGAGCCAGTATATGCCACGTGGGAACAGGGGTATCGTTACGCACGGGCCTATACTCAACGGTTCCTGGGGTTGGATCCCTCGGGTGTGCAGGATGACCCGGTGCGCTGGCAACGTGGCGACATTTTCTTTGGACTGGATATGCAGCACTATGTGCAACTGGCCCACGCGGATTTTTATCGGCAGCTCAAACGCAAAGGTGTGACCGTCAAGTTTCTGGTTTACGACCTGCTGCCGATCCAGATGGCCGATCTGTTTGAAGATTCTATTACTAAGGCGTTGCACGAACGATGGTTGACCATGATTACCGCCACGGATGGTGCGATTTGCATTTCTAAGGCCACCGCCGATGCTTTCAATGCCTGGATTGAGAAAACGTCCGTCACACCGGCACCGACTTTTAGCACGAGTTGGGTCCATATCGGCGCGGATATCGAAAGCTCCAAACCTTCATGTGGCTTGCCTGGCGATGCTGGTCATGTTCTGGAAACCCTGAGTCAAAGGCCTACCTTCCTTTGTGTCTCTACGCTGGAGCCGCGCAAGTGCCAGCAGCAAATCCTGGAGGCAGTTGAGCATCTCTGGCGGGTCGGGGTAGATGTAAATCTGATCCTGGTCGGCCAGCAGGGCTGGAAGATCGAAGCCCTGGCCGAACGCCTGCGTCGGCATCCGGAACTTGGGCGACGCCTGTTCTGGCTGCAGGGCATTGGCGACGAATATCTCGAAAAGGTTTATGCCGCCAGCACCTGCCTGATCGCGGCCAGCAGCAACGAGGGTTTTGGCCTCTCCCTCATCGAAGCGGCGAGGCACGGTGTACCCATAGTCGCTCGTGATATACCGGTGTTTCGCGAAGTGGCCGGTGAACACTGCTATTTCTTCCAGGGTGATCACCCTCAAGACTTGTCCGAAGCTCTCAAAACCTGGTTGGAGCTATATCAAACCCGCCAATATCCGCATTCAGCAGCGATGCCATGGTCAACCTGGCAGCAAAGTAGCGAAAAGCTCAAGCGCGAATTGGTCGAGCAGAACTATCCCCGTCGGCAGCTACTGGTTGATATATCGGAATTGGCTCAGCGCGACGCCAAAAGCGGCATTCAGCGAGTCGTACGCAACATTCTCAGGGAATGGCTACTCAATCCGCCGGAGGGTTATCGGGTCGAGCCGGTGTATGCAACGGTCGATCAGGGTTATAGATACGCGCGCCGCTTTACCCATAGTTTCCTTGACTACCCGGATGAGAGCTTGCAAGACGAGATCATGGAATACGCGCCGGGCGATGTGTTTTTCGGCCTTGATTTGCAACCGCAGGTGGCTCTGGCGCAACGGGCGTTTTATCGGGAGTTGCGCAGAATGGGTGTACAGGTCAAGTTTATGGTGTATGACTTGCTATGTGTATTGATGCCGCAACATTTTCCGGACGGAGCCGGCGACGCATTTGGCCAATGGCTTGAAGTGGTTGCAGAAAGTAATGGTGCCTTGTGTATTTCCCGGGCAGTAGCGGATGAACTCAGGAATTGGGATAAGCAATATGGCCCTGACCGCCGGCGGCCATTGATTATTGATTGGTTCCATTTGGGTGCGGATGTCGATAATTCAAACCCCACTAAAGGTTTTCCGCAGGATGCAGACACAGTGCTGGGTCAGCTTCGCGACCGTCCGAGCTTCCTCATGGTCGGCACCCTCGAACCGCGAAAGGGCCACGTTCAGGTGTTGGATGCTTTCGAACAGCTCTGGCAGTCTGGGCAAGATGTCAACTTAGTCATCGTCGGCAAACAGGGCTGGATGGTCGATGAACTTGTCGGCCGTCTGCGTGCCCATCCCAGGCTGAACAAACGCTTGTTCTGGCTCGAAGGTATTACTGACGAATATCTGGAAAAGATTTACGCCGCCAGCACCTGCCTGATTGCCGCCTCCTGCGGTGAAGGCTTCGGTCTGCCGCTTATAGAGGCAGCCCGGCACAAGCTGCCGATCATCGCACGCGATATTCCAGTTTATCATGAGGTGGCAGGGGGATATGCCTGCTATTTTAAAGACGAGACGCCGACTGCTTTAGCGCAGGCAATTAAAGGATGGCTTGCACTGTATATCATTCAGCAGCATCCCAAATCAAACAGCATGCCATGGCTGACGTGGAGAGAAAGTGCCCGGCAGCTCAGCAGAGCGATCCTGCCTAAAAACAACAACCGGCAGTCAACAACAATATAACGATATGTTACATATTGGTGCTATCTACGTCAGTTCATTTTGACATTTTTAATTCTATATCTTATGCGATTATGCTAGAAAAAAACGGTTATAGATCAAATCTTAAAGGAGTAAAGGTCTCCACATGACAAATACAAAAACAGTTCTTATCCCGACTGTCCTCTGCGGCGGCGCCGGCACAAGACTTTGGCCCCTGTCCCGCGATGAATATCCCAAGCAGCTTCTTCCACTGGCGGGAGTAGAAACAATGCTTCAGGCAACTATCCGGCGCATGGGTGGATTCGTGCATGAAAAAGCTGAATTGGCCATGGCCCCGATGGTGATCTGCAACGAAGATCACCGCTTCCTTGTCGCTCAGCAAATCAAAGGAATAGGACCGGAACCTGTGTCCATTATTCTGGAACCTGTGGGACGCAACACCGCTCCCGCGCTAACGCTGGCCACGCTCGAGGCGATGAAGGACGGAAATGACCCGTTATTGCTCATCATGCCTGCCGATCATGTTATTGAGGATGTCGCTGCTTTCCACGAGGCGCTTTCGACAGGGATTCAGCCAGCCCTTTCCGGCGCCATCGTCACCTTCGGTGTTGTTCCCGATTGTCCGGAAACAGGCTACGGCTACATTCAGGCGGATCAGGAAATATCGATTGCCGACCGGGTTTTTCCGATTATCCGCTTTGTGGAGAAACCTGATCGTAAAACGGCCGAAGGTTACCTTGCCAAAGGCGGCTATTTCTGGAACAGCGGGATGTTTTTGATGCGGGCCGGGACATGGCTTGCCGCTATGGGCAGGCTCCAGCCCGGAATGCTTGCCGCTTGCACCATCGCTTTTGAGCGGGGAAGACGGGATGCCGATTTTCTGCGGGTGGATCGGGAAACGTTTTCTGCCTGCCCTGCCAACTCCATCGATTACGCGGTGATGGAAAAGCTTGGCACATTATCCAGCCCGTCCATTCAAGGTGCGATTGTGCCGCTGAATGCGGGTTGGTCAGACGTTGGCGCCTGGGATGCCGTGTGGAAAATTAATAAAAAAGATGAAAAAGATAACAGCGTTTCCGGTGATGTGGTTCTGGCAGATACGCGAGGATCTCTTGTTTTATCTACATCTCGTTTAGTGTCCTGCGTGGGCATTGATGATCTTGTCGTTGTCGAAACACCGGACGCCGTCCTGGTAGCGAAGAAGGACCGGGTGCAGGATGTCAAACAGATTGTCACAACCCTTAAGGCGGAGGGACGCAGGGAAGGCTCCGGCCATCGGAAAGTTTACCGTCCCTGGGGCTGGTATGATTCCCTTGAACAGGGAGATCGATTTCAGGTAAAGCGAATAATGGTCAATCCCGGCGCCATTCTCAGTCTGCAGTTGCACCGTCATCGATCCGAGCACTGGGTTATCGTTCAGGGTACAGCCAGGGTCACCTGTGGTGATAAAACGATTATTCTGAACGAGAATCAATCCGTCTTTATCCCCGTGGGCGAAAAACACCGTGTAGAAAACTCTGGTCAGGTTGCTCTGGAAATTATTGAAGTTCAGTCGGGTTCTTATCTTGGAGAAGACGATATCGTGCGCCTGGAAGATCAATATGGTCGGGCGTAACAAATATTAATTATGTTCCGAGTTCAACGTGGAACATAGAACTATTCTAAAGGAGTATCAAATGAAAAAAGTAGCGCTTATTACCGGCATTACAGGTCAGGACGGATCTTACCTGGCAGAATTTCTTCTCGAAAAAGGATACGAGGTTCATGGTATAAAACGTCGTACCTCTCTGTTTAATACGGATCGTATCGACCATCTTTATCAGGATCCGCATACAAGGGATCACCGATTTGTCCTTCATCACGGCGATCTTACCGATTCGTCAAACCTGATCCGGATTATTCAGAACATCAAACCCACAGAAATATACAATCTGGCCGCCCAGTCTCATGTGGCCGTGTCCTTTGAAGTTCCGGAATACACCGCCAATTCCGATGCGTTAGGTACTTTACGCATTCTGGAAGCCATCCGTATTCTGGGGATGGAGAAGACAGCCCGGTTTTATCAGGCCTCCACGTCCGAGCTTTTTGGCAAGGTACAGGAAATTCCGCAAAAGGAAACAACGCCGTTTTATCCCAGAAGCCCCTATGCAGTGGCCAAGCTTTATGCCTACTGGATTACGGTGAACTATCGCGAAGCTTACGGGCTTTACGCCTGCAACGGCATTCTCTTTAATCATGAATCTCCGGTTCGTGGCGAAACATTTGTTACGCGCAAGATTACCCGTGCTTTGGCCCATATCAAACTGGGGCTTCAAGATACCCTTTATCTGGGCAACCTGGACGCCAAGAGGGACTGGGGCCACGCCCGTGATTATGTGGAGATGCAATGGCTGATGTTGCAACAGGATACGCCCGATGACTTCGTTATTGCAACAGGGGTTCAGTACAGTGTCCGCGATTTTATTAATGCCGCTGCTGAGGAATTGGGAATGAAGATTGCCTGGGAAGGTCAAGGGGTGGAAGAAAAGGGATACTGGTTAAAACCTACATCACATCAGGACAAGGTGAGGAAGCTAATTGTCCAGGTTGACCCCCGTTATTTCCGGCCGACGGAAGTCGAAACCCTTTTGGGTGATCCGACAAAAGCAAAGAAAAAGCTGGGTTGGACGCCCAGGATTGGCTTTAAAGAACTTGTTTCGGAAATGGTCAGAGCAGACCTTATGTCTGCAGAGCGTGACGAGCTGATAAAAAAACACGGTTATACGATTTATAATCGTAATGAGTAAATAAAAGACGAAACTGGAGAAAAATTGTCATGAAGAAATTTTTAATAACGGGTTTTTCCGGATTTGTCAGCCGTTACTTTATCGAATATCTTGAGGATAATGAAATAAGAGCCTTTGTCAAAGGCATTGATGTTCATTATCCGGACATCAATCCGGATACTTTCAAGCACGTAAAATATGATTTTGAGAGAATTGATCTTCTCGATAAAGGAAAAGTAGAGAATATTATTTTTGAATTCCAGCCGGATTATGTTTTGCATCTTGCCTCTTTCAGCAGTGTGGCGTTCAGCTGGAAAGAACCGAACATCAGTTTTCAAAACAATACCAATATTTTTCTGAATTTATTGGAGACCATCAGAAAATTAAATATAGCCAGCCGCATCCTGTCCGTTGGCTCATCTGAAGAATACGGTAATGTCGAACAAAAAGATTTGCCCTTGACCGAAGATCATCCCTTAAAACCGGTCAGCCCTTATGCCGTAGCCCGGGTATCCCAGGAATTGCTCTCTAATATTTATGTCCGTGGCTATGGTTTGGATATTGTGATGACGAGATCGTTCAATCACATTGGGCCATTCCAGAAAGATGTTTTTGTGTTGCCGTCATTTGTCAAACAAATTGTGGAAATGAAGTATAATGGATCTAAATCCAATCAGTTAATGACAGGTGATGTAACGATTATTAGAGATTTTACCGATGTAAGAGACGTTGCGTCCGCTTACTATATGCTGTTGACGACGGGTAAAAAAGGGGAGGTCTATAATGTATGTAACGGTACAGGATGGTCCCTGAAAGAAATCATCGAAAAAATAAGTGCAATATTGGAAATAGACGTACAAGTAGTTTCCAATGCCAGTTTATTTCGTCCGGACGACAATAGAGCCATTATTGGTTCCAATGAAAAATTGAGAAATTCAGTCAACTGGGCGCCGAAATATTCACTCGAAGATACCCTCAATGAAATGATAGCTTACTGGCAAAAGCAAATAAAATGAGATAGATATAAATTAACACGATTAACACCAGCCAACGAATATCGACAGTCCCCCGCTTTTTGTGGTCATTCTTATACCGAGTTGCATTCAAAGGGTAACGCGGCGGCAAGGAGGAGGCTCCGCAGGCGTATTATTGATACGTTGAGGAAGCCGACCCCCATTCCTGAGGTCACTCGACCGATGCCAACAAAGTTAGCCAAAGAATGCGACTTGGTATAAGTTGATACAAGTTCTTAAAGTATTCCTTGACAGGTA
>JBDKUG010000390.1:0-1920 GCA_039679815.1 Smithella sp.
TAGAGGTCTACGGCAAAGAAAAGAAGATCAACATAAAGTTTGACCGGCAGAACGCGCAGGGTGATATGGGAACCTCGATGATGATTGCGAATAAGCTTGCCGCCGACAAAGTAGATCTGATATTTTCTATTTCCACACCATCTTCGCAGCATGCGCTAAAGGCTACACAGGCCATCCCGATTATCTTTGGAGCAGTGACCGATCCTCTCTCCGCCGGGGTAGTTCAGAATGTGACCAAGCCGGGGGGCAATATTACCGGTGTCAGCGATGCATGGCCAATAAAGAAGCAGGTTGAACTTCTCGTGAAGCTTGTTCCTACAGTGAAAACATTGGGCATAGTGTATAATCCGGGAGAATCGAACGCGAAGTTCATGTTAACGAAATTGCAGGAAGCCTGTAGCCAGCTCGACATCAAGCTGATAACGGCGCCCATATCCAACACGGGAGAGGTGCTTGTGGCGGCAAAGAGTCTGGCTCCGAAAGTAGACGCTTTTTACAGCTCCATCGACAATAGTGTGCTGTCTGCTGTAGCATCTCTGGTAAAGGTTGCAAACGAGTACAGAAAACCGATCATTGCAGGAGAATCTGACAGCGTTCAAAAAGGTGCTATAGCCACATTGGGGACGAACTATCATGAAATCGGGGTGGAGTCGGGCAAGCTTGCCATAAAAGTTTTGGAAGGCTCAAAACCAGGAGACCTCCCCGTGATAAGCGATTCAAAGACTGATCTTTATCTTAATATGAAGTCACTTAAGTCCTTGGATATCAAGGCGCCTGCCGAATTAAAAAATTCGGCCAAGACGAAATTCGAATAACATATCATCTATAGAGACTTTACTTTGTATCTTCAGAGCTCCACGGGAAAGTTGCAGGGTAAAGGTTTGCTTGATCAGACTAGGGCTTCTGCTTCAAAAATCTTGAACTTGCTTCATTTTCACTTTATGATTGACGGATAAAATGCAAGATTTCTTTCTCACATCTTTTCAGCAAGGATTTGTGATCTCTCTGGCCGTGATGGGGATCTACATAAGCTTTCGCATACTCAATTTTCCGGACTTAACCTGCGATGGCAGCTTTTCCCTTGGGGGCGGCCTTGCCGCTGTTCTGCTCGGCGTGGGGTTAAATCCGTATCTGGGTCTTCTTTGCGTGCTTTTGGCGGGGTTTGTCGCGGGAACATTCACGGGACTTCTGAACGCAAAATTCAAGATCAATCCCCTGCTTTCCGGCATATTAATGATGACCATGCTCTATTCGGTCAACTTGCGGGTTATGGGAAGACCTAATTATCCCTTGTTCAATCTGAACACGATACTGAAACCAATTGAGAACCTGGCAGGCTTTAATCAGCTCGCGTTAGCCGGCTTCTTCGCCGTTGCGGTCATTTTTTTCAAGATTCTAATCGATCTATTTCTGAGAACCGAACTTGGGTTAACACTCATAAGCGCAGGCGATAATGAAAACATGACGCAAGGTTTGGGATTTAATACAGAGAAGATCAAAATACTGGGCATGGGCTTATCCAATGCGCTTATAGCAGTGTCGGGAGCCATGACGGCCCAGTATTATGGATTTGCCGACATCTCGATGGGTGTGGGCATTATTATTGTCGGCATTGCGGCGCTCATCATCGGGGAATCACTTTTTCATCCAACGAGGGTTTCCTCGCATACATTTGCCCTTATTCTTGGGACTATCATCTATTACCTCATTGTATCTGTCGGTTTGAGAATAGGGCTTGCACCAACGGACCTCAAAATAGCTACCGGGTTAATGGTGGTAGGGGTTCTCATCTTCAGGTTTAAAAGGTCCTCCGATGAATAGTCCCGGTTCTTTCCTGAGGATTGAGGATATAACCAAGACCTATAACCGGGGAACGGCGCAGGAAGTCATTGCTCTCAATCATTTAATCCTCGTTGTTGA
>JBDKUG010000047.1:0-2376 GCA_039679815.1 Smithella sp.
TGCTCCAATCCAACTGCACGGCGCCCACATTATTTTGCCTGAAATTGTTGCGCAGCATAATGGCAAATCTCTGCTTTTCCCAGTAGTACGTTGCCCAGAGCTCACCATATCCCATGTAGTGTGTTATATCGGGATTGTCGTCATTGCCTTCATTTTCCGGTAAACGGTACCAGGTTTTCAACTGCAGAGCGAAGTTGTTTCTTTCCAGACCGAGATTGGCCACAATGCGGTTCCAGCTTCGGGAAAGCGGCTTCGAGCGGCCGTTGGATTGATGGTTGAATCCGAAATTGATAAAGCGTCCCTTAAAGCCCAGAATTTCATAATCCGTGCGCAGGTTGATTAGTAATTCCGGCTCATAATTTATATCACGGAAAGGCGAGGAGAACGCGGAATTGTAAAGCTGCCAGAAGGACAGCTGCGTATAGGCAACCCAGACATCGACGCCTTTAACGACCTTGATTTGGTCATAGAGCCCCTGAAGCGGTTCCTGTAGAACATCCTCCCAGGCTTTTACTTTGAAACTGAGCTGGAACTTGGCTTCATTGAACTGCGCTTTAGCCGCGGGATCATACTCCAGATTGGTTTCATCATTCGGTGACGAATTGTAGGCCACCGGCAAAAAATAATTCGTGCGGTAGGGCGTGATCACAAAAGAGTGGCGGCGGTTGGCGGGATCTAAATCCCATTGTTTGGTCATGACGGAAGGCTTTTCCGGTTCAGAAGAAACCTCTTTAGCTGCGGGCATTACTGCCGCTGCCGCGCTGACCGCCTCGCGTGTTGGCTTCTTTCTGTCCGCAAGTTCATCGAAGCATTGCAATCGCAACGAATCATCTTCAATTTTGGCGCATTCGGCCAGACGATCACTTGTTACTGCGCCAACGATGGAAGGGTTCATAAACAATCCCGGCCCTGTCGCAAGGAAAAACAGGCCGACTAAAAGTGTTTTACTGGACCGCCGTCTTTGAAAAATAATCATGTTTTAATTCCCCCGAAACAAAAATACCGGCAAAACTACTGATAATTTTCACATTGTATCCACCCGGCAATTCTGGTGGCATTTCCGTCAATCTTTAAGCAGATGATATTGGATAAAGCAACAGGCTTGTATTTATCTTATCCAACCAGAAAGGATTTATGTATGCGCAAGTCTATCAGCCTGATCATCCTTTTTATGATCATCTTGACTGTTTGCGCTATCAGCCCTGGATTTTCTATTACCCTTCCGGCGCCCGCCTGGACACCACATCCTTCCTGCTCAGAACAAAGCTCTACGAGCTTTACAGAAAATATCATTTCGAATCTTTGTGTGTGGTCGCGCACCGCATGGGAGGGCTGGTGTCCCGCTCCGCCATTATCGCCAGAGAAGACAACTACCACCGTTTTCTTTTTTTGATTTACCTGCCGGTGATTATGATTTGACGATTGAAGCCGACGGCTGCGAAACATTTAAGACAAAGCTCAAGGCGACGCCGGGAGAATTTATTCCGCCTCCGGTGTTTCGCCTGATTTTGAAATAGCATTACTTTTTTTCGGTCAGAATCCGGCGCACACGGTCGAGCTCCTGCTGATTATCCACTTCGACGGAATCATGAGGGGTGATGACCACTTTGATCTTGTAGCCGTATTCCAGCGCCCGCAATTGTTCCAGCGCTTCAAGTTTTTCCAGTTTGCCTTCAGGCAGTTTCGTGAATACATCAAGAAAATCGCAGCGGTAGGCATAAATACCGTGATGCTTGTAATAATCGGCTTTGAGTTTTTTGTCACGCACATAAGGAATGGTCGCCCGCGAAAAATATAGCGCGTTGTTTTCGTGATCAAGAACAACTTTCACGGCGTGCGGGTGCGTAATTTCTTCATCCAGAACAATCCTGTAAATCAACGTGGCCATCACCGCCGCGGGATCGGCGATTAACGGCGCGATCACTTCATCGACCTGCGCCGGCTCAAAAATCGGCTGATCGCCCTGAATGTTGACGACAATCGCATCGGCGGCAAGATTCAAAGACTGGACGGCTTCCGCGATTCTGTCCGTTCCCGATCGATGCGCAGCGGACGTCATCACGGCATTGCCGCCGAATTTTTTTACGGCGTCAAAGATGCGCTGATCGTCCGTGGCCCCCGTCACATAAGGCACGGCCCGTGCTTTTGAAACTCTTTCATAAACATGCTGAATCATCGGCTTGCCTAAAAGATCGGCCAGGGGCTTCCCGGGGAAGCGGCTGGACTCGTAGCGCGAGGGGATGATGCAGACAATATCTCGTTTCATTCTAATTTCCTAAATGCGAATCGGATTTTTGCAGATAGTTGCAGACGTAATCGCGGACGGAATCTTCCAGCGTTGAAAAATCCACCGGACAGCCTGCCTTTTTAAGCTTC
>JBDKUG010000054.1:0-6066 GCA_039679815.1 Smithella sp.
GACATCCTGAAACGAGGCAAAGACGTTGATCCTGCGAGACTCTCTGCCTTGACATCCGAACAATGGCAAGAATTTCTGACCATTGCAGCCACCCAACGGGTGACACCCCTTTTTTTTCATCAATTGAAAAAGAAGGGTCTTGATCAGGCCGTTCCACCTGAGGTTTACGCCTCTCTTAGGGATGTTTATCTAAAAAACACCATGCGCATCATGAAAATAAGTGCACAATCCCGGCTTGTTCTAAAGACACTGAATTCCGAGGGCATTCCGACGATCCCGCTCAAGGGAATTGTAATGGCCAACAGCGTCTATGAAAACATCGGATTGCGGGAAATGAACGACTTTGACCTTCTGGTACCTCCGGAAAAGCTGGCAAGAGCGGCAGAGGTATTGAGTGATCTGGGATACAAACCGGTGCAGTCCTTTCATCTGAATTCCTTCACTCAGACCCGTAAACATCTTCCGGGTTTTATAAAAAAAGACCATGTTACGATTGAAATCCACTGGAATATTACTTCTCCAAACATGAGCTACAGTATTGATTCCCATGAACTCTGGGAGAAAGCGGTGCCGGTACAGATTTTGGATTATGAAACTCTCATGCTTTCTCCGGAGGATTTTCTACTCCACCTTTGTTTGCACACCTCCTACGAGCATCAGTTTAACTTTGGATTGCGACCCTCCTGTGATATTGCAGAAGTCATTGACCATTTCAGAGGCACCCTTGACTGGCACATGGTAACAGAACGGGCAAAACAAAGAGGCTGGGCTCGTGGCGTCTATCTGGCTCTGGAAACCGCTTCAGAATTTGCGGGTGCTGATGTACCCAGAGATGTTCTGGGAAAGCTCCGTCCTGCGGATGTGACGGATTCTGTTCTGAATACCGTTGGGACTCAAATTTTAACAGATAAGTATTTTAACGCTTCTGTTCCTGAACATTTTGCTAAACTTCTTGTCAGTAAAAGTCTTTTGGATCAGATTAAAATTTTCATGAAGCGTGTTTTTCTGCCGCGCGCGACAATCGCCGCCAATTATTTTGTGCCTGCTGATTCATTCAAAGTTTATGCATATTATCCAAAGCGCCTCATTGATGTGCTGCTTCGGCACGGACGTACTTTCCGATATATGACAAAGCATGATGAATATCAGCCTCCCCTGAAGGCTCTCGCCGCTCGCACAGCCCTTATCTCTGATTGGCTTTCCGGTCCATAGAATTCGTCGGTGGTATGGTTTGTTTCAAACAAATCTCATGGAACAAATATTTTCCATTGACAAATTAGAGATTATTATTAAACTAAGTCCATAAAACTAAGTTTAGTGGTGATGTTATGCAGACAATAAACATTCATGAAGCAAAAACGCACCTTTCCCGCCTTGTTGAGGAAGCTTCACAGGGGAAATCATTCATAATAGCAAAAGCGGGAAAGCCGATGGTTATAGTTTCTCCAATTTCTGACGAAGAGCAGAGGGGTACGCAAAAATTGGGATTTATGACAGGTGAAATTTCTGTTCCCGATGATTTTGATTCCATGGGAGAAAATGAGATCTTATTGCTTTTTGAGGACAAGAAGTCGTGAAACTGCTGCTCGATACGCATGTTATTCTGTGGGTGGCAGGTGTGCCGGAAAAGCTGTCTGAATCGGCACGTGATATTTTGACGTCGACATCTAACAGTTTTTTTTTCAGTGCGGCAAGTATCTGGGAAATTGTCATCAAGTTGGGTCTGGAACGCGAAGATTTCAAGGTTGATCCTCACCGGTTAAGAAAAATGTTGGTTTTGCACGGTTACACTGAGCTACCCGTAACCGCAGAACATGCATTAAAAGTTGATTCTTTGCCTCCTCTTCATAAAGACCCTTTCGACCGATTGCTTCTTGCCCAGGCCCGCACAGAGGGCATGCATCTTCTTACTGCAGATGCAAGGATTGCGCTATATCAGGAAGCGGTGATCAAGATTTAATACCAAGTTGCATTCAAATGATCAGCTTCGGCAATGAGGAGGCTCCGGAGGCGTATTATTGATACGTTGAGGAAGCCGACCCCCATGCCTGGGGGCACGCGACCGGTGCCAACAAAGTTAGCCAAAGAATGCGACTTGGTATAAGTAATTCAAGGTCGCTGAGCCTGTCGAAGCGCGGCCCTTCCCTCTTGAGGGGTCTCCATTACTTTTGTCCCCCTTTGGAGGGCGGCTGTGTCACAATTAGAAAAAGTGTCATTCCGAACGTATGTGAGAAATCTTTCTTTTATATTGTGGTGCTAAAAGATTTCTTCCGGAGTTTATCCTGATCGCAGTCGAACGGAGTCGAAACGGGTAACCCAAAGGATTATGACATAAGAAATGCCTTTTTTGTCTATTGTGTATTCTGGTTTTTAATAATTCGTTGTTGACAACACAATGTGACTATGGTCATATGACCACATGAAAAGACTAATGCTAAGTTGTCATTTGCATAGAAAATAGCAAGGGAGGATAATCAAAACATGGAACGAATGATTTCTAAATCTCAATTCAAACCACGATCCCTGGAATATTTTCGACTCATCGAAGAAAGTGGCGAGACACTTATTATTACAGATCGTGGGAAACCCGTGCTGAAGGTTATGCCTTATACTGCAAATACTGAAGATCAATTGAAAATTTTGCGCAGTTCTGTCCTGAAGTATGACAATCCCACTCAACCTGTTGCACTAGAGGATTGGAAGGAACTTCAATGATCGTTTTAGACACGCATGCATGGATCTGGTGGGTTAGCAATCCGGAGTTTCTTTCAGACAAGGCGAAGCAGATCATTGATGAGGCGGTAACGAACAGGAATGTTTTGATTTCCTCCATCAGTGTCTGGGAGGTTGCTATTCTTGTCTCGCGGGGCAGGCTAAAGCTGACAATGAATCCGGATGATTGGGTTGCCGCCTCTGAAGCCCTGCCGTTCTTTGATTTTGTGCCCGTCAGTAATAGTATTGCACTAAAATCAGTACAGTTGCCGGGCATTCTGCATAATGACCCTGCGGATCGAATTATCATTGCCACGGCCATTTCCATGGGGGCTGTTTTGGTGACAAAAGATGAAAAAATAAGAAATTATAGCCATGTCAAAACGGTTTGGTAGGCGCGGGCAAAAGAAGTCAGAAATCAGAGGGAGGTATGACCGTTTTTATGGCACTTTTGGCCATTGCGACACAGTCTCCTGACAGAGGGGTAACGAAGTGACTGAGATGGAAATCCACACCTCGCGTGTTTTATTTACATAAAACGTAGAACATTTTTTACTGTAGTCCAAAAATCTTGCAATAATATTTGACTACGGTAGAAAATTCAGGCAAGAGTATTTCATGAAAAAAAGATATCTTGTTGACAATATCCGCCGCGATCTGGATGAAAAAATGGTTTTCATCGGTGGCGCCAGGCAGGTCGGAAAGACCTGTATGGCAAAATATATTGCCGAAAACAATTACAAATCGAGCGATTATCTGAATTGGGATGTACGGGAAGACAGGAAAAATATCATAAAGGCAACATTCAAAGGTGACGCGGGGATAGTCTTATTCGATGAAATACATAAATACAAAGACTGGAAGAATTATCTTAAAGGACAGTTTGATAAGCATCGCGATGATTTTAAGATTCTTGTGACGGGAAGCGCGCGGCTGGATGTATACAGACGCGGTGGAGATTCGCTCATGGGAAGATACTTTTATTACCGCCTTCATCCCTTCTCACTGGCCGAATTCCATGTTAAAATCAATTTATTAGAGCCACCGAATGAAATCAATATCGTTAATGCTCCTGCGGAAGCAAGCAAGGCGCTACAGGCGCTGATAAAATTTGGCGGTTTTCCTGAACCGTTTTTGAAACAAAGCGAACGGGATTTAAGGCGCTGGCACTCACAACGATTAGAGCGGCTGGTAAAAGAAGATATAAGGGATCTGGAAAATATCAGAGATTTATCCGCAATGCAGATTCTTGTCGATTTGCTCCCGACAAAAGTGGGATCACTCTTATCCCTGAATTCATTGCGCGAAGATCTTTCTATTGCGCATAAGACAGTGTCAAATTGGATGGACATCCTGGAGAGATTTTACTATCACTTCAGAATCTATCCGTTCACAAATAAAAAGATAAAATCTCTAAAAAAAGAACCAAAGCTGTATCTATGGGATTGGTCGGAAATAACTGATAATAATGGCGCAAAACTTGAAAATGTCGTTGCCTCTCATTTGCTCAAATTATGCCACTATCTTCATGATGTTAATGGTTACAAAACGGAATTGTGTTTTTTACGCGACATTGATGGCCGGGAGGTAGATTTTCTGGTAACAAATGACGGGAAACCATGGTTTGCTGTTGAAGTTAAATCATCATCAAAAGAGATTTCGAAAAGCCTGACTTATTTTGGCAATAAACTTAATATACCTTTTTTATATCAGATTGTTGATGAGAAAAATATCGACATAAGAAAAGACAAAATAAGAATCCTCAGCCTGGAGAAATTTCTTCTATCCCTTGTTTAGTAGCTGTGTCCTCAGCCGGCGAAGTTGTCCCATAGGTTCGGGGGAGGACAGCATTGGAAAATTGGAAAACACTACCTCTGTCATTTGAACAGGAGCAATAAATATGAAAAAAGTACTTGTAACAGGCGGATGCGGTTTTATCGGATCCAACTTTGTCCGCCACACCCTGCAGCACCATTCTGATTATCGCATCATCAATCTGGATAAGCTGACTTACGCAGGAAACCCCGCTAACTTAAAAGACATTGAAAAGAATCCACGTTACCGCTTTGTGAAAGGTGATATCTGCGATGCGGCTTTGGTCAGCCGGATTTTTACCGAAGAACAAATTGACACGGTTGTCCATTTTGCCGCCGAATCCCATGTGGACCGCAGCATCACAGGTCCGGCCGATTTTGTTCAGACCAATATCATGGGTACCTTCAATCTGCTGGAAGCGGCTCGGGAGGTGTGGATGAAAGACGGCACGTTTCCTCAGAGCTGCCGCTTCCTGCATGTGAGTACCGATGAGGTTTACGGTTCGCTTGGCGAAACGGGCGCTTTTCAGGAAACCACCCCTTACGATCCACGGTCGCCTTACTCAGCCAGTAAGGCGTCATCCGATCACCTGGTCAGCGCATATTTTCATACTTACGGACTGCCTATTCTGATTACCAATTGTTCTAATAATTATGGTCCGTATCAGTTTCCTGAAAAGCTCATCCCCCTGATCATCAACAACGCCCTTCAGGGGAAAGCTTTGCCGGTGTACGGTGACGGGAAAAACATCCGAGACTGGCTTTACGTGATTGACCACTGTGAAGCAATACTCACGGTTTTGCAAAGCGGGAAAATCGGCGAAACTTACAACGTCGGCGGGAACAGCGAAAAGCAGAACATCGAAATCGTTCACACCATCTGTGATATCCTGGATGAGAAAGTCGGCAGGATGTCGGACGGCAAGGGTAGACGATCGCTTATCACCTACGTCAAAGACCGCGCGGGACACGATCGTCGATATGCCATTGATGCCACGAAAATCCGCACGGAACTGGGCTGGTCTCCCGAAGTGACCTTTGATGAGGGAATGAAAAAGACGGTTAGCTGGTATCTGGACAACAAGCTCTGGATCGCTTCCGTGACCGACGGCAGCTACCGCGAATATTATGAAAAAATGTATTGAAAAAGATAGCGAATGGTGAATGGCGGATAGTGAATAGTGGATAGTGAATAGTGGATGGTGGATGGTGGATGGTGGATGGTGGATAGGTGAAAGATTATAAGGAATTGGAGGTTTGGAAAAAGGGAATTTCATTGGTCTTGAATATATACGAAACCACAAAAAATTTTCCTAAAGACGAACGTTTTGCTTTAACAGATCAGATAAAAAGGGCCGCCGTATCCATCCCGTCCAAAATTGCTGAAGGTGCATCGAGGTACAACACCAAAGAATTTGTCCAGTTTCTTTATATTGCTTTAGGATCTGCAGCTGAACTTGAGACACCAATTATAATTGCTGAAAAATTGGGCTATCTAATAAGCAAAGAAACATTGTATACTGAAATTACTGTTATTAGA
>JBDKUG010000291.1:0-2022 GCA_039679815.1 Smithella sp.
CAGCATATCTTTATTCTTCTTGACAAAATAATCGAATGAGAAATCGAGGCTTGAAGAGAATAAAGTAGCGTCAAGTCCGATATTGTTTACGGCCACCGTTTCCCAGGTCCGGTCGGGAGCGACAATATTGCCAGGGAAAGCTGACTGGTCACGTCCGCCTTGCCCGAAGGGGTAAGGATACTCCCTGCCGATGTTGATCAGTTGGATGTAATCGTAATAAGCGATACCCTCCTGGTTCCCTGTTTCACCGTAAGAAGCGCGAATTTTCAGGTCGTTCAGGAATGTCAGGTTTTGCATGAACGCTTCTTCCGAGATCCTCCATCCCAGGGAAGCACCGGGGAAAAGGCCCCAGCGGGTATCGCGGTCGAAACGCGAGCTGCCGTCGTAACGGAGATTGGCTTCGATCAGGTATTTATCTTTGAAACTATAGCTGATCCGGGAGAATACAGACTCGATGGCCCAATGGTACCCGCCTCCGTTATTGGTCATGTTGTCGGTTGAACCCAAGTCTAATTCCCAGCCATCGTCTGTGATAAAATTGGTTCTCCCGGCACTAAATTCTTCAAAATCGTTTTCCTCGTGCGATACTCCTGCCATCACGTCCAGCCTGTGGTGTTCGCTGAACGTTTTGTTATACTGAGCATAACCCGTAAAATTCCGGTAGGTATTGGTGCTGTTATACTGGTACAAATAGGTTTGATCGGGATTGGCGATCGAATAGTAAGCGATAGCGCTTTCATCCCAGACGTAAAGCGGGTGCGAATTGGCAATGTCCTTATTGTTCACCGTGCCCAGATTGATACCGGCCTGCAGGTTGAGCTTCAGTCCTTCCGCCACATCTGCGATGAGTTTGAAATTTGTGTTGAAATTGCGGTTCTTAAATGAAGCAGTTTCTCCTTCTTTTGCCTGTGCCACAGCATTTCCCCATCCGCCCTGTGCAAAGTATTTTTCGCCACTCTGGGTGTAGATCGGGTGATTGGGCATGCCGAAAATGGTCTCGTACATGATCCCGTTTGGCCACATGGTGCCGTTGGAGCCAACACCCCCGATATCCGAGCGGTTCTGGTTTTCGAATGCAACCTTGGTTTCAAGTTTTAACCATTTCGTAAAATCATAATCATAGTTCATGCGCAGGTTGTACCGCTTGTTATTATCATCGCCATATTTGATCACACCCTGCTGATCGGAAAATGTCCCGGACAAGTAATAAGACGAATTTTCCCCGCCGCCTGACACATTCACGGTATGCTTTTGCTGAAACCCGTTTTCAAATACGGCATCCCTCCAGTCGGTCGAAGTGAAAAACAACATCCATCCGGCGCTGCCGTAAACGGGATGAGGGATTGGATTGGGATCGCCGACCCTGACTTTTTCAAGCAGATCGGGCGTGTACATGGGGGCAGCCCCATTATGTATATTGGCCTCATTGTCCATGACGGCCATCTGATAATGATTCGGGGTCTCCATCATACCGGCCAGTTTGCTGACTGCAAAATTAGTACTGTAGCTGATCTTAGGCATGCCTTTTTGTCCTCCCTTAGTCGTGACAAGAATAACGCCGCCTGCCGCTCTTGCCCCGTAAATGGAAGCCGACGCATCTTTCAGTACGCTGATGGATGCGATGTCGTCAGGATTTAATAAATTGATATCTCCGGCAACGCCGTCAATCATGACCAAAGGAGAATTTCCTCCGTTGACCGATGAAAAACCCCTGACGTTCAGGTCAAACCCTTCGCTTCCCGGCTGCCCGGACGATCGTTGGACGGTCAGTCCCGGCATAATACCCTGGATAGCTGTGACCGCGTTGGTGATTGGACGTGACTCCAGTACCTCCGAGTTGACCGACGCCACCGATCCTGTCATGTTCACCCTTCTTTTTTCACCGTACCCGATTGCAACAACTTCTTCCAATCCCACCGATTCTTCTTCCATCGTGATGTTGATCTGAGTCTTGCCGGTAACTGCGACTTCCTGCATTTTCATCCCCACGAACGAAAATACCAGCGTCTCGCCTGAATTAAC
>JBDKUG010000088.1:0-7072 GCA_039679815.1 Smithella sp.
TTTGTTGTTTCTCTGTGTCATTTCGAAGGAGCGTAGCGACGGGAAATCTTCATTATTCTATGCTCTTAAAGATTTCTCCCTTCGGTCGAAATGGGTGTAAGAAATGTCTTCTTTGTCTATTGCGTAATCCGGGCTAAAAGAAGTTGAAAAATTCTCGAAATCACCATAGAAGGTTGCAAAGCAGCAGAAACCTTTCTGTGCTGAATGATTCCCAAAGGGGTCCCCATGATTTCAAAACGAGCATCTGAATTTACGTCTTTTATTGTCATGGATGTCATGGCCAAAGCCGAGGAGCTGGAACGCAAAGGTGAACATATCATTCACTTGGAAGTTGGGGAGCCGGATTTTCCCACACCCAAAGTCATTGCGGATACAGCCATCGCGGCTCTTCAAAACGACAAAACCCGCTATACGCACGCCCTTGGGCTTCTTGAACTTCGTCAGGCCATCTGCGATCACTACTTAAAGGAATACGGCGTGACGATTACGCCCGATCAGGTGATGATCTCAACAGGAACATCACCTGTCCTGCTTTTTGCGATGCTTGCAATTTTAGATCACGGGGACGAAGTGATTGTTTCCAACCCACGGTATCCCTGTTACCAGAATTTCATTCTTGCCGCGGGCGCGAAAATCAAAGAGATTCAGACGTACCCGGAAGAGGGATTTCAATACCGTCACAAAGATATTCAAAAGAAACTTTCGCAGCGGACCAAAGCCATCATCATTAATTCTCCCTGCAATCCGACCGGCATTGTGATGACCCCGGACCAGTTAAAGGATATCGCGCGGTTCGACGGGCAGTATATTATCTCTGACGAAATCTATCACGGGCTGGTCTATAAAGACCGGGCTCATTCCATTCTGGAGTTCACGGACAGGGCTTTTGTAATCAACGGCTTTTCCAAGCTCTACGCCATGACCGGCTGGCGCCTGGGGTATCTGATTTTTCCCAAAAAATTCAGTGCGGTTATGCAGCGGATTCATCAGAATTTTATGATCTCGGCCAATGCCTTTATTCAGTGGGCGGGAATTGCCGCACTGACCCAATCCCGGGACGACGTTGCCAAGATGGTGAAGACCTATGATGAACGACGCCGCTACATGCTCGACCGGCTGAAGGACATGGGCTTCATGATCCATGTCGAACCCACCGGTGCGTTTTATGTATTTGCCGACGGCCGTAAGTTTTTCAAAGATTCCTATAAAGAAGCTTTCCTGATTACCGAAGAAGCCAAAGTCGGCGTAACCCCCGGCATTGATTTCGGAAGTGGGGGCGAAGGATTCCTGCGCTTTTCCTATGCCACTTCCCTGGAAAATATCAAAGAAGGTTTAAACCGTCTGGAAAAGTATTTGAAGCAGAGAAGCAATCATTAGAAATGTGCCCGTCGGCATTGAAATACCATAGACAAATCCTTTTGATTGTCGTATTTTGTCGCCCGTCAAACTGAAATAATCCGTTTAAGGAGGATATATGACATACAAATACATTGATCTGAAAATCGAAAACCATGTTGCCACGGTCACGATGGCACGGGTGGAAGCGCTCAATGCCCTTAGTCTTGAGTTTGCTTCGGAAATCGCGAGTGTCTTTCGCGAACTGGGAACAAACGATGATGTTCGCGCAATCATTTTCTGCAGCAAAGCCCGTATTTTCTGTGCCGGACTGGATTTGAAAGAAGCGGCTGAAGGCGCAAGTGATAAAATAAAGGTTGTCCTTGACGTGATCAGAAAGTCCCAACCCTTGTTTGATTGCTGCAACTTTATTGAAGAGTGCCCCAAACCGGTGATTGCGGCCGTTCACGGCAAATGCATCGGAGGCGGGCTTGATATGATCTCCGCCTGCGATATTCGTCTGTGCACGGAAGACGCGATTTTCTGCCTCAAGGAAGCCAACATCGGCCTGGTTGCCGACATGGGCGTTCTCCAGCGTCTGCCGATGATCGTCGGACAGGGATTCGCCCGCGAAATGGCTTATACAGCAGCCAACTACTCCGCGGGCGAGGTGGAAAAGATGGGGCTGGTCAGTCATGTGTATGCTGATCAGGCACAACTCATGGCTGCCGCGCAGAAACTGGCAGCACAGATTGCAGCCAATGCGCCGCTGGGTATTAAATACACCAAGGAAGTTCTCAACTTCAGCCGCTATGTCAACGTCTATGAAGGCATGGCGCTGGCGGTTCAGAAAAACGCGGCATTACTGATGTCGGATGATTTGAAAGAGGCAATGATGTCTTTTCTGGAAAGAAGACCTGCCGATTTTAAAGGCAAATAACTCATTCATCGTGCAGGTTCAGTGCTTCCGTAGAATTGAACCTGTGCGATAATCAGGATGACCCCTTAACGGCCTGTTACCCAAATATCCTTTTCGCTTTCAATGGCCGCTTAAAGGGATATCGTTTGGGCAACAGGCCGTCAGCAGATAAACAGCATCTCCCAGAATTTCGGAAGCGGCCAGCGTTCATCATCGACAAGGTTTTCCAGCGCATCCACGTATTCGCGCAGTTCATCCATTTTAGGCTTGACCCTGGAACACAGGGTTTCCGCCTTTTTCTGCTCATCATCTATGGATTTTGCAGTTTCCACTCTGGCGTGAATGTCTTTGCAAGTCGTATAGATGCTATTGATCAGGTCAAGAATTGTCTTTAAAAGCTCCGTCTGGGACGACAAAACCACTGCTGACCCAAGCGCCTCTTTCGTACAAATGATCGCTTTCGCCAGATCCTTTTGATAGACTACCGCCGCCGGGATGACCTGGCTCATGCAGATATTGTTGAGGCAGTTGACTTCGATTTCCAGATCTTTAATGTAGCGCGCCACATAAATCATGTAGCGGGATCGAAGTTCCGAATTGGAAAATACTTCATGTTTCTCAAAAAGACGTAATGCCTTGTCGGTCACTAAAGCTTTCAGCGCACCGGGTGTGTTTTTTTCATTGGGAAGGCCTCTTTTCTTCGCCTCGGCTTCCCATTCCCTGGTATAGTTGTCACCGTTGAAAAGGATCGGTGAAATTAATCTTATTTCGCTTCTCAATACTTCAAAAACCGCCTGATTAATGTTCCTGCTGCCCCTGGCTTTAATCTTTTCAGCCAGCTCATCGATGCTTTCGGCCACCATGGTGTTGAGTGCAAATGTCGGACAGGCGATGGATTGCGACGACCCCACCGCACGAAACTCGAATTTGTTTCCGGTAAAGGCAAATGGTGATGTCCGGTTGCGGTCCGCATAATCTTTGCTGACCTGAGACAGGGAGGAAATGCCCAGATCAATGATTTCCGCATTGGTCGCTTTGGCCACGGTGCCCTTTTCGATATTCTCCAAGATACGGGTAAGCTGCTCGCCTAAAAAAACGGAAATGATGGCGGGCGGCGCTTCATTGGCACCCAGACGATGATCATTGCCGTAGGATGCGACGGTGGCCCGCAGGATATCCGAATGTTTATAGACGGCGCGAACCGTGGCAATCAGAAAAACAAGGAACTGAATATTGTCATGCGGCGTCTTGCCGGGATTCAGCATATTATTGCCCTTGTCATCGGACAGCGACCAGTTAACATGCTTGCCTGAGCCATTGATTCTTGCAAAAGGCTTTTCATGGAGCAGCGCGGCAAGACGATGTTTTTTGGCCACGTATTTGAGCGTCTCCATCACCATCTGATTGTGGTCCGTGGCGATGTTGGCTTCCTCATATACGGGAGCAATCTCATACTGGCTTGGCGCGACTTCGTTGTGGCGCGTCTTGGCCGGAATGCCGAGCTTGTAGAGTTCTTCCTCCACATCATGCATAAATGACGAGATGCGTTCCTTGATGCTGCCGAAATATTGATCCTCCAGTTCCTGACCCTTCGCCGGTGGAGCGCCGACAACCGTTCTTCCGCCCAACACCAGATCCTGGCGCTTGTAATAATAATCCATGTCAACCAGAAAATACTCCTGCTCCGCTCCTAGATTGACATGGACTCTTTTCACATTTTTCGCGCCCAGCAGTTTGAGCATGTTCGTCGCGCTTTTGTTAATAGAGCGGAGTGAACGCAAAAGCGGTGTTTTTTTATCCAGCACCTCGCCGGTATAAGAAATAAAGGCCGTCGGAATACACATTGTTGTGGAAATGCCGTTTCGCTTGATAAAAGCAGGCGAGGACATGTCCCAGGCCGTGTAACCTCGCGCTTCGAACGTTGCGCGGATTCCGCCGGAGGGAAAAGAAGATGCGTCGGGTTCTCCCTGCACCAGCTGCTTGCCGGAAAACCGTTCAATAACCGTACCGGGACCATTTGGATCGGCAAACGCGTCATGCTTTTCGGCGGTGGTGCCGGTCATCGGCTGAAACCAGTGCGCAAAATGCGTTGCTCCTTTTTCCAGGGCCCATTCCTTCATGGCATGGGCGACTACATTGGCCGTCTCAGTATCGAGGGGTCTATCCTCGTTGATCGACTGCATTAATTTTTTATAGACATCTTTGGGAAGCTTCTCTTTGATGACATTATGGTTAAAGGTATCCTCGCCAAAATACTGCGATACGGGAACAAATTTTTCTTTTTCGATCACGTATTGCCGTTCAGCCGCAAGCGTTGGTGTTGTCTTTTTCATAGATGAGCCTTCCTTGTTAAAAAAGATATTATTCTTTACTCCAACGGCGCTTTTTCCGCAAGCTTCCAAACACTTTTCAAACGGACACCCGCATATCCAAATATAGATATAAAAGCAGTATTCTAAAGGGAAAAAAAACGATTATTGATTTATAGAGATTATCTGATAACATATTTAGAGTAAGTGTTTCACAAACGGAAGGTATAAAACGGTATGGAAACCATTTTCCCGGTAGGAATCGGCATAGGGTTGGCGGCGGCCTGCGGTTTCAGGGTTTTTGTCCCTTTGCTGATTTTGAATCTCGCGGCACTTTCCGGACATCTTACTCTGCCTGATGATTTTGCCTGGATAGGCAGCGCATACGCAACCATGGCCTTTGCCACGGCAACGGTTCTTGAAATCATCGGTTATTATATTCCCTGGCTTGATCATGTGCTGGACACCATCGCGACTCCCGCAGCGGTAATTGCCGGAACGGTAACCACTGCCGCGATGATCACTGATATTTCCCCGTTTCTGAAATGGACCATGGCCCTTATTGCCGGAGGCGGAATCGCGGGACTGGTTCAGGCGTCAACGGTTGCCGTGCGCGCAAAATCATCCATTGCGACGGCCGGGACAGCCAATCCGATCTTTTCCACCTTTGACTCCATCATAACAATACTCTCCTGCTTGAAATGGACGGACAAATATGCGACAAGATCGCGAATGACGGGCAGTAGCTGAAACCTTTAAATTTATTAATTTTCATGCCCGCACACACCATCTAAACCATACACGTCCACCCGGCAGTATTCTTGAAAACCCGCCTGTCGGTAAACATGCAAACCATCGGGCGAGGATTGAAGCGTGGCATATTGCGCTCCTGCGCGTCTTGCGGCTTTCATGGTCGATTGTGTGACGGCAAGGCCGATTCCTTTTTGCCTGAATTTGGCCAGAGTGGAAACAAAATAAATACCGGCGGCGTTCTCATGCAGAAACAGCAGGGATGTCGCCACGGGCTGTTCGTTGAAATAAGCCAGAAAAAATTTCTGAGGCGAACCGGCTGTGAGATTAAACGTCCTTACAAAATCATGATACTGATGCTGAGTTTCCGGCGGAAAATCAAATCCCGCAAACGAAACCTTTTCCCACAGACGCAACGTTTCCTTGTTTTGAACCTGCACGATCCGGAGACCATGATCATGGGTGTCAGGTTCCAGACGGCTCAAATCGGCAAGCATGCAAGGAATGTTGCCTATGACAGTAAATCCTGCCGCTTGAAGAATATCGCTGGTTACCTGTGACCGGCCCCGGGGAAATAACCAGCACCAGAACGGCAGACCGGCCTGCTGAAAATTTACTTTAATGTCCTCAATCGATCTGCGGTCGTCCTGAATCAGCGGCTGTTCGTTCCAAACCATGTTGAGATCGGCAGATTCTATGCCCGTCTTCATTGCCCAGAAAGAACCACTCCGGGAAAGTGATGAATTTAGCCCGCCCCAGTAGCGGCCGTTGGCAAAAAAAGTATTTTCAATAATGGAAATAACGGACATGAGGTATTCAGACAGGTAAAATACGATTATGAGGCAATTCGAGCCAGTTTCATCCAGCTCACGTTTTCCCAGTCCTGATGAATGGTTGAAAGGTTTTCCGCGACCGGACTTAATCCGCACTTCAAAGCAAAATAGCGATGAAGCGCAAGGCAACCGGTCAATTCAGGGTGAAAAACGGTCACTAAAATTCCGTCGCTTTCCGCCGCGGCTATATAATCGTCAATTCTGAGCAGAACATGAACGTTTTTCCCCACTCGAAGAATTTTCGGCGCACGGATAAACGTTAAAGGAATCGGATCAGCGGACACATCTTTAATGATGGCTTCGCTTTGAAAGCTGTCGAGTTGGCTGCCGAAACTGTTGCGCTCGATTTCCATATCGATCAGCCCCAAACAGGGTTTGTCGTCAACCACTTTATCGGCTAGCAGTATTGCACCTGCACAAGTACCCCAGATTTTCATTCCTCTGAGGTAATGCTGCAGGACGACCTCTTTTAATTCAAAAATCTCAAGAAGGCGCGCCAGGCATGTACTTTCACCGCCGGGAATAATCAGACCCGCCAGGTCCGCAAAATCCGCCGGCTGTTTGACTCTTGCATAGGGAATGCCCAGTCGTTCCAGATGCTCCAGATGCTCGTGGACACCGCCCTGTAAATCAAGAACACCGACAACGCCCGGCGTATGTTTCACTAAATGCACGGACATATCAAAGATTACCATCCCCGCTTTGCCAGAATCTGCTCCGGCGGAATCTGCCCGATTTCCAGGCCCGGCATGGCCTCGCCCAGTCCCATGGACGCTTCCAGAACTTTTTGCGGGTCATTAAAATAAGCTGTTGCTTTGACAATAGCACGCGCACGCACAGCCGGTTCGGCCGATTTGAAAATTCCGGAGCCGACAAAAACGCCGTCACATCCCAGTTGCATCATGAGCGCCGCGTCGGCCGGTGTC
>JBDKUG010000046.1:0-8130 GCA_039679815.1 Smithella sp.
GCGGATGCAGATAATATCATCTTTGATCTGGAAATGGTATATAGGACAAGGAACCTTTGAAGGTATCGGCCGTATGGAATTTATGAAACCGAAAATCATATTCATTCATCCGCCTGTCGCCAAGCCATCGGAACCGCCGGCAGGCATTGCCAGGCTGTCGTCCTGCCTGAAGGCCAACAGCGTTGAACATCAGGTAATTGACGCGAATCTGGAAGGTATGCTCTGCCTGATGCACTCTGCCGCAAAGAACGAAGACCTCCGCAGCCACTGGGATATCCGCTCCTTTAAAAATCTGGAAGACAATCTGCGCGCCCTGCAAAGCATCGACACTTTCCGTAATAAAAACCGCTACACTCGCGCCGTCGTGGACGTCAACCATGTCCTGAATGCGGCCGGACAACCTTACGGGGCAATTTTGTCTCTGTCCGATTACACAGACAAGAGACTTTCTCCGGTTAAAAGCCGCGACTTGATCGCGGCTGCCGATAGTCCCGAGGCCAATCCCTTTTACCCGTATTTTTCAAAACGTCTGACGCAGGCGCTGGAAGAGGCTCCTGCCTATATCGGTTTTTCCCTGAATTTTTTAAGTCAGGCGATCTGCACAATGGCCATGATCGGTTTTATCAAAAAACATCATCCCGGGCAGAAAATAATCCTGGGAGGATCACTGATCACATCCTGGGTGCAAATCACCGGCCGTTCTGATTTTTTTTCCGGCCTTGTTGATGAAGTCGTAGCGGGAGCGGGAGAAGAAAAACTGCTGGATCTTTTAGGTATAAACAATATTCAAAGAAACGGCTACACTGATTACAGCCTTCTTCTGGAAAATCAATATTTATCACCCGGTTTTATCCTTCCGTACAGTTCCGCGCGCGGCTGCTGGTGGCGAAAGTGCGCCTTCTGCCCGGAAACAACCGAGGGAAATCCATACCTTCCACTGCCTTCCGCCCATGCTGCAGATGAATTGAGAACAATTACAGAAAAGACAAGACCGTCATTGATCCACATTCTGGACAGTTCAATTGCTCCGGTGCGGCTGCAGGCAATGGCACAGCAGCCGCCGGGCGCCCCATGGTATGGTTTTGCCCGCGTTACCGAGCATTTAACCGATGAGGATTTTTGCCGCGCGTTGAAGGCAGGCGGCTGTGTCATGCTGAAACTGGGCATCGAATCCGGCGACCAATCCGTACTGGACAACCTGAACAAGGGGATCGACTTGAAGATGGCTTCGGCGGCTCTAAAGACGGTCACCGGGGCAGGGATTGCTACATATTGCTATTTCCTGTTCGGCACCCCGCAGGAAAATGAGGCAAGTGCCGTCAAAACACTCGATTTTGCAATCCGTCACGCTGATTGCATTAACTACCTCAACCTCGCTGTTTTTAATCTTCCCGCGGGCAGTCCGGAGACACAAACCCTTGCAACATCAGATTTTTATGAGGGAGATTTGTCTTTGTATAAAACCTTTCAACACCCTGGCGGCTGGCAGCGCGCTGATGTCCGTAATTTTCTTAAGAAAAAGTTTAAAAAACATGCTGCGATAGCGCCGATTCTGACGCGCACTCCGCAATATTTCACTTCGAACCACGCGCCATTTTTTACTTTTCAAAAAAAATAATTTCCATCTATTGACATCGCCTAGATGTTGTGTTTAATGACATTCATCATACTATATGTAGTGTATTTTTATTCAACAAACCTCTTAATCATTTTCAAAGGAGTTCATTCCCATGGAAAAAAAGACTTATTCCCCTATTATTCCGGTGTTAACGAAAAACGCGATTACCGTTCTGGAGCGCCGCTACCTGAAACGCGATAAAGAGGGAAAGATCCTGGAGACTCCTGTTCAAATGTTTCACCGCGTAGCAGATACCATCGCGTCTGCGGATAAAAAATTTGATGAAAAGACTGATACGACCATTATTGCAGATGAGTTTTTCCGAATGATGTCCCAGCTGGAATTTCTACCCAATTCGCCAACGCTGATGAACGCGGGGCGCGAACTGGGACAGCTTTCGGCATGTTTTGTCCTGCCGGTGGGTGATTCCATGGAAGAAATCTTCGATGCCGTAAAATTCACCGCGCTGATTCACAAATCCGGCGGAGGTACGGGTTTTTCTTTTTCCCGCCTGCGTCCCGCCAACGATGTTGTCCTCACAACAAAAGGCATCTCCAGCGGCCCCATTTCGTTTATGCGTGTTTTTGATGTAGCTACGGAAACCATCAAGCAGGGGGGTACGAGGAGGGGAGCCAACATGGGTATCCTGCGGATTGACCATCCGGATATCATGGATTTCATCATGTGCAAGTCCGACAAAAAGCAGCTCAACAATTTCAACATCTCCGTGGGTCTCACCGAAGCTTTCATGCAAGCCGTGGAAAAAGATGAAAATTATGACCTGATCAATCCCCGCGATGGTCAGGTTTCCGGAACCCTCAACGCCCGCAAGGTTTTCAATCGAATCATCACGCAGGCGTGGGAAAACGGCGAACCGGGAATTGTGTTTCTGGATCGGCTCAACCGTGACAACCCGACGCCTCACATAGGCTCCATTGAATCCACAAACCCCTGCGGAGAACAGCCGCTCCTGCCCTACGAATCATGCAACCTGGGCTCCATCAATTTGAGCAAAATGGTTCAAGGCGGCCAGGTTGACTGGAAGCGGCTCAGAGAAGTCGTTTATCTGGCCGTACATTTTCTGGACAATGTCGTGGAAATCAATAACTATCCCCTGCCCCAGATTGCAGCGATGACCATGGGGAATCGCAAAATCGGACTGGGTGTCATGGGCTGGGCGGATATGCTGATCCAGCTGGGCATTCCCTACGACACAGAGGAAGCCGTTGATCTGGCCGGCAAAGTGATGGGGTTCATCAATGATCAGGGACACACGGCGTCGCAGGCGCTTGCCAAAACCCGCGGCGTGTTTCCTAATTTTAAAGGGTCCCTGTATGATAAGAAAGACGCCCCGCAGATACGTAATGCAACGGTTACCACCATTGCACCCACCGGAACGATTTCGATTATGGCCAACGCTTCGTCCGGCGTGGAGCCGCTCTTTGCCGTATCATATGTTCGGCAGGTCATGGATAATGATATTTTGGTGGAAGTTCATCCTTTGTTCGAAGCCATTGCCAAAGAAAGAGGTTTTTATTCACCGGAACTGATGCAGAAAATTGCCGAACACGGCACTCTGAAGGACCTTCAGGAAATTCCCGAAGATATCCGCAATCTCTTTGTCACCGCCCACGATATTTCACCGGATGTACATATTCGCATGCAGGCCGCTTTTCAAAAACATACAGACAACGCCGTCAGCAAAACGGTCAACTTTTCCAACGGAGCCACGGTACAGGATGTGGCGCGGGTATATGAACTGGCTTATAAGCTCGACTGTAAGGGCGTCACGATTTACCGTGACGGTTCGCGCGATCAGCAGGTCCTGTCCGTTGCAAAAAAAGAACAGCCGGCCACGCCGGCAGCACCGGACAAAGACAAATCAACAAGCAAACGGGAACGTCCAAAAGTACTGAAGGGCTGGACTTATCAGATGCAAACCGGATGTGGACCGCTTTACATCACGGTTAATGAAGACAATACAGGTCTTTTTGAGCTCTTTACGACCATGGGGAAAGCCGGCGGCTGCGCCGCCTCCCAGAGCGAAGCGATCGGACGCATGGTGTCGCTGGCCTGGCGCAGCGGTCTTCAGGCACGCCAGGTGATCAAGCAGCTGCAGGGCATTTCCTGTCACTCACCGTCCGGTTTTGGTGAAAACAAAGTTTTGTCCTGTGCCGACGCGGTGGCCAAAGCAATTCAGGCTCACATGTCGGCCAACGGCGGCAAAGTACAGCACGCGAAGCGAGTCTTCCTCAAGGGCGCCTGCCCCGACTGCGGAGGTATTGTTGAACATGAAGGCGGCTGTGCTGTCTGTCGCCTGTGCGGCTACAGTGAGTGCGCCTGACAATTCATTCATACGTTCCCATCGGTAAATACCATCAGAAAAAAAATCCCTGCTGCAAACAGCGGGGATTTTCCTACCGAAATAAAGGATGTTATAAACCATAATCCATGGATATTGCTTGAAAAATATGAACAATCGTGTATAAAGAATCTTACATTTTAACAACGCTGATTTCCGTTTGCCGGATCTTAATTTTCATGATTTCTGCAACTCGTGATGTAATCACAAAGAACAGATGAGGTAATCACATGCCGCCCAGGAGAGAGTATAAAGCTGAAGACGTAATTAATGCCGCCCTTGAGATCGTTCGAGAAAAAGGCTTCAGCAAGCTTTCAACAAGAACGATCGCGGAAAAGCTCCATTCGTCCACCATGCCCATCTATTACAGCGGAGTTACCATGCCCGACATCGAAAAAGAAATCGCAACAAGGGCCTGGGCCATTCTTGAGAAGTATCAGTCGAAAGTACGAACGGGAGACCCGGTGATGGACATGATCATTGGTTTTGTCATGTTTGCCAGGGAAGAAAAGAACCTCTTCAGATGCTTTCGCAGTGAAAAGCTGAACGCAGTGAATATTGTGAATGCGGAAAAAGCCTTTCAGAAGAACATGCAGATTCTCAAGGACTATAACATTATGAAAAAATTTTCCTCTGAACGGGTGACGGACGTCCTCATTCAGGGATGGATTTTTGCAAATGGAATTGCCCTTCTTGTCAACAGCCCGATTGTTAAAAGCATCCCGGAATTGAATTCAGAAGAATCCATTATCAGATTTATTAAGGACGCCACCCGAATCTACTGGAGGGGAGTTGAAAGTATTATGGAGGAGAATGGTCCATGATACATCGGGTTCTGATACGGTCTGTTATTTTTCTGCTTCTATTGTGCCCTTTCGTCTTGACGCAGGCCTATGCCCAATCATGTGAAAAGGTTGTCCGGTCCGTCAACGCACGTCTTTCACCCCGGATCGATGTGCGGGATCTGGTTGTGGTTCTCCGCTATCTGAATGCGACGGACCATAAAAAACTTCCGCCCGGTTTTGTAAGTAAACAGCAGGCCCGGTCAATGGGATGGAAACCCGGCAGGGATTTGTGGTCTGTAAATGGTCTCAGGGGTTCCAGCATCGGCGGCGACCGTTTTCATAACCGGGAGGGGCAGCTGCCTTATAATCAATGGCGTGAGGCGGACCTGGACTACAGGGGGGGACGGCGCGGCGCCAAGCGTCTTGTTTTTTCCCGCAGCGGAAATCGGTTTATTACTGTGGATCACTATAATACTTTTCTGGAGGTACCGCCATGCGAATAAAACGATGCACGCTAAACGGTCTTAAGATAAATTCTCTGGACGATCTCTATGATCGGCTCACAAAAAGGCTTTCTCTTCCCGCGCACTTCGGCCGCAATCTGGACGCGCTCTGGGATGTTCTTTCCACGGATGTGGAAGGTCCGTTTGAAATCGTCTGGACACACAGCGATGATTCCAAAGAATCCATGGGCAAAGATTTTAACCGGGTTGTAAATCTGCTCAAAGAGTTGAAAAAAGAAAGGGACGATTTCACGTTGACAATCTTTTCATAAAATAAAAATGCGAACCGAAGCGCTCAAACGCCGCCCGGTCCAGCGCATCCTGGTGTGACGGGTGAGCGATGCTGATAATCAGCCGGGCCCTTTCCTGCAGCGACCGGCCGTAAAGGTTAACCGCTCCGTATTCCGTCACCAGCCAGTGTACATGAGCGCGTGTGGTCACCACTCCCGCTCCGGGCAGCAGCACGGGTGCTATTTTGCTGATACCTTTGTCCGTGACCGACGGCATGGCGATAATGGCCTTGCCTCCCCGGGAACGTGAAGCGCCGTAAAAAAAGTCAATCTGTCCGCCCACACCCGAATAAAATTTACTGCCCAGCGAGTCAGCGCAGATCTGGCCGGTCAGATCAATCTGCAGAGCGGAATTGATGGCTGTGACCTTCGGGTTTCTGGATATTACAAACGGGTCATTGGTATAGCGGACATCCATCATCAGCACCTGGTCGTTCTGGTGCGTATAATCATATAACGGTTTGGAACCCAGGAGAAATGTCGCCACCATTTTCCCGCCATCAATCATCTTGTTTGCGCCGTTGATCACACCTTTTTCGACCAGCGGGATCACGCCGTCGGCAAACATCTCCGTGTGGATGCCCAGATTTTTATGACTGCCCAGTTCACTGAGCACGGCATTGGGAATCGCGCCGATGCCCATCTGCAAGGTGGCTCCGTCTTCAATGAGGGCTGCACAATTTCTGCCAATAGCCGACTCTATGGCATCGGGCTTTTCGAAATGAACGGTTTCCAACGGAGTATCATCTTCGACAAAAAAAGCGATTTTATCGGCAGAAATTACGGAATCACCAAACGTGTACGGCACATTCGGATTAATGACGGCAATTACAGTTTCAGCAATCTCAATCGCGGCCAGTGTCGCGTCAACTGATGTTCCCAAAGATACATAGCCCCGTTCATCCGGCGGGCAAACCTGCACCATGGCTACGTTGCAGGGAAGATAACCTTCACGGTACAGTCGCTGTGTTTCGCTCAAAAAAACCGGAATGTAATCCGCAAAACCATCCTGGGTCTGCCTGCGTACATTCGGGCCGACAAAAAAGGAATCCAGCTGAAAAATACCCTCAAACTCCGGATCGGCGTAAGGTGCCGGACCTTCCGTGTGCAAATGATGAATATGGACGTTCTCCAGTTCACCCGCCCGCCCGCGGCGGCACATGGCTGAAACCAGACACTGGGGTGAACTGGCAACAGAACTCAGATGGATATGATCGCCTGATTTGATCACCCGGACGGCTTCGTCCGGGGTAACCGTTTTCAATATACTCAGTCGCTGGCACCGTTTGTGTTTACTATGACAAATATCGGGCGCATTATCAAGCATCCCTATCAGCCTACCAGAAACTCCCGGATGTCGCGGGACAGCCGGTCGGGTTTTTCCAGAGGAATCGCGTGACCGCAGTTTTCGTAAATAATCATTTTTGCCCCGGGGAGTGTTTTTTTGTAATCCTCCGCCAGAGGAATCGGAAAGATCGGATCCTGATCGGCCAAAATGATCAGCACAGGCTGGGAAATGTTCCCGGCAATATGGTTAATATCAAAAACGCTGGCGGCGGCAAACTGACGCAGAAAAGCATACAAAGGCTGCGGATTCTTCATCCTCATGCTTACGGACTGATCCAGAATGTCCGGGTGTTTTTCAGCAAATCCGGGCGCTGTCATCAGCGTCATATCAATACGGTATACCTGCCCGGGCGTTTTACCGGCGATTTCCGCGGCAACTTTCTCCCAGAATGGCTTGCTCAATTTAGCAGACCGAATCCCTCCCATTCCGGTGGCGACCAGAATCAGACGATTGACCATCTCCGGATAGGACAGGGCCATTTCCTGGGCGACAAAGCCGCCCATCGACAATCCAGCCACGTGGGTTTTTTCAATACCCAGCGCCCTGAGCAGGCCCACGGCATCCGAGGCCATCATGGCGATACTGTATTCTTCATCCGGCTTGTCACTTCGGCCGATACCCCGGTTGTCCAGCGCTATTACCCGAAAGTCTTTTGAGAGCTCCTGAATCTGCGCAAACCACAAATCCATCGGAAACGCCAGTCCGTTGATGAGAATCAGCGGCTCACCCTTTCCCCGCTCTTCATAATAAATCTTGATTCCGTTGACCGTTTGATGCGGCATAAAAGGATCTCTCTTTCATGCTGGATGGTGTGGAATAAATGCCTCCCGCAGAGGACTGCGGGAGGCTGATGGAGAAAAAGAATATTACACGGCTTCGATAGCGATGGCCATGCCCTGGCCGCCGCCGATGCAGAGGGACGCCAACCCCAGGCTGACATTTCGCCGCTTCATTTCATTGGCCAGCGCGAGCACGATACGCGCTCCCGAACAGCCAACCGGATGGCCGATGGAAATGGCTGATCCATTGACGTTGGTGATATCCCAGGGAATGTTCAATTCGCGCAGGCAGGCAATGGCCTGGGCGGCAAACGCCTCGTTGAGCTCAAACAGACCGTAATCCTTGATGGAAGTGCCGGTAACCCTGAGCAGTTTACGCACGGCGGGAACGGGTCCCAATCCCATGTAAGCGGGATCAACACCGCCCGACGCAGAGCCTTTGATC